>NZ_JAZDCT010000039.1:0-59625 GCF_036324045.1 Pseudomonas carassii | reverse complement strand
TTGCCAGCGATGAGGCCGATCCTGCCGATCACAAGGTGAGGGTCAGGCCTTTGACCAACGCCCCCGGCAAATGACTCGACCCGGTGCTTCGCTGCCCGTAGGTACTGGTCGAGAGGATCATCTCGCGCTCCTGGGTCAGGTCTTCGAGCTGGCTGCCCAGCAGGTTGTACAGGCTGTCGTCGAAACGCATGGTGCTTACCGGCCCCTGAATCTGCCCATTTTCCACCCAAAACGTGGCGAAGCGGGTCAGCCCGGTCATGCGCGCCGCGGGCAGGTCCGAATAGTTCAGGTACCACAGGTTGCTGATGTACAGCCCGGTGCCCAGACGCTCCAGTACCTCTTCGCCGGGCAGGTTGCCCGGGGCCAGGCTCAGCGCGCACGGCGACTCATGGCTGTCGGCGCCATTGGCCTCCTGGGCGAACTCGGCGGCGCTGCGGGCGCTCACCAGCCTTTCCAGCGCCCTGCCTTCACCGATCAGCAGCAGGTCGCGACGGGGCGAGCCCTCGTCGGAGAACGCCGGGCTCAGCGAGCCGCTGACCTGCTCGCTGAAACTCACCCGCGGGCTCAGTTGCGCGTCGCCGTTGTACAGGCGCTGCAGCGGGCTGTTGCCCGTGGCCAGGGCCTGGGCGGAGAAACCGCCCCAGCACAGCATCCCGGCGATCTCGTCCATCGCCGCCGGCGCCAGGTAGGCTCGGTAGCTGCCGGGCTTGAGGGTGATGGCCGGGCGTCCCAGGTACGCCAACTGGTCGCGGGCCTGGCGCAGGCGCGCGGCGAAGGTCTCGCCGCTCCAGGCCTGTCCGGCATAGTTGGCCTTGACCGCCTGGCCGTTGGCGTGGAACAGGCTCCAGTCGAAGTTGAAACTGTTGGCCTGGTGCCAGCCGAAGGCCCCGAAGGAACTGGCGAAGCCCCGGCAGATGGGGCCGGCGGCATAGATGCCGACCAGGTCCAGGTCGCCGGCTTCGCGCTCGACCAGGGCCAGCACTTCGTCCAGCTCGGGCAATGGCTGCTCCAGCAGGCTATGGCTGTGCCAGGCGCTGTCGTCGAGGTTCAGGTAGGGATCCACCGCCAGCAATGGCAAGGTCTGGCGCAACTGCGCCAGGGCGTCGTGCAGGCGCCGCTGGTCGAGCTCGGGATCGTCGCCCAGGGTGATCTGCTGCTCGGCCTGGCGCCCTTCGCGCACCAGTCGGAGGTGCACGCTGGCCTGGCTGACCAGCCCGGCCTGGCGCACCTTGGCATGGTTGAAACGCACGAACTGCGAATGCTCGGCGCTGTAGCCGAGGGTGAACTGCTCGCCCGGTTGCACGGCGGCGTTCAGGCTGTCGAGCAGGCTTTCGAAACGTTGCTGGTACAGGGTGCTCATCAGGCGTCTCCCCCGAATACGTCGATCTGGCGGAACACGCAGGCCGGCGAGGCATGGCCGACGCGTACCACCTGGTTGGGCTCGCCCTTGCCGCAGTTGGGCGTGCCGAGCACCTGGAAGGTGCTGCTGTCGCCCACGGCCGAGAGGTTGCGCCAGAAGTCGGCGGAGATGCCGCGGTAGTTCGGGTTCTTCACCACGCCCTTGAGCTCGCCGTTTTCGATCAACTGCCCCCACTCGCAACCGAACTGGAACTTGTTGCGCGCATCGTCGATGGACCAGGAGCGGTTGGTGCGCATCAGGATACCGTGCTCGATACCCCCGATCAGTTGTTCCAGCGACTGGTCGCCCGGCTCGATGTTGAGGTTGGCCATGCGGTCGATCGGCGCGCGGTTCCAGCCGCAGGCGCGGCTGTTGGCCACGCCATCCAGGCCCGAGCGCAGCTGCGACAGGGCGCCGCCCAGAGGGCGCACCAGCAGGCCGTCGCGGATCAGGAACTGCTTGCTGGCCGGGGTGCCGTCGTCATCGAAGCTGTAGCTGGCCAGTTCCTCGCGAAGGGTCGGGTCGAAGGTCACGTTGAGCAGCTTCGAGCCGTACTGCAGATGGCCGAAGTCGCCGGCTTTGACGAAGCTGGTGCCGGCGTAGTTGCGCTCATCGCCGAGGATGCGGTCCAGCTCCAGCGGGTGGCCGATGGACTCGTGGATCTGCAACATCATCTGGTCGGGCATCAGCAGCAGGTCGCGCCGGCCACTGGGCGTGTTCGGCGCCAGCAGCAGTTGCAGCGCCTCGTCGGCCACCCGGCGGGCAGCGCCGACCAGGCCACAGCGCTCGATCACCTCGAAGCCGCCCTGCTGGCCGAAGTTCTCCCGGCCCAGGCTGCGGCTCTGGCTGTCCTGGCCGTCGCTGGCGGTGACGCCCAGGCCCGGGTAGACGAAGCGCTGGGCATGGCGCAACTCGGCGCCGGCGGAGTTCAGGTAGGTCTGCTCGACCATGCTGATGCCAAGGCTGGCCTGCCAGTCCACCAGGCGTTCGTCCTTGGGCACGCTGGCCGATTCGGCGGCCAACAGGTCGAGGCAGTCGGCGAGGTTGGGCAGGGGCTGTTCGAAGTTGGGCGAGACATGGTCGTGGCGCCCGTCCGGGGCTGGCCGGCCGCTCAGGTCGAGCAGGCTGCTGGCCTTGATCCGTCGGGCCAGCGCCTCGGCTTGCTCCAGGGCACGTTGCAGCCCAGCCTGGGACAGGTCGGCGGTGGCCGCGTAGGCCTCGACGCCATCCACCCGCACGGTGAGCATGGCGCCTTCGTCCTGGCTGAAGAAGGGCGGCTCGGCGACGTTGCGCCGAACCGACAGTGACTGGTGCGATTGCTTCACATGGCGAAGCGAGAACAGTTCGGCCGTGCTGCGCAGCGCGGCAAAGCGCTGGCGCAGCAGGGTGCTGGAGTCGAACATCGGAAACCTCCGTGTGTGCGGTGGTTCCCCCTAGAACCACCCCTCTTGCATGGCGAGGCAGGTGTCGTCGCGGGCCTCGAGCAAAGCGAGGTCATTATGGCAGCCCGGCACTTCCCAGGTGAGGAAATAACGTGCGGCGTGGAGCTTGCCCTGATAGAAGTCGCGGTCGTTGCCCTTGAGCAGGCCGACCTCGGCATGAATGGCCTGCTCCAGCCAGCGCCAGCCGATCACGCAGTGGCCGAACACCTTGAGGTACAGCGCCGAGTTGGCCAGCGCGCCAGCGACCTTGCCGGCGGCCAGGTCGCCGAGCAGGGCGAGGGTCACGCTTTGCAATCGGTTAACCAGGTGCTCCAGGGGCTGGCGCAACGGATCGAGGTTCGGGTGATGGCTGGCGCGCTCGCAGGTGCCGGCGATCAGGCGAATCAGTTGCTTGAGCCCGGCGCCGTTGTTCTGCGCCAGCTTGCGCCCGAGCAGGTCGAGGGACTGGATACCCTCGGTGCCTTCGTGGATCGGGTTGAGACGGTTGTCGCGATAGTACTGCTCGACCGGGTACTCGCGGGTGTAGCCGTGGCCGCCAAGGATCTGGATCGCCAGTTCGTTGGCCTTCAGGCAGAACGCCGAGGGCCAGGACTTGACGATGGGCGTGAGCAGGTCGAGCAGTTCCAGGGCTTGTCGGCGTGTGTCTGCATCCGCGGCGGTGTGGGTGTCATCGAACAGCCGGGCCGCGTACAGGCCCAGGTCGAAAGCACCCTCCACGTAGGCCTTCTGTGCCAGCAGCATGCGCTTCACATCGCTGTGCTCGATGATCGGTACGGCGGGGCTGTGCGGGTCCTTGTTGTCCGGCAGGCGGCCCTGTGGACGTTGACGGGCATAGTCCAGGGAATACAGGTAACCGGCGTAACCCAGCATCACCGCGCCCATGCCGACGCCGATGCGCGCCTCGTTCATCATCTGGAACATGCAGGCCAGGCCCTGGTGCGGCTGGCCTACCAGGTAGCCGACGCACTGGCCGTTGTCACCGAAGTTCAGCGCAGTGGAGGTGGTGCCGCGCCAGCCCATCTTGTGGAACAGGCCGGCCAGCAGCACGTCGTTGCGTGGCCCGAGGCTGCCGTCGGCATTGACCAGGTACTTGGGCACGATGAACAGCGAGATGCCCTTCACCCCGGGCGGTGCGTCCGGCAGCTTGGCCAGGACCATGTGCACGATGTTCTCCGAAAGCTCGTGGTCGCCGCCGGAGATAAAGATCTTGTTGCCCTTGAGCCGGTAGGTGCCGTCGCCTGCAGGTTCGGCGCGGGTGCGGATATCGGCCAGGGACGAGCCGGCATGGGGCTCGGTCAGGGCCATGGTGCCGAAGTAGCGGCCTTCGATCATCGGTTGCAGGAGCAGGCGTTGCTGTTCGTCGCTGCCGAAGCTCTCGATCAGGTTGGCCGCGCCCATGGTCAGGAACGGGTAGGCCGTGGTCCCGGCGTTGGCGGCCTGGAAGTGGGCGAAGCAGGCTTGCGATACCAGGCTGGGCAACTGCATGCCGCCGACTTCGAAGTCGCGGTTGGCGTTGAGGAAGCCCGCTTCGAGGAATGCGTCGACCGCAGGTTTTACCTCCGGGATCAGCTCGGCACGGCCGTCCAGGTAGCGCGGCTCGTGTTCATCGCCCTTGCGGTTGTGCGGGGCGAAGTACTTTTCGGCAATGGTGCGGGCGGTGGTCAGCGCCGCGTCGAAGGTCTCGCGGCTGTGCTCGGCGAAGCGCGGGCGCTGGGTCAGGGCCTCGGCGTCGAGGACTTCGTAGAGTTCGAAGGCGAGGTTGCGGCTGCTGAGGAGTTGCTCGGACATGGCGGCATTCCTGGGTCGGGATGCAGCGAGTCTAGGCAAGGTGATGGGGCAGGGGACAGGTTAATTGGTTTGGGTGATATGGGGGCAGAAGTTGCCATCGCCCAGGCCGTTTTGGGTTGCGCCGGGCGGTATGGGCGTGGGTGTTACCCGTCGCAAAGCCTTGTCACGCAATTGCACTTATATCGATAACGATATGGAGCTATTTTTGCCGCTCACGGTGGATGGAGGGCTTTGCGATGACAAACGAACGCTCCACTTCGGTGTGGGATGCGCTGTTCGACTCACCCGAAGAGGCCGAGAACCTGTGGCTTCGGGCGAATCTGATGAAGGTGTTGACCAGGATTGTCCGGTCCTGGGATCTGCCACAGAAAGACGCAGCACGGCGACTGCATCTGACTCAGCCACGCTTGAGTGACTTGCTCAATGGCAAGATCGACAAGTTCTCGCTGGATGCATTGGTGAATATTCTGGCGAACGCAGACCTGGAAGTTGACTTCACGGTGAGAGCGAAATCTGCCTGCTGCCGCTAAAGGCATTCATCAGGATTGGAGCAACGTGCCGTCGGAATCCAAGGGGCGAAAAAAGCCTTTGATACAACTGACATCGCGTACACAAAGCTGAATGTGCGTCTCCTGTCGGAAGGCGGTACCGGGGTAAAGCTCGGCGCCTTCCAGAAATGGAGAGCGGATAGATTGATAGGGCTCTAATTCAACAAGCTCTCGGGCTGTGTGAAGGAGTTGGAAGACAGCGCAGTCCAGATACCGCTTGAGGTTGTCCATATCGCCTGGGAAGCCCAGTGCGTTTTGAGGAATTACGCCACCTTTATCTATCAGCAACTGGTAGGCGATACCAAGCTCTTGTAGTGCGCCTTCGTCCGTAAGGTTCAGACACAAGCCGAGGTTGATTACCGCTCCAATTACATAGGGGCTCTTTATACTTCCTTGGCCGCGTTTATGCTCCTTCAGGCGTCGGGCATAACTAAGCGCGCGGTCGGGGCTGTTTTCCCAGAAATAGGCGCCTTCACCGAGCCAGTCGTAAGCATTGACACTGGGTGAAATAGGTTCGCCAGCGAGGATGGCTTCGCCTACCTCGCGATCACAGCCATGGAAGCCCAAGACGAATGATGGAAGGCATCGATACATCTAGCGGTAAGGCGCCTTAAGTTCACCTTCTTCAGTGAAAACCCCGGTTTTTACCCAGAATGCCCTGGCTTCGTCGGGGTTGCGTGACAGAATCTGTGCGAGCTGACGAATGCGCTGGACTGCCTCGATGTGTGGGTTTTCGGCTCTCGACCTGTTCTGTGCTTTTGCACTCATGAAGACCTCCCTGCAATCAATGTCGGCGGATGCGGTAAGGTCGATTGTAGTGTTGATTGGTCTCGGGCGTCAGTATGCCTTTGCTGGCTAAGTACTCGGTATTTGGTTGCCATTTGTGAGCAAATTTCAGCTTTTCCCTATTGCTTGTAGTCCATTTCCCAAACAAGCTTTTCACCCCTTTCAAGCCATTGCGGTGCTCTGGGTTGGCCTCTAGTCTCGGACGGTCGCTGCAAAATCAGCGACCGGCTTTGACAGGCCGCTCTGAACAAAACCGCATGGCGCTGTTTTATGGCGGCTGTGCGTGGGGCACCTCGTGTGCGCCGGTTTCTGGTCTTGTTCACCGGTCTGTCAACCCATGTACAGCTGCCACCTTCTTGTTTGACAGCAACCGGTGGTGGTCCTTATCCACGAACAGGACCTTGACCATGCTTAAGATCGTTCCAGATCCACCCCACAACCCTCATTCCCTCGAAGACACCCTCATCCAGGCCACCGAATACGCCCTGTGCGCCTTGACCGTGGCCCATCATGCCGTACAGCTCAAACCCAGGTCGCCAGCTGCCGTGCTGATGATGGCGTCGATGCATGAAATGGAGTCGCTGCGTGTGTTGCTCGAGGCAGCGTTGATCCAGGTGCAGATGCCGGCGCAGGCGCCGACGTTGCATTAAGCCCAATCGCGGGGCACCGACCATTTCAGGGAGAAAAAGCATGACCACAGACAATACCCCCACCACCGTCGGCAAGACCAAGTTCTACCAAGGCGAAGGCATGACCGACCCGCTGTTCTGCATCGAACCCGGCATCCCCTGCCAGCATGCCCGCGACCAGGCGTCAGAGCTGATGGGCTGCGTACGCGACCTGACCATCACCGGGATCATGGAGGAGAAGCCCCAGCTGCTCTGGGCGTCGTATTACCTGAGCGCCCTGGCCAAGGCGCTGATGGATGATGCCGAGCTTGGCATGAAGCACTGAGACTTGTGCTGCCAGTGCCGCGAAAGGGCTGCGTAGCAGTCCCAGGATTTCAAAGATTGCTGGGGCCGCTTTGCGGCCCTTTCCCACAGGGACCGTGCCAGGTTGAGAAATCTTGGCAAGACAGTTGCTCCCACAAAAAAGGAGAGCCTGAGCTCTCCTTTTCCGTTCAACGACCGTCAGCGTCAGCCGATGGTCATCAGGCTGGCGTTACCACCTGCCGCCGCGGTGTTAACACTCACCGCCCGCTCGATCACCAGGCGCTCCAGGGCGATCTGGTGGTCGCCGCTCGACAGCCCGTGCACGCCGACGATCGCGCCGGCACGCTTGGCCACCTGCTCGCAGACGCCGCGCAGTTGGTCGGAGTGACCGTGGTGGATGACCGCGTCGAAGGCCACCTCGTCCTTGCTCCAGTCGGCCACCAGCTTGATCTTCGCTTGCAGCTCCTTCGGCAGACGGCCGCGCACGGTCTTGGCCGGCTCGCCGTCCTGGAACACCGCCGAGCTACCCACGGCCAGTACCGCCGCCAGCTGGGCCAGCAGGTCGGCCTCGTTGTCGGCCAGGCAAAGCACGTGTTCGCGTGGCAGCACGCTGTAGGTGTTGCGCTCGCCGGTCGGGCCTGGCAGCACGCGGGTGATGCCGCTCTGCGACTGCTCGGCGAACTGCTCGCACAGCGCGACCAGGTCGCTCATCTGGCTGCTGGCCGCCCAGGTCTTGAGGGTGGTCAGCGGCTTGAGCTGCTGGTCGCGCAGGGTGGTGTCGGCCTGGCTGCGCGCATCGTCGGCCTGGAAGTGGCGGGCGATGGCGTCGGCCGGGCGGGTCGACAGCAGGCGGTACAGGTACAGCGGGCCGCCGGCTTTCGGGCCGGTGCCCGACAGGCCTTCACCGCCGAACGGCTGCACGCCGACCACGGCCCCGACGATGTTGCGGTTGACGTACATGTTGCCGGCGTTGACGTTGTCCACCACCTTGGCGATGGTCTCGTCGATGCGGGTGTGCACGCCCAGGGTCAGGCCGTAGCCGGAAGCGTTGATCTGCTCGATCAGCTGGTCCAGGTCCTTGCGGTTGTAGCGCACCACGTGCAGTACCGGGCCGAAGATCTCGCGCTTGAGCTCGTCGAAGCTTTCCAGTTCGATCAGGGTCGGCATCACGAAGGTGCCGCGCTTGATCTCCTCGCCCTCGGCGATGGCCACCTGGTAGACGGTGCGGCCTTTGTCGCGCATGCCCTGGATGTGCTTCTCGATGCCGGCCTTGGCTTCGGCGTCGATCACCGGGCCGATGTCCACGGACAGGCGCTCCGGGTTGCCCAGGCGGCTTTCAGCCATGGCGCCCTTGAGCATCTCGATCACGCGGTCGGCGGAGTCTTCCTGCAGGCACAGCACACGCAGGGCCGAGCAACGCTGGCCGGCGCTGTCGAAGGCCGAGGAGACCACATCGATCACCACCTGCTCGGTCAGCGCCGAGGAATCGACGATCATGGCGTTCTGGCCACCGGTTTCGGCGATCAGCGGGATCGGACGGCCCTGGTTGTCCAGGCGGCCGGCGATGTTGCGCTGCAGCAGGCGGGCGACTTCGGTGGAGCCGGTGAACATCACGCCCTTGACGCGCTCGTCACCGACCAGGCCGGCACCGACGGTTTCGCCCTGGCCCGGCAGCAGTTGCAGCACGCCTTCGGGGATGCCGGCTTCCAGCAGCAGGCGCACGGCCTGGGCGGCGACCAGCGGGGTCTGTTCGGCCGGCTTGGCCAGTACGGGGTTGCCGGCGGCCAGCGCCGCGGCCACCTGGCCGGAGAAGATCGCCAGCGGGAAGTTCCACGGGCTGATGCACACCACCGGGCCCAGCGGGCGGCAGCTGTCGTTGCGCAGGTCATTACGTGCCTGCACCGCGTAGTAGCGTAGGAAGTCCACGGCCTCGCGCACTTCGGCGATGGCGTTGGCGAAGGTCTTGCCGGCTTCGCGCACCAGCAGGCCCATCAGCGGCTGGATGTCGGCTTCCATCAGGTCGGCGGCGCGCTCGAGGATCGCGGCGCGCTCGGCCGGCGGAGTGGCCTGCCAGATCGGCGCGGCGTTCAGCGCGCACTGGATGGCGTTGTCGACGTCGGCGACGGTGGCTTCCTGCACATGGCCCACGACATCGCGGTGGTCGGCCGGGTTGAGCACCGGTACGGCCGGCTGCTCGCTGGCGGCGCAGGCCAGCAGAGGGGTAGCTTTCCAGTCGTTGTGGGCAGTGGCCAGCAGGGCGCAGGACAGCGACGCCAGGCGGTGTTCGTTGGCCATGTCGATACCGGCCGAGTTGGCTCGCTCGTTGCCGTACAGCTCACGCGGCATCGGGATGCGCGGGTGCGGCAGGCCAATGCTGCCTTCCTGGGTGCCCATGCGCTCGATGCTGGCGACCGGGTCGGCGACCAGTTCCTGGATGGAGATCGAGTGGTCGGCGATGCGGTTGACGAACGAGGTGTTGGCGCCGTTTTCCAGCAGGCGGCGGACCAGGTAGGCCAGCAGGGTCTCGTGGGTGCCGACCGGTGCGTACACGCGGCACGGACGGTTCAGCTTGCCCTCGGAAATCTTGCCCACGACTTGCTCGTACAGCGGTTCGCCCATGCCGTGCAGGCACTGGAACTCGTACTGGCCCGGGTAGTAGTTTTGTCCGGCGATGGTGTAGATGGCCGACAGGGTGTGGGCGTTGTGGGTGGCGAACTGCGGGTAGATGGCTTCTGGCACGGCCAGCAGCTTGCGCGCGCAGGCGACGTAGGACACGTCGGTGTACACCTTGCGGGTGTAGACCGGATAGCCTTCCAGGCCCTCGACCTGGGCGCGTTTGATCTCGCTGTCCCAGTAGGCGCCCTTCACCAGGCGGATCATCAGGCGGTGGCGGCTACGCTTGGCCAGGTCGATGACGTAGTCGATCACGTACGGGCAGCGCTTCTGGTAGGCCTGGATGACGAAGCCGATGCCGTTCCAGCCGGCCAGCGACGGCTCGAAGCACAGGCGCTCGAGCAGGTCCAGCGACAGCTCCAGGCGGTCGGCTTCCTCGGCATCGATGTTCAGGCCGATGTCGTACTGCTTGGCCAGCAGGGTCAGCGACAGCAGGCGCGGGTACAGCTCGCTCATCACGCGCTCGTACTGGGCGCGGCTGTAGCGCGGGTGCAGGGCCGAGAGCTTGATCGAGATGCCCGGGCCTTCATAGATGCCGCGGCCGTGCGAGGCCTTGCCGATCGAGTGGATCGCCTGCTCGTAGGAGGCCAGGTATTTCTGCGCGTCGTGCTCGGTCAGCGCGGCTTCGCCGAGCATGTCGTAGCTGTAGCGGAAGCCCTTGGCTTCGAACTTGCTGGCGTTGGCCAGGGCCTCGGCGATGGTCTCGCCGGTGACGAACTGCTCGCCCATCAGGCGCATGGCCATGTCGACACCCTTGCGGATCATCGGCTCGCCGCTCTTGCCGATGATGCGGGTGAGCGAGGAGGTCAGCCCGGATTCGTTGTGGGTGCTGACTAGCTTGCCGGTCAGCAGCAGGCCCCAGGTGGCGGCGTTGACGAACAGCGACGGGCTGTTGCCCAGGTGCGGCTGCCAGTTACCGGTGCTGATCTTGTCGCGGATCAGCGCGTCACGGGTACCTTTGTCGGGGATGCGCAGCAGGGCTTCGGCCAGGCACATCAGCGCCACGCCTTCCTGGGACGACAGCGAGAACTCCTGCAGCAGGCCCTGGACGATGCCAGCACGGCCGCCGGCGCTCTTCTGGTTACGCAGTTTGTCGGCCAGGCTTGCGGCCAGCTTGTTGGTGGCCTCGGCCTGGGCAGCCGGCAGGCGAGCCTGCTCCAGCAGCATCGGCACCACTTCCTGCTCGGGGCGGCGGTAGGCGGCGGTGATCGCCGAGCGCAGCACCGACTGCGGCAGGATGCTTTCGGCGAATTCCAGGAAGCACTGGTGGGCATGGTCGGCGGCAACTTCGCCGGCGTCGTCGCCAGCGGCGGCATGGCCGTTGAGGTCGTTCAGGGTGGCGCCACCCTCGAGCTTCTCGAGATAGTTGAAGATCGCTTGCTTGATCAACCAGTGCGGCGTGCGGTCGATGGACTGCGCAGCTGCTTTGAGTCGCTCACGGGTCGGGTCGTCGAGTTTGACCCCAAGGGTGGTCGTCGCCATTTCTTATCCTCGTTATTGGCCACGGATGTGGCCTAAGCTGAAGGCAAGATTAGCTGTAGGACAATTCGGGTGCAACCGGGTGCAACCCGAAATCTTCACGGTAAAGGTGCAACTCATCTGAAGGACGTTTCCTTACAGCCGAAACGGTCTTTTTTGCTGCTTTTGCTTATGTAAAACGCTGTGTTTGCTCCGAAAAGGAGCAAAAAAGGGGCTTTATCCGAAAAACCATGGCTGGGTGCAACTTGCAAATGAAAAATGGTTGCACCTCGTTCATGTTGTTGCATAGGATTCGCCGCCTGGGTGCAACCGTCGCGTGCGGCGGTAGCAAGAGATAAAAACAACGCCAGGGCACAACTCATGGGCAATCCACTAACGATCACCTTCGTGATCTACATTGCGGCAATGGTGCTGATCGGCTTCGCCGCCTATCGCTCCACCAAGAACCTTTCCGACTATATTCTCGGCGGCCGTAGTCTCGGCAGCGTGGTCACCGCGCTTTCCGCCGGCGCATCGGACATGAGCGGCTGGCTGTTGATGGGCCTGCCGGGCGCCATCTACTTCGCAGGCCTTTCCGAGGCCTGGATCGCCATCGGCCTGACCGTCGGCGCCTACCTGAACTGGCTGTTCGTCGCCGGCCGTCTGCGGGTGCAGACCGAGCACAACGGTGACGCCCTGACCCTGCCGGACTACTTCTCCAGCCGTTTCGAAGACCAGACCGGCCTGCTGCGGATCATCTCGGCGATCGTCATCCTGGTGTTCTTCACCATCTACTGCGCTTCCGGCATCGTCGCCGGCGCCCGCCTGTTCGAAAGCACCTTCGACATGCCGTACGAGACCGCCCTGTGGGCCGGTGCCGCGGCCACCATCGCCTACACCTTCGTCGGTGGCTTCCTGGCGGTGAGCTGGACCGACACCGTGCAGGCCTCGCTGATGATCTTCGCGCTGATCCTGACCCCGATCATCGTGCTGATCTCCACCGGTGGCTTCGACACCACCTTCCTGGCGATCGAGGCGGTGAACCCGGCGCACTTCGACATGTTCAAGGGCGCGACCTTCATCGGCATCATCTCGCTGATGGGCTGGGGCCTGGGCTACTTCGGCCAGCCGCACATCCTGGCGCGCTTCATGGCCGCCGACTCGGTCAAGTCGATCGCCAACGCCCGCCGCATCTCCATGACCTGGATGATCCTGTGCCTGGGCGGTACCTGCGCCGTCGGCTTCTTCGGCATCGCCTACTTCTCGGCGCATCCTGAACTGGCGGGTCCGGTCACCGAGAACCACGAGCGCGTGTTCATCGAGCTGGCCAAGATCCTGTTCAACCCGTGGATCGCCGGTATCCTGCTGTCGGCCATCCTGGCCGCGGTGATGAGCACCCTGAGCTGCCAGCTGCTGGTGTGCTCCAGCGCCCTGACCGAAGACTTCTACAAGTCGTTCCTGCGCAAGAACGCCTCGCAGACCGAACTGGTCTGGGTCGGTCGCCTGATGGTCCTGGCCGTGGCCCTGATCGCCATCGCCATGGCCGCCAACCCCGAGAACCGCGTGCTGGGCCTGGTGGCCTACGCCTGGGCCGGCTTCGGTGCTGCCTTCGGTCCGGTGGTGCTGATCTCGGTGCTGTGGAAGGGCATGACCCGCAACGGCGCCCTGGCCGGTATCGTGGTCGGCGCGCTGACCGTGATCCTGTGGAAGAACTACGTCGGCCTGGGCCTGTACGAGATCATCCCGGGCTTCTTGTTCGCCAGCATCGCCATCTTCGTGGTGAGCAAGCTGGGCAGTCCGTCGAACAGCATGGTTTCGCGTTTTGAAACCGCTGATGCGGCGTATCACGCTGACAAGTAACGCCTGCTGAATCGGCGTTGTCCCTATCGCGGGGCAAGCCTGCTCCCACGTGTCCTCGGGCATTTGTGGGAGCGGGCTTGCCCCGCGATGCTTTTGTGTCTACTGCAAGGCAAGGTAAACTTGGCGCCCCCGCAGGAGTCCTCATGAACTATCGTCACGCCTTCCACGCCGGCAACCATGCCGACGTCCTCAAGCACATCGTGCACACCCGCCTCATCGCCCTGATGTCGCGCAAGGAGCAGCCGTTCGCCTACATCGATACTCACGCTGGCCTGGGTCTCTACGACCTGCAGGGCGACCAGGCGAGCCGTACCGGTGAATACCTCGAGGGCGTGGCCCGCCTGTGGAACCGCGACGACCTGCCGGAAGCGACCGCCGACTACCTGCGCATCATCAAGCGTCTGAACCCGGATGGCGAGCTGCGCTACTACCCGGGCTCGCCGGAGCTGGCGCGTCGCCTGATGCGCCAGCAGGACCGTGCCCTGCTCAACGAGAAGCACCCTGAAGACGGGGCGCTGCTCAAGGAGAACATGAAGAAGGATCCGCGGGTCACCGTGCACCTGGGCGAAGGCTGGCATATCCCGCGGGCGCTTCTGCCGGTGCAGGAAAAGCGCGCCATCATGCTGATCGATCCGCCGTTCGAGCAGGCCGACGAGCTCAAGCGCTGCACCGTGGCCATGAAAGAGGCGATCGGTCGCATGCGCCAGACTGTCGCGGCGATCTGGTATCCGATCAAGGACCAGCGCTCGCTGACCCGTTTCTATCAAGACCTGACCAGTACCGGGGCGCCGAAGCTGCTGCGGGTCGAGTTGTACGTGCACCACCAGGATAGCCCGCAGGGCCTGAATGGCTCGGGCTTGGCCATCGCCAACCCGCCGTGGGGCTTGGAGGACGAGCTCAAGACGCTGCTGCCCTGGCTGGCCAAGGAGCTGGCGCAGACCGCCGGCAGCTTCCGCATGGACTGGCTGATCGCTGAGTAGGCCGCAGCGCGTGCCCTTGTAGGAGCGGCCTTGCGCCGCGAAAGGGCTGCGCAGCAGCCCCGGCAATTCCAGCGACACAACGGAAGCCTGGGGCCGCTTCGCGCCCCTTTCGCGGCACAAGGCCGCTCCTACAAGGGGGCGGTGTGTCCGCCATCTTTGCGTTATAATCCCGCCCTTTAGCCGCCATCCGCCTGAATGGCCGGTGGCGCACTTCATACCGATTTGAGAGGCTAACCCCTTGGCACTGACGATTCTTGGCCTGTCCGGCGCCCTTAGCCATGACCCTTCCGCGGCCCTGTACATCGACGGCAAGCTGATTGCCGCCGCCGAAGAAGAGCGCTTCGTGCGTGACAAGCATGCGAAGAACCGCATGCCCTACGAGTCGGCGAAGTTCTGCCTGGAGCAGGCCGGCATCAAGCCGTCGGACGTCGACGTGGTGGCCATTCCGTTCGCCCCGATCAGCCTGTTCGGCAAGGCCCGTTGGCACTATGCCAAGCGCTACTGGTACGCCCCGGACCGCGCCCTCGACGCGCTGCTCATGGGCAACCGCCGCTACAAACGCTACCGCAAGAAGATCGTCTGGTGCCTGGAGCAACTGGGCTTCGATCCGAAGAAGATCAAGATCGAGCCGGTCGAGCACCACCTGGCCCACGCCTCCAGTGCCTACCATTGCTCGGGTTTCAAAGAGAAAACCGCGATCCTCGGTATCGACGGCAAGGGCGAGTACGCCACCACCTTCTTCGGCTACGGCGAAAACGGCAAGATCCACAAGATCAAGGAATTCTTCGATCCGGACTCGCTGGGCGGCCTGTATGGCGCGATCACCGAGTTCCTCGGTTTCGAAATGCTCGATGGCGAGTTCAAGGTCATGGGCATGGCGCCGTATGGCGACGCCAGCAAGTATGACTTCTCGCGCCTGGCCAGCTTCGAAAACGGCGAGCTGGTGATCAACACCGAATACGCCAACGTCATCGGCCTGCGCCGCTATAAAGAGAAGGGCAAGGGCTTCTACTTCTCGCCCAAGCTGATCGAGTGGCTGGGTCCGAAGCGCGAAGGCGATATCGCCGACGAGCCGTACATCCACTACGCCGCCAGCATGCAGGCGCTGTTCGAGAAGCTGGCCCTGCAGATGATCGACCATTACCTGGGCGACACGCTGAAAGAGACCGGCAAGCTGGCCTTCGCCGGCGGCTGCGCGCTGAACGTCAAGCTGAACCAGAAGATCATCGCCCGCGACGACGTGAAAGAGCTGTTCGTCCAGCCGGCCTCCGGCGACGCCGGTACTGCGGTAGGTGCTGCTGCCTACGTTTCCCACGCCCGTGGCGTGCCGGTCGAGAAGATGGAGCATGTCTACCTCGGCCCTGCGTACTCCAATGAAGACGTGATCGCCGCCTGTGCCCGTCACCCGAGCCAGCCGACATGGCGCAAGCTCGAGAACATGCCAGAGCAGATCGCCAAGATCATGGTCGATGGCAATCCGGTGGCCTGGTTCCAAGGTCGCATGGAGTTCGGTCCGCGCGCGCTGGGTGGTCGTTCGATCATCGGCTGCCCGAGCGTTGAAGGCGTGGCCGATCGCATCAACCACCAGATCAAGTTCCGCGAGCGCTGGAGACCTTTCTGCCCGTCGATGCTGGACACCGTCGCGCCGCAGATGATCAAGATCGATCACCCCGCGCCGTTCATGACCTTCACCTTCGAAGTCGCCGAAGAGTGGAAGACCCGCGTGCCGGAAGTCGTCCATGAGGACGGCACTTCGCGCGCCCAGGTGCTCAAGCGCGAGTACAACCCGCGCTACTACGACATGATGAAGGCGCTGGAAGACCTGACCGGCAACGGCGTGTCGCTGAACACCTCGCTGAACCGCCGTGGCGAACCCATGATCTGCTCGCCGACCGACGCCCTGAACATGTTCTTCGGCTCGGACCTGCAGTACCTGATCATGGAAGACATCCTGGTGGTCAAGGAAGGCGCCGCGCCGTATGACCAGCCGCTCTGAACCGCGCATCCTGCAGTTCTGCCATGGCTATGACGGGCCGTTTCTCGATTGTGCCCGTCAATACGCCAGCCTGTTCCAGGGCAGCGGCTACAAGGTCACTACCGTGTTCCTCACCGGGGCAGCCGACGCGCAGGTCGCGGCCGGCTGTGCCTCGGACGAGGTGCTGTTTCTCGAGTTCAGCTCCAAGGCCGTGCGCGGCCTGAAGCTGGGTGCGATCCGCGCGCTGCGCAAGATCGCCGCGCAACGCAATTTCAGCTTTTGCATCGCCCACCGCTTCAAGCCGATCTATGTCGCGCTGCTGGGGACCGGCTTGCCGGTAATCGGCGTGCACCATGCCTTCGGCGATTATGAGCGCAAGGGGCGGCGGCTGTTCGCCAACCTGTTCCGCAAGCGCCTGAGCCTGCTCGGGGTATCGGACGCGGTGCGCGACGACATGCGTCGCTGCCTGGGCCAATGGCCGGCCGAGCGTATTCAGACCCTGTACAACCGTATCGACGTCGAGGCACTGCAGGCCAGCCTGGTGTCGCGTGACGAGGCACGCCGTGCCTTGGGCCTGGATGAGCGGGCCTGGGTGGTCGGCAACGTCGGCCGCCTGCATCCGGACAAGGACCAGGCCACGCTGCTGCGCGGTTTTGCCGAAGCCTTGCCGGGGCTGCCGGCCGGCGCGCGCCTGGCGATCCTGGGCAAGGGGCGTCTCGAGGCCAAGCTCAAGGCCCTGGCCGCTGAGCTGGGTATCACCAGTCAGGTCGACTTCCTCGGCCAGGTGCCGGATGCCCGCCGTTATTTCCGTGCTTTCGACGTGTTCGCCCTGAGCTCCGACCATGAGCCGTTTGGCATGGTCCTGCTCGAAGCCATGGTCGCTGGCGTACCGGTGCTGGCCACCGCCTGTGGTGGCGCCCGGGAAGTGGTCGAGGGCGTGGGTGTGCTGTTCCCGCTGGGCGATGCCGCGCAGCTGGCCCAGGGCTTGAAGCACATGGCCGGACTGGACGCGCAGCAGCGCGAGGCATGCGCCGGGCATATGCTGCAGCGTCTGCAGCAGCGCTTCAGCGACCAGGCGGTGCGGGATGCCTTCTGGCAACTGCCGCAAGTCCGTGCGCTGATGGCGGAGGCCTGATGCTCAATCATTTCAAGGCCTGGCGCGAACGCGGCTGGCAAGTGATCGACGCGGCCGCCTACAACGACGCCTGGCAGCGTCATGGCGGCAGTGTCGCCACGCACCCGTTGGTGATCGAGCAACTGGCGGACCTGGCCGGGATCCCGGTGCGTTACCTGGGCTGGTTTCAGGGCACCGAGCTCAAGGCCGCGCTGCCGACCTGGGGGCGCCATCTGGCGCTGTCCAAGGATGTGCTCAAGCGCGAAGGCAAGAAAGGCCTGTTCGACCTGGGCAATGCCGAGATCATCCTGCCGGCCGCCGCCGATGCCGGGGCGCCGCTGCGCCACGCCGGTCGCTACCTGTCGGAGTTGAACCAGGGCCGTTTCGCCGGCCTGAAGGCGCAACCCGAGCAGTTGGCCATGGCGCGGCCCCATGAAGACCTGTCGAAGAAATTCCGCTACAACCAGCGTCGTGAGCTGCGCCTGCTGGAAGAGGCGGGCGGCCAGGTGCGACCGATCGGCGATTTCACGGCAGCCGAGATCGCCGCGATGTACTGTGATCTGTTCCAGCGTCGCTGGGGCTTCCCGGCCACCGGCGCGGCCCGCATGGCCGAGGTGGTCGAGCGCCTGCGCGAACTGCTGATCGGTTCGGTGCTGTTCCTCGAGGGGGCACCAATCGCCATTCAACTGGTGTATCGCGTTGAGGGGGCGCAATGGATCAGCGTCGAATATGTAAACGGCGGTGTCGATCCAGAGACCAAGGCTTTCAGCCCTGGTAGCGTACTGAGTTTCCTCAATACCCAGGCCGCCTGGGAGGATGCCAATGCCCGCGGCAAGGCGCTGCGGTTCTCGTTCGGTCGGGCCGACCGGGAGTACAAGGATCGTTGGTGCAATCCCGTCAACGTCTTCCAGGTCTGAACATGAGCGCCAACAAACAGCAACTGCTCAAGCGTCATCGCAAGCGCAAACGGGTGATCCTGCTGCTGGCGTTGGTCATGCTGCTGCTCTCGGCGTTGTGGGCGCCATGGTTGCCGCCCGTGCTCGCGGTGTTGCTGTGGGTGGCCCATGAGGCCTGGTTTTCCGACCACCTGTTCTATGTGCCGGGCAGCGACTACCAGTACGACCTGCAAGCCAGTGAGCGCCATGCGCTGCGCGGCCAGGATGGCGTGCTGGCCTTGCCGGGCGATTGCTCGCTGGACGGCAGCGAGACCCTGTTGTTGCAGGTGAGCCTGCGTGCCGGCTGGTTGGGGCGGCTGTTCGATCCGGCAGTACGCATCGAAGGTGGTGCAGCCGATTGCCAGGCTTTCGAGCGGGGTGTGCGGGGTGTGCGTTATCTGAATTTGAGCGGGCAGGCCGAGGCGCTGCGCGCCGGGAGGTTACGCCTGAGCGGTCGTCATTGCCACATCGCGCCGGAGATGGAGCTGCTGGTGCTGCGCCACCCCGACTACCTGGCCGGCACCCTGATGGTTATCGCTCCCCATGCCGACGATGCCGAGCTGGCGGCGTTCGCTGCCTATTCCCAGGCGAAGAGCAGCTGGATCGTGACCCTCACCGCTGGCGAGATCGAGAACGAGTACTACCGCGACACCTTTGGCCTCGACCTGGCCGAGGCGGCCCGGCTCAAGGGTCAATTGCGCAGTTGGGACAGCGTCGCCGTGCCGCGTTGGGCCGGCGTGCCTTCCAGCCAATGCGTGCAGTTGGGCTATTTCTGCATGCAGTTGCCCGCCATGCAGGCCGAGCCTGGGGCATCGGTTCCGTCGCGCGAGGCAGACCTGGCCGACACCCGGCCATTCCGTCGTTTCAATGAGGTCGCGTTGCAAAGCGACGCCGATGGCCGACCGACCTGGACCAACCTGGTCCAGGACCTGCGCGAGCTCATCGAGCGCGCGCGTCCGACAACCATCGTGATGCCTCACCCGACCCTTGATCCGCACCCGGACCATGTCTGTGCCCATGACGCCTTGCAGCAGGCGTTGCAGAGCGTCGACTGGCGACCTGAAACCCTGCTGTTCTACGCCAACCACCTGCATGACAATGACCGTTGGCCGATGGGCGATGCCGGTATGGGGGTGCCTTTACCGCCCTTCTTCGATGCAGGCATGCCCATGCGCCCCTGGGTGCTAGGGGTGAGTGCGCAAGAGCAGAGGCAAAAGGCCATCGCTTTGGGTATGATGCACGACCTGCAGCCCGCGGCTCCGCTCAAGCGCCGAATCCGCCGATTCCTGCAGCGCTGCCTCGCCGCCCGGCGCTGGCCCGCATTCGGTGAAAATGAATTCTTCCGCAAGGCCGTGCGGCGCCACGAACTGTTGTGGGTCGGCACAATGATCGACAAGAGAGAGCCACGGTGAAAGTCCTGTTCCTGGTCCAGAAAGAGCAACGCGCCATCCTGGACCGTCTGTACGAAGGCATCGCGGCTGACTGCGAGTGCGATATCCGTTGGCTGACCGATGCCGAGCAGGCGGATCTGCGCGGTTACTTCCGCCAGCATGTGCAGGTCGAGCAGTACGATCGCATCCTGTTTTTCCTGCGGTTCAAGAAAGAGATGCGTCAGGTGCGTTTCATTCGTACGATCCCGAACCTGGTGATCCTCGAGCACGACGCGTACCAGAACTACATCCCCTGCAAGTACACCGGCAAGTTCAGCGAGTACTATCGCCAGTTGCCGTGGGCGCGGGTCATTACCTCGGGCGCGGTGGTTACCCGCCGTCTGCGCGACGAGGGCTTCGACGCGGTATTCGTGCCCAAGGGCTACGACCAGGGGCTGCTGCGCAACGAAAACCGCGAGCGGGATATCGAGTTGGCGTTCGTCGGCAGCCTGCGCAGCGTGGCCTACTCCGGGCGCAAGCAGATGCTCGAGTCGATCGCCGCGGTGGAAAATCTGCTGATCACGCGCACCAAGTCTGGCGAGGAGTACAGCCAGACCCTCAGCCGTATCCGCTTTTTCGTCAGTGCCGACGTCGGCATGGGCGAGTACATGATCAAGAACTTCGAAGCCATGGCCTGTGGCTGTGTCCTGTTCGCCTATGACCAGGGCGAGGAGGAGAACCAGGCGCTGGGCTTCGTCGACATGCACAATATCGTGCTCTACCGCGACCTCGAGCAGTTGCGCGAGAAGCTTGCCCAGCTGCGTGACGATCTCGCCCTGGCCGAGCGCATCTCGCGCAATGGCCAGCAGTTGGTCGAGCAGCGCTACACCTTCCACGCGCTCGGGCAGGCGATCACCGAGGCCATGCGCGCGCCGCTGCGTCCGGCCGCGAAGTCCGGCCTGCTGGAGCGTTTGCTGCTGGCCATCGGCCTGTCGCGTTAGTCCCCACTCATCGAGGAAGCCATGATCTTCAGTGAAAACAGCGAGATCACACTGGTGGTGACCAGCTGTGGTCGATTCGAACTGCTCAAGCGCACGCTCGAAAGTTTCGACCTCTACAACACGGCGCCCATCCGTGAAGTCTTCATCACCGAAGACTCCGGTGACGAGGCGGTGCGCGGCTGTATCCCCGAGCATTGGCGCGAACATACCACCTTCATTGTCAACAACCCCAAGCTTGGGCAGTTGCGCTCGGTGGATGCCGCCTATTCGCAGGTCAAGACGTTCTGGGTGTTCCATTGCGAGGACGACTGGGCCTTCTATCGCCCGGGCTTCGTCGAGGAATCCCAGGCGCTGCTGGAGGCCGACCCGCAAGCGTTGCAGGTCTGGCTGCGCAGCTTCAACCATGACCTGCAGGTACACAGCCCCTATGTGTTCCTCGAGGCGCGTCAGGTGCTGCAGGGTATTGCCTTCCACAAGCTGGGCTCGCACAAGGCGGAATGGCAGGGGTTCTCGTTCAACCCAGGCCTGCGCCGACTCGCCGACTATCAGGCGCATGCGCCCTACGCATCGCACTCCGGCGAAAAGAGCCTGTCGCGGCTATACGCGGAGCGGGACCGCTACGCGTTGATCCTGGAAAACGATGCCGTGCTGCACACGGGTTTCGGCGAGCATGTGGAAATGCCGGAAGAAAAAATCAAGAAGGCACGTCGCAAGCGCATGGATCGCATCCGCTTGTTGGGTGTGCTGGTCGTTGGGCTCTTGCTTGGATGGGTGTTGAAGGATGTTTGAAGGGATTGGCAACGATAACCGCACGAGCCGGCGCTACTTCAGCGCGGCATTGATCGTGTTCCTGGCCAGCTTCGTGCTGATGGCCTCATCGAAATGGACCAACAACCTCTTCTACGCGTTCATCGCGTTGCCAGGCCTGGTATTCCTGGTGAAGGAGCGAGGCGCCGGGCTGTTGAGCGATAAGCTTGGTCTGGCGTGGCTGGTGTTCCTGCTGTGGTTCCTGGTGCCGGCGGCGATTGCCGGTGACGGGCAGTTCTACAAGCACATCGTCTACGTGACGTTGTTTGTCTTCGTCGTGGCCGGCTTGGTGAATCACGAATTTCTGCGTTCCTGGGTATTTGCTCGCGCGCTGTTCTGGGTCATCTGCCTGTATATCTATGGCTATGCGCTCTACGCCTATGCGACAGGGTTGTATGCCGTGGGCCAGCGTGTCGATCTGCTGCCGGCGCGGATGGAAAACGTGATTTACGTCAGCATCTGGCTGCTGTGCGCCCTGGCGCTGGTCATGCCGCACTGGCTGCGTCGGCAGCGCTGGGTCGAGGCCTTTGCCGCCGTGGTGCTTTCGTTGGTGGCGGTGAGCTTCGTGCTGCAGACCCGCACGGCCATGGTCGGTGCTGCCTTCCTGTTCGCTGCCTGGGCGGCTTGGGCGCTGTGGCGCTTCCCGCGAATCGCTGGCGCCTGGTTGCTGGTGTTCGCGGTGCTGGGTGGCGTGGTGCTCTGGTTGATCAAGGACGCTGGTTGGGTGCATTCGGTCATCGCTCGTGGCGACTCCTTCCGTGGTGAGCTGTTCCGCGTCATGGTCGGCGAATGGCAGAACTGCGGCTGGGCCTTGGGTTGCGGCGTCGAGTTCCATACCGACAAGTTGCTTGCCGGCACCATGCCGATCCAGCATCCGCACAACATTTTCGTTGCCTTGGGTCTTTACACCGGCGGTGTCTCGCTGGTGCTGTTCCTGGTGATCGTCGCGATGACCCTGGTCCAGGCTGTGCGTTTGCGTGATCCGTGGGGCATGTACCTGGCCTGCGCCCTGGTGATGCTGAACTTTGACGGCAGCAAGCTGATTGGCAATCCGGATGAGCTGTGGCCGCTGGTACTGCTGCCGGCGGCCATGGTGCTGGGCCGTGGCTTGCAGCAGCGCTGCTCGATAGGCTGATCCCTTACGGGTTGCGAAATTGATAGGGAGCTGCTTGCAGCTCCCTTTTCGTTGTGGCGGAGAGCTCAGGCCAGGGCGCTGGTCAGGTCCTGGCGGCGGCACACCTGCTGGCTGGCCAGGTAAGCCTCGACGAAGGCGTTGTCGCCATCGCCAAGCAGCCACTGACGATCTTCGCGGTAGCGCAGCATGTGGCGGAAATTGCGCAGGCGTTGCGACCTGCGCAGTGGCGAGCGGCTGGTGCGCAGGTCGGCGACGTCGATCAGCCCCAGCTCGCCTTCGGGGGTGAGTACCACGTTACCCAGGTGCGCCGAGCGGAAATACACCCCGGTGTCGTGCAGCCTGGCAATGAAGCGTCCAAGTTGCCCACGCAGCCCGCTCTGCGTGTCGGATTGCTCCAGCAGTTGGCGCAGGGTGTGGCCGGGCAGCGGTTCGTAGTGCACGGCATCGCGGGCAATCTCGGCGATCCGGTAAACCGCCTTGACCTGCGGGCAGGGGATGCCGCGTTCGGCCAGGGCCAGGCAATTGTCGGCGAAGCGCCGGGCATAGGGGTACCAGGCCGCCGAGCTGATCAGGCGCTTGCGCCGGAACAGCTTGAGCATCGAGCCGTCCCTCAGGCGCAGGACCTTGTCGCCAGTGCCATCGGCTTCGAGGACGTGGGCGCCCTCGCGCAGGGCAAGGTAACGGGCGTGGTCAAGTGCGTGCATCAAGCCTCCGGGGCCAGGTTCGGGACAGCCGTCTATCTTAACCTGCGGCGGGCGGTGCAAGACACCGCGTGTGTTATAATCCCGACTCTTTTTGACCCGACGGATTCTCATGACAGTTCCCGAATCGTCTTCCCCTGCAAGCCTGAAGATCTACCTGCGCCTGCTGGGCTACGTCAAACCCTATATCGGCATCTTCCTGCTGAGCATCGTCGGTTTCGTGATCTTCGCCTCGACCCAGCCGATGCTGGCCGGGATCCTCAAGTATTTCGTCGACGGCCTGAGCAATCCGCAGGCAGTACTGTTCCCCGACGTGCCCTACCTGCGTGACCTGCAGTTGCTGCAGGCGGTGCCGCTGCTGATCATCCTGATTGCCGCCTGGCAAGGATTGGGTTCGTTCCTCGGCAACTACTACCTGTCCAAGGTCTCGCTGTGCCTGGTGCACGATCTGCGGGTCGAGTTGTTCAACAAGCTGCTGGTCCTGCCCAACCGCTACTTTGACAACCACAATTCCGGGCACCTGATCTCGCGCATCACCTTCAACGTGACCATGGTCACCGGGGCCGCCACCGACGCCATCAAGGTGGTCATCCGTGAGGGCCTGACGGTGGTGTTCCTGTTCGCCTACCTGCTGTGGATGAACTGGAAGCTGACGCTGGTGATGGTGGCGATCCTGCCATTGATCGCGGTGATGGTGAGCACCGCCAGCAAGAAGTTTCGCAAGCAGAGCAAGAAGATCCAGGTGGCCATGGGCGACGTCACCCACGTGGCCTCCGAGACCATCCAGGGTTACCGCGTGGTGCGCAGCTTCGGTGGCGAAAGCTACGAGGAGCGCCGTTTCGAGAAGGCCAGCCAGAGCAACACCGACAAGCAACTGCGCATGACCAAGACCGGCGCGCTGTACACGCCGATGCTGCAACTGGTGATCTACACTGCCATGGCGGCGCTGATGTTCCTGGTGCTGTTCCTGCGCGGCGAGGCTTCCGCGGGCGACCTGGTGGCCTACATCACCGCTGCGGGCCTGCTGCCCAAGCCGATTCGCCAGCTCTCCGAAGTCAGCTCGACCATCCAGAAGGGCCTTGCCGGCGCCGAGAGCATCTTCGAGCAACTGGACGAGAAGCCCGAAGTCGACAACGGCACCATCGAGAAGGCGCGGGTCGAGGGGCGCCTGGAAGTGCGCAACCTCAGCTTCACCTACCCGGGGACCGAGCGTCAGGTGCTCAGCGATATCAGCTTCACCGCCGAGCCCGGGCAGATGATCGCCCTGGTGGGGCGCTCGGGCAGTGGCAAGTCGACGCTGGCGGCGTTGATCCCGCGCTTCTACCACCACACGGAAGGGCAGATCCTGCTCGACGGCGTGGAGATCGAGGAATACCGCCTGCGCAACCTGCGCCGGCATGTTTCCCAGGTGACCCAGCATGTCACCCTGTTCAACGACACCGTGGCCAACAACATCGCCTACGGCGACTTGGCCGGCGCGCCACGCGCGGATATCGAGGCCGCCGCCGCCGATGCCTATGCCAAGGAGTTCGTCGACCAGTTGCCCAAGGGCTTCGATACCGAAGTCGGCGAGAACGGTGTGCTGCTTTCCGGCGGCCAGCGCCAGCGCCTGGCGATTGCCCGGGCCTTGCTCAAGAATGCGCCGCTGCTGATTCTCGACGAGGCCACCTCGGCCCTGGATACCGAGTCCGAACGGCATATTCAGGCGGCCCTGGACCATGTGATGGAAGGGCGCACCACCTTGGTGATCGCACACCGGCTGTCGACCATCGAGAAGGCCGACCTGATCCTGGTCATGGACCAGGGCCGCCTGGTGGAGCGTGGCACCCACGCCGAACTGCTCAAGGCTAATGGCCATTACGCCCGTCTGCACGCCATGGGGCTGGACGAGGCCGAAAAGGCCAACATCACCTGAGTCAGCGTCACGGCGGGGCCTCGAAGGCCTCGCCGGTCAATCGATACAGCATCGCCGCGGTTGGCCGTAAAGTCCTGCGCATCCCTGTGCTAATATCCTGCCCCTGTTCACTTTTCCAAAAATGGGTTGCCCATGAAGTTGTCCATGCCGCGTTTCGATCAAGCCCCGGTACTGGTGGTCGGCGATGTCATGCTCGACCGCTACTGGCATGGCGGTACTTCGCGTATTTCGCCTGAAGCGCCAGTGCCGGTGGTCAAGGTCGATCAGATCGAGGATCGCCCCGGCGGCGCGGCCAACGTGGCCTTGAACATCGCTGCCCTCGGCGCGCCCGCTTCTCTGGTCGGCGTCACCGGCCAGGACGAGGCTGCCGACAGCCTCGCCAACAGCCTGCACGCCGCCGGTGTGCGCTCGATCTTCCAGCGTATCGCCCACCAGCCGACCATCGTCAAGTTGCGGGTGATGAGTCGTCACCAGCAACTGCTGCGCATCGACTTTGAAGAGCCGTTCGCCACCGACCCGCTGTCGCTGGGTGCGGAGGTCGATGCCCTGCTCGAAGGTATCAAGGTGCTGGTGCTGTCCGACTACGGCAAGGGTGCGCTGCAGAACCATCAGGCGCTGATCCAGGCCGCCCGCGGCAAGGGCATCCCGGTACTGGCCGACCCCAAGGGCAAGGATTTCTCGATCTACCGCGGTGCCAGCCTGATCACCCCGAACCTCAGCGAGTTCGAGACCATCGTCGGCCGTTGCGCCGATGAAACCGAGCTGGTCGCCAAAGGCCTGAAACTGCTCGAAGAACTGGACCTGGGCGCACTGCTGGTGACCCGAGGCGAGCATGGCATGACCCTGCTGCGTACCGGCCACCCGGCCCTGCACCTGCCGGCCCGCGCCCGTGAGGTGTTCGATGTCACCGGTGCCGGCGACACGGTGATTTCCACCCTCGCCGCCGCCATTGCCGCGGGCGAGGACCTGCCGCATGCCGTCGCCCTGGCCAACCTGGCCGCCGGCATCGTGGTCGGCAAGCTGGGTACCGCCGCCATCAGCGCGCCTGAACTGCGTCGCGCCATCCAGCGTGAAGAGGGCTCGGAGCGCGGCGTGCTGGGCCTGGAGCAGCTACTGCTGGCCATCGACGATGCCCGTGCGCACAACGAGAAGATCGTCTTCACCAATGGCTGCTTCGATATCCTCCACGCGGGTCACGTGACCTACCTGGAACAGGCTCGCGCCCAGGGCGACCGGCTGATTGTCGCCATCAACGACGATGCCTCGGTCAGCCGCCTGAAAGGCCCAGGCCGGCCGATCAACAGCGTCGACCGACGCATGGCCGTGCTGGCCGGCCTCGGTGCGGTGGACTGGGTCATCAGTTTCCCTGAGGACACGCCGGAGAACCTGCTGCGCCAGGTCAAGCCGGATGTGCTGGTCAAGGGCGGTGACTACGGTATCGACCAGGTGGTCGGTGCCGATATCGTCAAGGCCTACGGCGGCACGGTGAAGGTGCTGGGGCTGGTGGAGAACAGTTCGACCACGGCGATCGTCGAGAAGATCCGCAAGCACTGATACGTTGCAGATCGCGGGGCAAGCCCGCTCCCACGAAGCATTGGGAGCAGGCTTGCCCCGTATTCATTTATGCAGCGAGGTCCGCGCCCGGGCTAGCAGTTCCCGTGCCTTGTCTCCGAACCGTTCCAGGTGGGACGCCGGCGCGGGCTTGCTTTCGACCAGCCCCTGCTGCTTCAGCCAGTCCTTCCAGCGCACCCGCTCATCCCGCACCACCCAGCCATCCTGGCGGGCGAAGCTCTCGGCCAGCCACAGTCCGCGCGTACCCGCAGGTGTCAGCTGGTCCTTCTTCAAGGTGTACAGTTCGGCCACGGGTTGACCGTCCTTGAGCGGCATCAGGTAAAGGTCCGGCCGCTTGCGATTGAGCCTGGCCACCAGCTGATCGCCCTCCAGGCGCTCGTCAACATGGAACAGGCTCAGCGACTTGGCTTCCCTGGGCACCTGAAGGCGCAGGTCGTAGATCAGCTGCAACGACGCCGTGGGCAGGTGCACATAGGCGCGTGGCCGCTCCAGCAGCATCAGGTTGGCGCAATGCACTGGCCGGGCGGCGCCGGACTCGGGCGACAGCACGAACGGCAGGGCCTCGCGATAATGCAGGGCGTCGGCATAGGGCGCTGGCAGCCAGGTGTCGTTGAAGCGACCGCCCAGCCAGCCCTCGGGGGTTTCCAGCAGGCATTCCTCGGCCACTTCCTGGATCGCCGTGTGCAGCGGCAGGTTCAGCTCGTGGGCCGGGACATAGCCGGAAATCAGCTTGAGCACCACGTCGCCACGGTCCTGGCGGCGCTGGCGGACCAGCACCCAGTAGTCGCGGCCCTGCCAGTGCAGGGTCAGGCGCACCGACACGCCGAGGTTGGCCAGTTCCGCCACGAAGTGCTCGGGGTCGGCGACCTGGATGGCCTTGCGCCGCTGCAGGGTCTGGGCGAAATTCAGCGGCATGCCGATGCTCTGGTAGGTCAGGCCTTCGGGCGTGGCCTCGACGTGCAGCGGCAGAGTCTTGAAGTTGCTCGGATTCTTGCGGATCAGCGTACGCGGCACGAGGCTCCTCCTTGCGTTGGTCCCCCGCCCGGGCGGCTCAGGGCCGGCCCAGGATGCGGGCGACGGTGGCCACGTTGTGGGCCAGATGCAGCGGGTTGATGGTGCCGACAATGGCACTGCTCACGCCCGGGTGGGCGAACAGCAATTCGAAACTGGCCTGCACCGGATCGACCCCGGGCGCCAGGCAGATATGTCCGCTGGCCAGGGCTTTCTTCACCAGAATGGCCTTGCCGTGTTCGGCAGCGTAGTCCAGCACGGGCCGCTCCGCCTGCTCGTTGAGGTTGTAGGTGACCATGGCGCAATCACCTTGCTCCAGCGCCTTCAGGCCGCCGGCGACAGTCTTGCCGGACAAACCATAGCCGAGAATCTTGCCTTCCTGCTTGAGCGCGGCAAGGGTTTCGTACACCCCCTCCTGCTCGAGGATCGCCAGGTCGTTGCCGTCGGAATGCACCAGCACCAGCTCGATGCGGTCGGTCTCCAGGCGCTTGAGGCTGCGCTCGACCGAGCGGCGGGTGTGGGCGGCGCTGAAATCGAAGTGCGACTGGCCGGCTTCGAACTCTTCGCCGACCTTGCTGACGATCACCCACTGGTCGCGCTGGCCGCGCAGCAACGGGCCGAGGCGCTCCTCGCTGCGGCCATAGGCCGGTGCGGTGTCGATCAGGTTGATGCCCAGCTCGCGGGCCTGGGCGAGCAGCAGGCGGGCGGTTTCGTCATCGGGGATGGTGAAACCGTTGGGGTACTTCACGCCCTGGTCGCGGCCAAGCTTGACCGTACCCAGGCCCAGCGGCGACACGCGCAGACCGGTGCTGCCCAGGGGGCGGTGATGATCGTGCAGGGTCGGCAGGCTCATGGCAGCAGTTGCTCCCAGGCAGGCAGTGCCAGTGGTGGGCGGGGCAGGTCGGCGAGGTCCGGCAGGCTCGCCGGGCGAATGCCGTCACGTTCGAAGCTGGCCAACACGCGATCGGCGAAGTCCGGCGCCAGGGCCAGCTTGGTCGGCCAGCCGACCAGCAGGCGCTGCTGGTCGGCGAGGAAGGCGTTGTCCGGGCGCACCAGGCCCGATTGCGCGGGCTCGGCACGGTCGACGCGCAGGGTGGCCCAGCGCACCTGGGCCTGGTCGACCCACGGCAACAGGCTGGCGACTTCCTTTTGCGCCGCGGCGATCTGCGCGGCGGGCTCGCGGGCCACGCCATCGGCCTCGGCGATGTCGCCACCCAGGTACCACACCCATTGGCCATCGGCGGCCAGGTGGGTGGTCACGGTGATGCGCGGCTTGGGCCCGCCGCCCAGGCAGTGGGCGTACAACGGCTTGAGGTTGGGGCCCTTGGCCAGGACCATGTGCAGCGGACGGCGCTGCATGGCCGGTTGGCTCAGCCCCAGGGCGTGCAGCAGCGCTTCGGTGCCGCCGCCGGCGCTGAGGACGATGCGTTGGGCGCGGATCTCGCGGCCATCGACCACCAGCCCGGCCAGTTCGTCGCCGTCGCGCAACGGTTCGATACGCTCGCCGGCCAGCAGGCTGTCGCCCGCCAACTGCGCCAGGTTGGCCAGCAGGCTGGGCACGTCGATGACCAGTTCGGCCAGGCGGTAGACCTTGCCCTTGAACGCGCGGTCTTGCAGGGCCGGCGGCAGTTGCTCGCCCTTGACCTGGTCAACCCGGCCGCGCACGGCCTTGCTGGCGAAGAAACTGGTGAGGTTGCCGGCCAGGGTGCCGGGGGACCACAGGTAGTGGGCGTCGGACAGCAGGCGGGTATCAGTCAGGTCCAGCTCGCCGTTGCCGGCCAGCGCTTCGCGCCAGCGCCGCGGCATGTCGGCGATGGCCTCGGAGGCGCCGCTGAGGGCGCCGTGCAGGGCGTACTTGGTGCCGCCGTGGATGATGCCTTGCGACTTGATGGTCTGCTCGCCACCCAGGCTGGCGCGCTCCACCAGCACCGTCGAATAGCCCAGGCGGCGCAGCCGGGCATTGAGCCAGAGGCCTGCGACCCCGGCGCCGACGATCAGCACGTCAGTGGTAATGGCGGATGGCATGCGGGCACCTCGAAAACTGGGACAGGTGCGCAGTATACAGCGTCGGGGCGGCGTGGGCTTTGCGATCCTGGGGCTGCTGTGCAGCCCTTTCGCGGCACAAGGCCGCTCCTACAGGGGCCGCGCAGGCTTGGGATTGTGGGAGCGGTCTTGTGCCGCGAAAGGGCCGCAAAGCGGCCCCAAAATCCTCAGGGAAGCATCAATGCCCGGCAGTATTGGAAAACACCTGGATCACCACCACCCCGCCGACGATCATGGCCATGCCCAGCATCGCCGGCATATCCAGCTTCTGCCCATAGATCACCAGCGCCGCGATGCTGATCAGCACGATGCCCAGCCCCGACCAGATCGCATAGGCGATGCCCACCGGAATGCTGCGCACCACCAGGGTCAGCATCCAGAACGCCACGCCGTAGCCGCACACCATCAGCAGCAGCGGCAGCGGCGTGTTCAGCCCCTTGACCGCTTTCATGGAGGCGGTGGCGATGACTTCGGCGCAGATGGCGATGGCGAGATAGGTGTAGGCGTTCATGGTGCGGGTCCTCCGTTGCTGGATGGGCATTCTAGGGAATCCCTGGATGCGGTAAAGTCATTACCTATCTGCTTTGGAGATAGGTTGGACATGACTGAACACTGGAGCCTCGAACAACTGCGCCTGTTCGTGCGGGCCGCCGAGTTGCGTTCGTTTTCCGCCGTGGCCCGCGAGCAGCGCAAGGCCCAGTCGGCGATCAGCAGCGCCATCGCCTTGCTCGAGACAGACCTGGGCGTGACCCTGTTCGAGCGCAGCAGCGGCCGGCAGCCGCGCCTGACCGAAAGCGGCGCCGCGCTGCTGGAGGACGCCCGCGAGCTGTTGCGCCAGTGCGAGCGCCTGGATGGCCGGGCGCTGGCCTTGATGCGCGGGCAGGAGGCGTTGCTGCGGGTGGCGCAGGACGAGGCCATGCCCTACCAGCCGGTGATCGACAGCCTTGACGAGCTGGCGGCGCGTTATCCCTACCTGGAGGTGCAACTGGCCAGCGGCGCCCAGGGCGATGTGGCGCGCAAGCTGGTGGAGCGGCGCGCCGACCTGGGCTTGTTCTTCCACCATGAAAGCATCCCCGCCTCGTTGGAGCGGCGCGCTCTGGGCAGTGTCGAGATGGTCACGGTGTGTGCCATCGACCACCCGCTGGCACACCTGGCCAAGGTCAGCCGCCAGCAACTGGCCCGTCACCGCCAGCTGTTGATCACTCCGCAGCAGAGCGGCTACCCCGGCGGCGAGGCGATCAGCCCGCAGGTCTGGCGCGCCGACAGTTTCTACGCCATGGCCGAGTTGCTGATGCGTGGCCTGGGCTGGGCCTGGCTGCCCCGGCATGTGGTGCAGTACCCCACCTACCAGACGCAGATGGTCGAACTGGACAGCGAGTGGCGCCCGCCGGCGCTGGTGGCGGAGCTGGCCTGGCGTCGCGACGAACCGTTGGGGCCGGCCGCGCAATGGCTGGCCGAGCGCTTCGCCGTGCACCTGCGGGCGATTGGCTGACAGGCCTTTTCATCCAGTTCCTAGTAAACTCCGCCGCCATGAACAGAACCCTCTATACCCTGCTGTTTCACCTGGGCCTGCCGCTGGTCGCGCTGCGCCTGTTCCTGCGCGGGCGCAAGGCGCCGGCGTACCGTGCGAGGATCGCCGAGCGCTTCGCCTGCCAGCTGCCGCCCATGCACCAGGGCGGCATCTGGGTGCATGCGGTCTCGGTGGGCGAGAGCATCGCCGCCGCGCCGATGGTGCGGGCCCTGCTCAAGCAGTACCCGGACCTGCCGATCACGCTCACCTGCATGACCCCGACCGGCTCCGAGCGCATCCGCGCGATGTTCGAAGGCGAGCCACGGGTGCAGCACTGCTACCTGCCTTATGACCTGCCGTGGGCGGCCGGGCGTTTCCTCGACCATGTGCGCCCGCGTCTGGGCATCATCATGGAAACCGAGCTGTGGCCGAACCACATCCACCAGTGCGCCAGGCGCGGCATCCCGGTGGCGCTGGCCAATGCCCGGCTGTCCGAGCGCTCCGCCCGTGGCTATGCCCGCTTCGCCGGCCTGACCCGGCCGATGCTCGAGGAGATGAGCCTGATCGCCGTGCAGACCGAAACCGAGGCCGAGCGTTTCCGGGCGCTCGGGGCGCACGACGAATGCGTGCAGGTGACCGGTTCGATCAAGTTCGACCTGAAGGTCGACGATCAACTGCTGCCACGGGCCCGCGCATTGCGGGAACAGTGGGCTGCCCGGCAACGTCCGATATGGATCGCTGCCAGTACCCACGATGGCGAAGACGCGTTGATTCTCGAGGCTCATCGTGAGCTGCTTAAGGTCCACAGCGATGCGTTGCTGATCCTGGTGCCGCGCCATCCCGAGCGCTTCGCGGCGGTGCATGAGCTGTGCGCCGGCCAATTCGCCACGGTGCGTCGCTCGACCGGCGATGTGGTCACGGCGCAGACCCAGGTGCTGCTGGGCGACACCATGGGCGAGCTGCTGTTCCTCTATGCTCTGGCCGACATCGCCTTCGTCGGCGGCAGCCTGGTGGCCACCGGCGGGCACAACCCGCTGGAGCCGGCGGCGCTGGCGCTGCCGGTGCTCATGGGGCCGCATGTGTTCAACTTCCTCGAGATCAGCGCGATGCTGCGCGAGGCGGGGGCGTTGCAGCAGGTGGACGACGCCGAAGGGCTGGCCGGGGCGGTGCGTCGGTTGGTCGAGCTGCCGCAGGATGCGCGGCGCATGGGCGAGGCGGGCAGGGCGGTGATGCGGGCCAACCAGGGGGCGTTGCAGCGGTTGCTGGATGGTCTGGCAGGTTTGATGAAATAAGCGTCCTTGGGAGCGCTTTGCGCTCCTTTCGCGGCACAAGGCCGCTCCTACAGGGGGTTGCGCTCTCCTATAGGAGCGGCCTTGTGCCGCGAATGGGGCGCGAAGCGGCCCCAGCTCTCAAGGCCGGCGTTCGAAGTTCTTCGCCGCCGCCGCCGCCAGGTCCGGTGGCAGGAAATCCTTGTCCGGGTTGTAGTCGGCCTTCAGGTACCGCCCCAGGTCCTGCAGGTCCTGCGGGCTCAGGGTGCCGGCGGCCTGCTTCAGGCGCAGGTTGTCGAGAATGTAGTCGTAGCGGCTGTTGTTGTAGTCACGCACCGAGGTGTACAGCTGGCGCTGCGCGTCGAGCACGTCGACGATGTTGCGGGTGCCGACCTGGTAGCCGATCTCGGTGGCCTCCAGCGCGCTCTGGTTGGAGATGATCGACTGCTTGCGCGCCTGCACCTGTTCCACGTCGGTGTTCACCGCGCGGTGCAGGTTGCGGGTGTTCTCCACCACCTGGCGGCGCAGGCTTTCGCGCTGCTGCTCGCTCTGGGTCAGGCGGGCGTAGGCCTCGCGTACCTGGGAACTGGTCAGGCCGCCGCTGTAGATCGGGATGTTCAACTGCAGGCCGACGCTGGTCTGCTCGACATCGCCGCCGTAGCGCACGCCGTTCTGCGAGGGGTTGGTGAAACCGAGGTTGTCGTTGTCGCCCTTCTGGTACTTGGCCACCGCGTCGAGGGTCGGCGCATGGCCGGCCTTGCGCTGGCGCACGGTCTCCTCGGCGGCCGCCACGGCGTGGTTGGTCGCCAGCAGGTTGAGGTTCTGCCGCCCGGCGGTCTCGACCCAGGCCTTGGCGTCGTTGGGCGTGGGCACCTGCACCGGCAGGGTGTGGACCACGCCCTGGATCGCCGTGTACTGGCGGTTGGTCAGGGTGATCAGGGCCTCGAAGGCATCCTGCACCTGGCGCTCGGCAATGATCCGGTTGGCCCGGGCGGTGTCGTAGCTGGCCTGGGACTGCAGCACGTCGGTCTTGTCCGAGAGGCCGACGTCGAAGCGCTCGTTGGATTGGTCGAGCTGGCGCTTGAAGGCGGCTTCTTCGGCCTTGGTCGAGGCCAGGTTGTCCTGGGCGCGCAGCACCGCGAAGTAGTTCTCGGCGCTCTGCAGGATCAGATTCTGCTCGGTGGCCGACAGTTCCAGGGCGGCCTGTTCGTTGACCGCTTCGGCGGCCTGCAGCTGGAACCAGCGGTCGGCACGGAAAATCGGCTGCGCCAGGGTGGCGCTCCAGGCGTTGCCGCTGCGGTTGGAGGTGACTGACGGCTCGTCGAGCTTGGTCCGGGTGTTCATCATCTCGGCGCCGGCCGAAAGGTTCGGCAACAGGCCGGCGCGGGCCTGGGGCACAACTTCACGGCGTGCGCCGTAGTCGGCGCGGGCGGCGGCCAGGTCGGCGTTGTTGTCGACCGCTTCCTGGTAGACGCTGACCAGGTCGGTCTTCACCGTCGTGGGCGTATCCGCTGCCCAGGCCACTCCGTGGGACGCACAAGACACGGCAATTGCCAGTGAGAGTTTGCGCAGCATAGGGCAATCCTTGATCAAATTTTATTTACTGTACTGTCGGGTATCGAGCGATGCGCCAGTGTAGTGCCGCACGCCGTCATCAACAATCCGCCGCTTGTGCCATTTATCACCCCCGGATTTACCCGCTTGGCTTTGCCGGCCACTCCAGTCTAGACTGCGCATGTTCTTGTCGGGGTGCCTTGAAGCAAAGGCTGAGATCGCAGAGGTGCGGATCCCGTTGAACCTGATCAGGTTAGCGCCTGCGTAGGGAACAAGATTGCTCTCATATCCCGGGAGCCTCTTGTGCCAGGTCCGGGATCGCCACAGCTGTTTACAGCCCACGGCACCCCATGTCCGGCACTGCACTCGTCAACACGGGTGCGTCCACGCCTTTCAGGTTCACCCCGACATTCCACCGCCTGGAAGCTGTCTGGAGAGCCTGTGATGAGCAAACAAGAAAAAACAATCAGTCTGAGCGAGTCGGCCCAAGTCGACCAACAGTCCGTGCAACCCCTGCCCAATTCGCGCAAGGTCTATGTCGAAGGTTCGCGCCCCGATATCCGCGTGCCCATGCGCGAGATCAGCCTGCACGACACCCCCACCGACTTCGGCGGCGAGAAGAACGCCCCGGTGCTGGTGTATGACACTTCCGGCCCGTACACCGACCCCAATGTCATCATCGACGTGCGCAAGGGCCTGGGCGATGTGCGCTCGGCCTGGATCGACGCCCGTGGCGACACCGAACGCCTGGATGGCCTGAGCTCGAACTTCGGCCAGCAGCGCCTGAACGACGCGGAGCTGGCCAAGCTGCGCTTCGCCCATGTGCGCAACCCGCGCCGCGCCAAGGTCGGCGCCAACGTCACGCAGATGCACTACGCGCGCCAGGGCATCATCACCGCCGAGATGGAATACGTCGCCATCCGCGAGAACATGAAACTGCAGGAAGCCCGCGCCGCCGGCCTGCTGAACCAGCAGCACGCCGGCCACAGCTTCGGCGCCAGCATCCCGAAAGAGATCACCCCCGAGTTCGTCCGCGAAGAGATCGCCCGCGGCCGCGCGATCATTCCAGCCAACATCAACCACACCGAGCTGGAGCCGATGATCATCGGCCGCAACTTCCTGGTGAAGATCAACGGCAACATCGGCAACAGCGCCCTGGGCTCCTCGATCGAGGAAGAAGTGGCCAAGCTGACCTGGGGCATCCGCTGGGGCTCGGACACGGTCATGGACCTGTCCACCGGCAAGCACATCCACGAAACCCGCGAGTGGATCATCCGCAACTCGCCGGTGCCGATCGGTACCGTGCCGATCTACCAGGCCCTGGAGAAGGTCAACGGCGTGGCCGAGGACCTGACCTGGGAGCTGTTCCGCGACACCCTGATCGAACAGGCCGAGCAGGGCGTGGACTACTTCACCATCCATGCTGGCGTCCTGCTGCGCTATGTGCCGCTGACCGCCAAGCGCGTCACCGGCATCGTCAGCCGCGGCGGCTCGATCATGGCCAAGTGGTGCCTGGCGCACCATAAAGAGAACTTCCTGTACACACACTTCGACGAGATCTGCGAGATCATGAAGGCGTACGACGTCAGCTTCTCGCTGGGCGACGGCCTGCGCCCGGGCTCGATCGCCGACGCCAACGACGCCGCCCAGTTCGGTGAGCTGGAGACCCTCGGCGAGCTGACCAAGATCGCCTGGAAGCACGACGTGCAGTGCATGATCGAAGGCCCCGGCCACGTGCCGATGCAGTTGATCAAGGAGAACATGGACAAGCAGCTCGAGTGCTGCGACGAGGCGCCGTTCTACACCCTCGGCCCGCTGACCACCGATATCGCCCCGGGCTACGACCACATCACCTCAGGGATAGGCGCGGCGATGATCGGCTGGTTCGGTTGCGCCATGCTCTGCTACGTCACGCCCAAGGAGCACCTGGGCCTGCCGAACAAGGATGACGTGAAGACCGGCATCATCACCTACAAGATCGCCGCCCATGCCGCGGACCTTGCCAAGGGCCACCCGGGCGCGCAGATTCGTGACAACGCGTTGTCCAAGGCGCGCTTCGAATTCCGTTGGGAAGACCAGTTCAACCTCGGCCTGGACCCGGACACCGCCCGCTCCTTCCACGATGAGACGCTGCCCAAGGAGTCGGCCAAGGTCGCGCACTTCTGCTCGATGTGCGGGCCGAAGTTCTGTTCGATGAAGATTACCCAGGAAGTGCGTGAGTACGCGGCCAAGATCGAGACCGTTGACGTGACGGTCGAACAGGGCATGCGTGAGCAGTCCGAGCGGTTCCGCCAGGAAGGCAGCCAGTTGTACCAGAAGGTGTAAGTAGACCTTGGGGGCCGCTTTGCGGCCCTTTCGCGACGCAAGGCCGCTCCCACAGGTCCTGTGTATGGCTCAAGTCATGCACGGAACCTGTGGGAGCGGCCTTGTGTCGCGATACGAGGACGCAGTCCTCGCCAGCAACAACTCCAATATTCCGGCGAGCCTCCCATGACATCACCCAGCCACTTCTCCCCCGACCACCCCGTCCCCACTCATCACCGCCAGTTCGGCGCCCGCGACCTGTTCTCGCTGTGGTTCTCCCTCGGCATCGGCCTGATGGTGCTGCAGGTCGGCGCCCTGTTGGCGCCGGGGCTGGGCCTGGCCGGCTCGATCCTGGCGATCGCCCTCGGCACGGCGGTGGGCGTGCTGCTGCTGGCGGCGGCGGGGGTGATCGGCAGCGACACCGGCCTCTCGGCCATGGCCACCCTGCGCCTGACGCTGGGTAGCCACGGCGCGCGCCTGCCGGCCTTGCTCAACCTCCTGCAGCTGGTGGGCTGGGGCTCGTTCGAAATCATCGTCATGCGCGACGCCGCCAGCCTGCTGGGCGCCCGTGCCTTCGGCGAGGGCAGTGGCTGGAGCAGCCCGCTGCTGTGGAGCCTGTGCTTCGGCGCCCTGGCCACCCTGCTGGCGGTCAGCGGGCCGCTGGCGTTCGTGCGCAAGGTCCTGCGCAAATGGGGCATCTGGCTGCTGCTGGGTGCCTGCATCTGGCTGACCTGGAACCTGTTCGCCAAGGCCGATCTGGCCGCGCTGTGGCAGCGCCCGGGGGATGGTTCGCTGTCCCTGGCCCTGGGCTTCGACATCGTTATCGCCATGCCGCTGTCGTGGCTGCCGCTGATCGCCGACTATTCACGCTTCGGCCAGCGTGCCAGCCGGGTGTTCGGCGGTACGGCGCTGGGTTTTTTCATCGGCAATGCCTGGCTGATGAGCCTGGGCGTGGCCTATACCCTGGCCTTCGCCCCGAGCGGTGAAGTGAATGCGCTGCTGCTGGCGCTGGCCGGCGCCGGGCTGGGTATTCCGCTGCTGCTGATTCTGCTGGACGAGTCGGAAAACGCCTTCGCCGACATTCATTCCGCAGCGGTTTCCACCGGGCTGTTGATCAGACTGAAAGTCGAGCACCTGGCCTTGGCCATCGGCGTGCTGTGCACGCTGATCGCCCTGCTGGCGCCGCTGGCCCAGTACCAGAACTTCCTGCTGCTGATCGGCTCGGTGTTCGCGCCGCTGTTCGGCGTGGTGCTGGTGGATCACTTCGTGGTCCGTCGCCGTCGCCTGCCGGCGCTGGTCGAGGGCTTGCACTGGCAGGCGCTGCTGGCCTGGGCGGTGGGGGTGGCGGCCTATCACCTGCTGGCCAGCCAGGCGCCGGAGCTGGGCGCTACCCTGCCGGCACTGCTGCTGGCAGGGGGGCTGCATCTGCTGCTATCGCTCAGCCGCGGCCGGGAAACAGCTCGGGCCTGATCACGCCGTTGAGGCGCGGGTAGGGGATCTTCAGCTCGACGTGGCCCATCGAGTAGGGGGCGATGGCGTAGACCTCGTACTTGATCACCACCGCGCCGTAGGTCAGGGCGATGTGCGGCGACTGCTTGAACGGCCAGGTCTTGACGAACTCGGGGTCCTTGTCCATGCCGGTGCTGATCAGCCAGGCGCGGTGGGATTCCTCGGCGGTCTTCCAGAAGGTCGCTTCCTGGCCGGGCACCAGCATGTCGTCCAGGGTCAGCACCTTGTCCAGCTTGCGCGAGTAGTTGATGAAGCCGCGCCCGGGCATGCCATGGGCACCGCCGCTGTCCAGGTAGCTGGACAGCTCGACGATCACCAGCCCGTCATGCTGCTCGCGTACCTTGGCTTGCAGGTAGCTGCTGTTGCGCTTGTCGGCGCGGGCCAGGTACTGCTGTTCATAGGCTTGCAGCGAGGCCGGCGGGGTGCCGCGCTGGTTGTCCTCGGTGAGCATCAGCAGGCGTTTCTCGATGATGGCGTCGAGCTTGGGCAGGGCGGGGAAGTGCACCACGTCGATGTTGACCAGCGGGCAGTCGCTCTCGCTGCAGCCGGGCTTGACGTGTTCCCAGGCCTCGCGCTTGACCTCGAGCGGGGCGCGGTAATTGGGCGCGAACAGGCTCTGGCAGGCGCCGAGCGCCAGTGCCAGGACGGCCACGGAAGTCAGTTTGACAAGCGTCATGTTGCCTCTTTCACAACGGTGATGATCGGCCTTGGACCGCCTGCGCGGCCTTCAGTTCGCCACTAAGCTAACAGAGAGTGCCGCGCCTGTCCCGGCTGCCCGAACGGTCGCCGGAAAGGGGTGAAACCGGGCGGCGCGCAGAGTAGGATTGCGCGATGCGGTAAACGAGGTATCAAGGAGTTTGCATGACGGACACGTTGAATTCAGTGCCCACCCAGGTCGAGATCGCCCGACGCGAGCAATTGTTCAAGGGCTTCTACAAGCTCGACAAGCTGCACTTGCGCCATGAACTGTTCGCCGGTGGCATGAGCCGTGAGTTCACTCGCGAGCTGTTCGTGCGCCATGACGCCGTCTGTGTGCTGCCCTACGATCCGCAGCGCGACGAAGTGGTACTGATCGAGCAGTTTCGCGTGGGGGCCATGGGCAAGGTCGGCAACCCCTGGCTGATCGAGATGGTCGCCGGGTTGATCGACAAGGATGAGCAGCCGGAAGAGGTTGCCCATCGCGAAGCCCAGGAAGAGGCTGGCCTGAGCTTTTCGGCACTGTGGCCGATGACGCGCTATTTCCCTTCGCCTGGTGGCAGCGACGAGTACGTCCACCTGTTCCTGGGCCGTTGCACCAGCGAGGGCGCCGGTGGCCTGCATGGCCTGGAAGAAGAGAGCGAGGACATTCGCGTGCGCGTCTGGGCGTTCGAGGACGCCCTGCAGGCGGTGCGCGACGGGCGCATATGCAACGCCGCCGCGATCATCGGCCTGCAATGGCTGGCACTCAACCGTGACGAAGTCCGAGGTATGTGGAAGTGAACCTGCTGCGCGAGCGCTATCGGGTCGACCTGGTCGGGCTGCAGTCGGCCTGCGAGGCCAACTATGCCCGCCTGATGCGCCTGCTGCCGGACATGCGCAGTACGCAGAGCTCGCGGCGCATCGGCATGACCCAGGGCGACCAGATGCTCGGCGTGCTGGTGCTCGAAGTGCTGCTGGCCTGTCCCTATACCACCACCCTGAAGGTGCGCCAGGAGCACAGCCTGCCCTGGCTGCCGGTGCCCGAGCTGGAAGTGCAGGTCTACCATGACGCGCGCATGGCCGAGGTGGTCAGCGCCGAGCATGCTCGCCGCCTGCGCAGCATCTACCCGTATCCCAACACGGCGATGCACCAGCCGGACGAGAAGGCCCAGCTCAACCTGTTCCTCGGTGAATGGCTGAGCCACTGCCTGGCCTGCGGCCACGAGTTGGAAGCGGTGCGCTGAAATGTGATGCGCGTCGGTTTCGAGTATTTGCTCGACACCGATCCGCCGCCATAATCGGTGCTGAATCCGTTCGAGGAGACGGCCGTTGCCGCAACCACACTCACTTCCGTCACCCATCCATGTGGTGCAACTGACCGACGCCCACCTGTTCGCCGACCCGGCGGGCACCTTGCTGGGCCTGAATACCCGCGCAAGCCTCGGGCATGTGATCGATCAGGTGCGCCGCGAGCAGCCGCGCATCGACCTGCTGCTGTGCACGGGTGATCTGTCGCAGGATGCCAGCGTTGCCTCCTACCAGGTATTTAGCGAGTTGACCTCGAAGTTGGGAGCGCCGGCGCGCTGGCTGCCGGGCAATCATGACGAGGCCCAGGTGATGCTGGCCGTGGCGCCGGAGCTGGTGCAGGCGGTGACGGACATTGGTCAATGGCGCATCGTCATGCTCGATTCGGCAGTGGTCGGTGCCACCTTCGGCGTGTTGGCGGATGACCAGCTGGCGTTGTTGGACCAGGCGCTGAACAGTGCGGGCGAACGCCATTGCCTGGTGTGCTGCCATCACCAGCCGGTGGATATTGGTTGTGCCTGGATCGCGCCGATCGGTCTGCGCAACGCCGATGAACTGTTGCAGCGCCTGCACGGTTATCCACAGGTGAAGGCGATGCTGTGGGGGCATATCCATCAGGAATGGGACGAGGTGCGCGCCGGCATCCGTTTCCTTGCCACGCCGTCGACCTGCATCCAGTTCGCGCCGCGCAGCGAGGAGTTCAGGGTGAGCGAGGAGCAGCCGGGCTACCGCTGGTTGCGTCTGCATGCCGACGGGCGGTTGGAGACCGGGGTGGAGCGGGCGCGCGATTTCGAGGTGAGGCTGGATTTCGACAGTCCGGGCTACTGAGTCGGGGGACCACTTTGCGGTCCTTTCGCGACACAAGGCCGCTCCCACAGAGATCGTGCCACCGGCTGTTTGAAGAATTTGTTGCGAAAATCCCCCCGCTGCGCCAATGCCCTTCGAACGCGCTACACTGCGCGTCTTTGCGTCCGGGGGCAGCATGTCGGGTTCCATCCTCTATATTCATGGCTTCAACAGCTCGCCGCTGTCGAAGAAGGCGCGCCAGCTCGAGGCGGTGATGCAGCAGCTCGGCCTGGCCGAGCAACTGCGCGTCCCGGCCCTGCATCACCACCCGCGCCAGGCCATTGTTCAGCTGGAGGCCGCCATCGCCGAGCTCGGCACCCCCTTGCTGGTCGGCAGCTCACTCGGCGGCTACTATGCCACCCATCTGGCCGAGCGCCACGGCCTCAAGGCCCTGCTGGTCAACCCGGCGGTTGGCCCGCACCGCCTGTTCGACGGCTACCTTGGCACCCAGCGCAACCTTTATACCGATGAGGCCTGGGAGCTGACCCACGATCACGTGGACGCCCTGGCCGAACTGGAAGTGCCGCCGCCGCAGGACGCCGCCCGCTATCAAGTGTGGTTGCAGACCGCCGATGAAACACTGGACTATCGCCACGCCGAGCGCTATTACCGCGCCTGTGCCCTGCGTATCCAGGCCGGTGGCGACCACAGCTACCAGGGCTTCGCCGAGCAGCTCCCGGCCCTGCTGGCCTTCGCCGGCATTGCCCGCGGGCAGTATGCGGCGCTGGATTTTTCTGTATTTTGACTTTTGCATTCACCAGACTGACGACGAGAACCCATGGCCAATCCCAGCGCTAGCGCCTATAACGCAGACGCCATCGAAGTCCTCTCGGGCCTTGACCCGGTCCGCAAGCGGCCGGGCATGTACACCGACACCAGCCGGCCCAACCACTTGGCCCAGGAAGTCATCGACAACAGCGTCGACGAAGCCCTGGCAGGCCATGCCCGCTCGGTGCAGGTGATCCTGCATGCCGACCACTCGCTGGAGGTCAGCGACGATGGCCGCGGCATGCCGGTGGACATCCACCCCGAAGAGGGCGTTTCCGGCGTCGAGCTGATCCTCACCAAGCTGCACGCCGGCGGCAAGTTCTCCAACAAGAACTACCAGTTCTCCGGCGGCCTGCACGGCGTCGGCATCTCGGTGGTCAACGCCCTGTCGAGCCAGGTGCGGGTGCGCGTGAAGCGCGACGGCAACGAATACCAGATGACCTTCGCCGACGGCTTCAAGGCCAGCGAGCTGGAAGTGGTCGGCACCGTCGGCAAGCGCAACACCGGCACCAGCGTGTACTTCACCCCCGATCCGAAGTACTTTGACTCGCCGAAATTCTCCATCAGCCGCCTCAAGCATGTGCTCAAGGCCAAGGCCGTGCTGTGCCCGGGGCTGTCCATCAGCTTCGAGGACAAGGGCACCGGCGAGAAGGTCGAGTGGCACTACGAGGACGGCCTGCGTTCCTACCTGGTCGACTCGGTCAGCGAGTACCTGCGCCTGCCCGACGAGCCGTTCTGCGGCAGCCTGGCCGGCAACAAGGAAGCCGTGGACTGGGCCCTGCTGTGGCTGCCGGAAGGGGGCGACAGCATCCAGGAAAGCTACGTCAACCTGATCCCCACCGCCCAGGGCGGTACCCACGTCAACGGCCTGCGCCAGGGCCTGCTGGATGCCATGCGCGAGTTCTGCGAGTTCCGCAACCTGCTGCCACGCGGGGTCAAGCTGGCGCCCGAGGATGTCTGGGAACGCATCAGCTTCGTGCTGTCGATGAAAATGCAGGAGCCGCAGTTCTCCGGGCAGACCAAGGAGCGCCTGTCGTCCCGCGAGGCGGCGGCGTTTGTCTCCGGCGTGGTCAAGGACGCCTTCAGCCTGTGGCTCAACGCTCATCCCGAGCTGGGCATGCAACTGGCCGAGCTGGCCATCAGCAACGCCGGTCGTCGCCTGAAGGCAAGCAAGAAGGTCGAGCGCAAGCGCATCACCCAGGGCCCGGCGCTGCCCGGCAAGCTGGCCGACTGCGCAGGCCAGGATCCGATGCGCGCCGAACTGTTCCTGGTCGAGGGTGACTCCGCCGGTGGTTCGGCCAAGCAGGCCCGGGACAAGGAATTCCAGGCGATCCTGCCGCTGCGCGGCAAGATCCTCAACACCTGGGAAGTCGATGGCGGCGAAGTCCTGGCCAGCCAGGAAGTGCACAACATCGCCGTGGCCATCGGTGTCGACCCGGGTGCTACCGACCTCAGCCAACTGCGCTACGGCAAGGTCTGCATCCTCGCCGACGCCGACTCCGACGGCCTTCACATCGCCACCCTGTTGTGCGCGCTGTTCGTCCAGCACTTCCGTCCGCTGGTCGAGGCCGGGCACGTCTACGTGGCCATGCCGCCGCTGTACCGCATCGACCTGGGCAAGGAGATCTACTACGCCCTGGACGAAGCCGAGCGCGACGGCATCCTCGACCGGCTGGTCGCCGAGAAGAAGCGCGGCAAGCCGCAGGTCACCCGATTCAAGGGCCTGGGCGAGATGAACCCGCCGCAGCTGCGCGAGACCACCATGGACCCGAACACCCGACGCCTGGTCCAGCTCACGCTGGATGACGTGCAGGGCACCACCGAGATCATGGACATGCTGTTGGCCAAGAAACGCGCCGGTGACCGCAAGAGTTGGCTGGAGACCAAAGGCAACCTGGCCGAGGTCCTGGTTTGATTCGTCCGCTGCTCATGGCCTGCCTGGCGCTGTTCGCCCTGCAGGCCCAGGCCGGCGACTGGCCGCAGCTCAAGCTCAGCAGCGAGCACGTGGTCGATGGCATGCGCGGCGGCAACCTGTCGGGCCTGGCCTGGTGTCGGGGGGCGTTGTGGGCGGTGTCCGACCGCGATGACGACCGTATCTACCGCCTGGACCAGGAGGGCGCGGCCTGGCAGGCCCAGCCGCTGACCTTCACCCCGCCGCCGGCCCCGGATACCGGGTTGCCCTGGGGATTGAAGTCGCGCAACTGGGCGGCGTCGTATATTCGTGGCGGCGCGCTGGATTTCGAAGGCATCACCTGCGACCAGGCCGGCAACCTGTTCATCGTCAGCGAGGCCCAGGCCGCGGTGCTGCAACTGCCCCTGGAAGGCGAGCCGGACTGGCTGAGGATCGACCAGGCCATGGTGCGCCAGGCGCGGGCCAGTGGCATGCTGCTGCATTTCAACGCCCTGTTCGAAGGGTTGGCGATCAATCCGGCGGGCGACCGCCTGTGGCTGGCCGCCGAGCGTGAGCGGCGCGGGCTGCTTGCCGTGCAGCGCCAGCAATCGGTATGGACCTGCGGGCGCGGCTGCGTGCTGCTCAGTGAGGCCGGCGTGGAAATGCAGCCGTCGCAATTCCCCGAGGCACGCCCGGTTTCCCGCGACTTCGCCGACCTGGCCTGGTTCGAGGGCAAGCTGTTCACCCTTGAGCGCAACGCCTACCGCATCTGCCGGCGCGACGCCGACAGTGGCGCCGTGGAGCGCTGCTGGTCGTTCGCCGCCGATGCGCTGGTGGAATCGCGTCGCTATTCACAGCCCTATGGCCTGGCCGAGGCGCTGGTGATCGACAAGGACGGCGCCTGGATCGGCGTGGATAATAACGACCGCCCGCGGTCGGACGGTGAAACGCGCCCGGTCGTCTGGCGCTTCGGCGCGCCGGCCGGTGGCTGGAGCGCCAAGCCATGAGCCAGCCAGCGGGCAAGCGGGCGGGCAGGGTGCTGATGATCGTCGCCTGGGCGGCGGCGATGTTTTTGGCCACGCGCTTTTTCGGCCAATGGGAGGCGCGTCAGCAAAATCCCAACACCGTGGTGCAGAGCGAGCAGGGCGACGGCTTCGTCGAAGTTCGCCTGCTGAGCAACGGCCAGGGCCATTTCGTCGCCGACGGCGCGATCAATGGCCGGGTGGTGCATTTCATGCTCGATACCGGCGCCACCGATGTGGCGATCCCCGAGGCGCTGGCCCGCGATCTGGACCTGGCCCGCGGCGCCCCGGTGCAATTGAGCACCGCCAATGGCCGCACCGAAGGCTACCGCACCCGGCTCGACAGCCTGCAACTGGGTGATATCCACCTGCGCGACGTGCGCGCACTGGTGGTGCCCGGCCTGGATGGCCAGGCCGTGCTGCTGGGCATGAGTGCCCTGAAACAACTTGAATTTACCCAGCGCGGCGGCACCATGCTGCTGCGCCAGAACCTGAAATGACGAGGCCCGCATGAGCGACTCACTCGAACTCAGCCTTGAAGGCGTCGAACGCCGTTCCCTGGCTGACTTCACCGAACAGGCCTACCTCAACTACTCCATGTACGTGATCATGGACCGTGCCCTGCCGCACATCGGCGACGGCCTCAAGCCGGTGCAGCGCCGCATCGTCTATGCCATGAGCGAGTTGGGACTGGACGCCGACTCCAAGCACAAGAAGTCGGCGCGTACCGTCGGCGACGTGCTCGGCAAGTTCCACCCCCACGGCGACTCGGCGTGCTACGAGGCCATGGTGCTGATGGCCCAGCCGTTCAGCTACCGCTACACCCTGGTCGATGGCCAGGGCAACTGGGGTGCGCCGGACGATCCGAAGTCGTTCGCCGCCATGCGTTACACCGAGGCGCGCCTGTCGCGCTATTCCGAAGTGCTGCTCAGCGAGCTGGGCCAGGGCACCGTCGACTGGGTGCCGAACTTCGACGGTACTCTGCAGGAGCCGGCGGTGCTGCCGGCGCGCCTGCCGAACATCCTGCTCAACGGCACCACCGGCATTGCCGTGGGCATGGCCACCGACGTGCCGCCGCACAATTTGCGGGAGGTGGCCAGCGCCTGCGTGCGCCTGCTCGACGAGCCCAAGGCCACCATCGAGCAGTTGTGCGAGCACATCCAGGGCCCGGACTACCCGACCGAAGCCGAGATCGTCACCCCGCGCGCCGATATCCTCAAGCTCTACGAGACCGGCAAGGGCTCGATCCGCATGCGCGCGGTGTACCGCGTCGAGGACGGCGACATCATCGTCACCGCGCTGCCGCACCAGGTCTCCGGGGCCAAGGTGCTGGAGCAGATCGCCGCGCAGATGCAGGCCAAGAAGCTGCCGATGGTCGCCGACCTGCGCGACGAGTCGGATCACGAGAACCCTTGCCGCATTGTCATCATCCCGCGTTCGAACCGTGTCGATGCCGCCGAACTGATGCAGCACCTGTTCGCCACCACCGACCTCGAGAGCACCTACCGGGTCAACGTCAACATCATCGGCCTCGACGGCCGTCCGCAGCTGAAGAACCTGCGCGCGTTGCTGCTGGAGTGGCTGGAGTACCGGATCGGTACCGTTCGTCGCCGCCTGCAGCACCGCCTGGACAAGGTCGAGAAGCGCCTGCACCTGTTGGAAGGCTTGCTCACCGCGTTCCTCAACCTGGATGAAGTGATCCACATCATCCGCACCGAGGAGCACCCCAAGCAGGCCCTGATCGCCCGTTTCGACCTGACCGAGATCCAGGCCGACTACATCCTCGAGACCCGCCTGCGCCAGCTGGCCCGTCTGGAAGAGATGAAGATCCGTGGCGAGCAGGACGAGCTGCTCAAGGAGCAGAAGCGCCTGACTACCCTGCTGGGCAGCGACGCCAAGCTGCGCAAGCTGGTGCGCAGCGAACTGATCGAAGACGCCGAAACCTATGGCGACGACCGCCGCTCGCCGATCGTCGAGCGCGCCGAGGCCAAGGCCCTGTCGGAAAACGAGCTGATGCCGACCGAGCCGGTCACCGTGGTGCTGTCGGAGAAGGGCTGGGTGCGTTGCGCCAAGGGCCACGATATCGACGCCACGGGGCTTTCGTACAAGGCCGGTGACGGCTTCAAGGCCGCCGCGGCCGGACGCTCCAACCAATTCGCCGTGCTCATCGACTCCACCGGCCGCAGCTACTCGCTGGCCGCCCACAGCCTGCCGTCGGCCCGTGGCCAGGGCGAGCCGCTGACCGGTCGCCTGACTCCGCCGCCCGGCGCTACCTTCGAGTGCGTGCTGCTGCCGGAGGACGACGCCCTGTACGTGGTGGCCTCGGACGCCGGCTACGGTTTCGTGGTCAAGGGCGAGGACCTGCAGGCCAAGAACAAGGCCGGCAAGGGCCTGCTCAGCCTGCCCAACGGCGCCAAGGTGATGACCCCGCGCCCGGTTGCGAGTCGTGAACAGGATTGGCTGGCGGCTGTCACCACCGAAGGTCGCCTGCTGGTGTTCAAGGTGGCCGACCTGCCGCAGCTGGGCAAGGGCAAGGGCAACAAGATCATCGGCGTGCCGGGTGATCGGGTGGCCAGCCGCGAGGAGTACGTGACCGACCTGGCGGTGATCAGCGAAGGCTCGACCCTTGTATTGCAGGCTGGCAAGCGTACCCTTTCCCTGAAGCCGGATGATCTGGAGCATTACAAGGGCGAACGCGGTCGTCGCGGTAGCAAATTGCCACGTGGCTTCCAGCGCGTCGATGGGTTGATGGTGGAGACCCCGGCCTGACTGGATTGACCGTCTGCTGCGGCGTTTTCGGCGCCGCCTCGGGCGGAAATGCTGGAGTCTGGCGGCTAATTCGCGGATGATAGTGCCCGCGTGGCGCCGGCGTGGCCGAGTGCCCGAATGAATCTACATGAGTATCACTGCGGTCAGTCTGGAGACGACCGCCTGGATGGGATGAATGAAATTTCTGCGCCTTCCATTTGCGCTGCTGATGACTGGCTTGCTGGGCCTGAGCGGATGCAGCATGCATCAGCCGGTCGCCCTGTATCAGCTCGACAGTGGTGATCCCGGCCAGCCGACCCAGGCGGCGGGCATGGCGGTGGTGCTCGGCCCGGTATCGGTGGCCGACTACCTGCAACGCGAGACCTTTCTCCAGCGGCAGACCGATGGCAGCCTGACGGCGGCCACCGATGGCCGCTGGGCCGGCAGCCTTTCGTCGGATATCGACCAGTTGCTGGTGCGCCAGCTAGCCTGGCGTCTGGACAGCCAGCGCGTGGTGCTGGCACCGGCGAGCGCCGGCTTCACGCCGGACGTGCAGGTGCTGCTGTCGATCACCCGCCTGGATTCGGGCAAGAACCAGCCGGCGATCCTGGATGCCCAGTGGCGCGTGCTGGACCGCCGTGGCCAGGTGCGTGACAACCGCATCGTCCACCTCGAGCAGCCCCATGCGGGCACCGAGTCGGCGCAGGTCCAGGCCCAGGGGCAATTGCTGCAGAAGCTGGCCGAACAGCTGAGCACCGCGGTCAAGCCACTGGCCAACCAGCCGGCCATCGCCGAGGAGACGCCACGCAAGCAGGCGGCGCCGGTTCAGGTGAAGAAAGAGCCGGAGAAACCGAAGATTCCGATGGCTTCGCCGATTCGTACCGATATGGAAGTGTTCCGCTTCTGATATCCGCAGCCACAAAAAAGCCCGCAGCGATGCGGGCTTTTTTGTGGCTGCTAGATCGAGGCGCTGTTCCCTGTAGGAGCGGCCTTGCCGAGGCGTCGGACCGGTCGGAAAGGGGTGCGAAGCAGCCCCAGGAACTTCGTTCCATCGAAAATCCCTGGGGCTGCTACGCAGCCCTTTCCGACCGGTCCGACGCCTCGGCAAGGCCGCTCCTACAGGGATCGCGTAACCCCTAAATCTCAGGCCCGCCGCTCATGCATCCGTGCCAGCTGGCGTTCCAGCATCGACGGGTAAGGTTCCATCAGGCGTTCGACACAGCACGCGCCCTCGGGGCTTGCGATCGGCCGAATACGCGCACGCTGGCGTACCAGGGCGTCATCACTGATGCGGCGTTCCACCAGCAGCAGGTTGCGGCTGTGCTGCGACAGGGCCAGGGCGTCCTGGGCCTGTTCGGTCATCAGCAGGTCGACCTGATCCATGCCTTGCAGATCGTCAGCCAGCACCAGGCCCAGTTGCAGTTGCAGGGTGATGCCGCTGTCAGCCACCTCGATCTGCAGGGCGTGGCCAAGGGCACGCAGCAGCTCGCCGCAGCAGATGGCGTTGGTCAGGTAGTCCTCGCCGCTATCGCGGCTGTGGAACAACAGCAGGGTGCTGCCGTCGTTCAGGGTGTGGACTTCCCCTTCGTACAGCGAGGCGGCCTGGTCGAGGCAGTCGCGGTAGCGCTCCAGCAGCTCGGTCAGGCGGGTGCGTGGCAGGCGGCGCAGTTGCTCCTGGGAGCCCAACTGCACGGCCAGCACGGCGCTGAATTGCGGTTCGTCGGACTCGATGATCGCAGGCTTGGCCGGAGCGCTTTGCTCATCCATCAGGTCGGCGAAGGCGTCGTCGTCTTCGTCGTGATCGGCACTCTGTACCGCCGCCTTGGCCCGTGGAGCGACCTTGGCTGCGGGCACGTCATCGAAATCGTCTTCCTCGTCCTCTTCCTCCGGCTCCGGAGGCGGCGGTGGGGCGAGGCGGGCGTGCAGCTGACGGGCCAGGTCGCCGATCTCGTCCTGGCGGTCGGTGCCCGGCGTGTAGGGGTGCGGGTCACGCAACCAGACGCGCAGCTGCAACAGCGGGGTCGAGATGAAGCGGCCCAGGCGCAGGCTGAGGGTCAGGGCCAGGGCCAGCAGGATCGCGGCGAGAATGCCCATGCTCTGCAGGCTGATCAGCATCGGCTGCTGGAACTGGCTCATGTCCAGGCTGATGCGCAGCTGGCCGGCGGTCACGTCCTGGAAGGTGATCTTGGTCTGGTAGACCCCTTCGGTTTCGCCCAGCAGGCTGTTGCGCGGGCGCTGACCGGCCTCGGCGAGGATGCGGTTGTCCACGCTGTAGATGGCCGCATGGGCTACCAGCGGGTTCTTCACCAGGTTGCCCAGCAGTACGTTGAGACTGAGGATGTCGTTGGACACCAGCAGCTCGGTGGCCGAGGTGGCGGTCTGGGTGGTCAGGCTCTGGCCGACGGCATCGGCCTGCTCGTGCATGGCCTGCTTGAACTGCAGGCCCATCACGCAGGCGTAGATCACCAGGGCCAGGGCCACCAGGAAGATGTTGTGGCTGGCAATGCGCAGGGCCAATGGAATTCGGCGCTGGCTCAGGGCTCGGTAGATCATCAGGAAGAAGTTGTCGGGTTTTACGGGCGTGGGCCGGTTCACAGAGCGCGGCTCTTTATGGCGAGAAAGTTGCTGCGCAGTATAGCGATACGTGTTTTGTCGGCAAAGTATCGTTGGCGCCCGATGGTCATGGAAAATCGGTAGAATGCGCATTTTTCATCGAGTTGGAGCCCCGGTCTTGCGCGAAATCGTTTTGATCAACATCACTGGTGAAGACCGTCCAGGTCTCACCGCGGCCATTACCGGCGTCCTGCTCCAGGGCGGTGTGAACATTCTCGACATCGGCCTGGCGGTCATGCACGGCACCCTGTCGTTCGGCATCCTGGTCGACATCCCCGACAACGAAGTGGCCACCGCGCTGTTGCAGAGCGTGCAGTCCAAGGCTCACGAACTGGACCTGCAGGCCCGCTACACCCCCATTTCCGAGGCCGATTACCAGCACTGGGCCGACAGCCAGGGCGAGGCGCGCCATATCGTCACCCTGCTCAGCCGTCGGGTGACCCCGCAGCAGTTGCAGCGGGTCAGTGCGATCATCAGCCAGTACGGCTTGACCATCGAGCGCATCGAGCGGCTGTCCGCCCGCGTCGCGCTGGATGCCCCGACCGACAAGGGCAAGTCCGCGCTGGAAATTTCCGTGCGCGGCGAGGCCAGCGATGATCAGGCCCTGCGCGCCGACTTCTTTGCGCTGTCCGAAGAGCTGAACATCGACATCGCTTTCCAGCGTGACGACCTGTTCCGCCGCAACCGCCGCCTGGCGGTTTTCGACATGGACTCGACCCTGATCGAGGCCGAAGTGATCGACGAACTGGCCAAGGCCGCCGGCGTCGGCGAGCAGGTGGCGGCGATCACCGAGCGCGCCATGCGTGGCGAGCTGGACTTCCGCGCCAGCTTCAAGGAGCGCATGGCCTTGCTCAAGGGGCTGGACGTCAGCGTGCTCGACCAGATCGGCGCCTCGCTGCGCCTGACCGAAGGCGCCGAGCACCTGTTCGCCGAGCTCAAGCGCCTGGGCTACAAGACCGCCATCCTCTCCGGTGGCTTCACCTACTTTGCCCAGCAGGTGCAGGCGCGCCTGGGCATTGACTACGTGTTCGCCAATGAACTGGAGGTGGTCGACGGCAAGGTGACCGGCGTGGCCGTCGAGCCGATCGTCGATGCCCAGCGCAAGGCTGACCTGCTGCAGCAACTGGCCAGCGAGGAGGGCCTGCAGCTCGAGCAGACCATCGCCGTCGGTGATGGCGCCAACGACCTGCCGATGCTGTCCCAGGCCGGTCTGGGCGTGGCCTTCCGCGCCAAGCCGCTGGTGCGCCAGTCGGCCAAGCAGGCGATTTCGACGCTGGGCCTGGATGGTGTGCTTTACCTGCTGGGCGTGCGCGATCGCGAAGCGCGCGGTTGATCTTGAGCCGGGGCCGCGTTGCGGCCTTTGCGGCCGGTCCTACAGCTGATCGTGTCCCCCTGTAGGAGCGGCCTTGCGTCGCGAAAGGAGGGCGAAGCCCTCCCAGCAATCCCAAGGCAAAAAAAGGCCCTGCATGACATGAATCATGCAGGGCCTTTTTATTACCGGATGCTCAGGCCTGGGTCGGCTGCGCCAGCAGCTCACCCATGCGCACCGCAGAGCCGGCACCCAAGCTCTCGGCCCACTTCACCTGCTCCGGCCCGAACAGCACGATGGCGGTTGATCCCAGCTTGAAACGGCCCAGTTCGGCACCTTTTTCCAGGTGGATCGGCGCACGGCTGGCTTCGTCGTAGCGGAAGGTCTTCAGCTCGCGCTTCGGTGGCGTGACCAGGCCAGCCCAGACGGTCTCGATCGAGGCGACGATCATCGCACCGACCAGCACCACCGCCATCGGCCCACGCTCGGTGTCGAACAGGCAGACCACGCGCTCGTTGCGGGCGAACAGCTCAGGCACGTTTTCCGCAGTGGTCTGGTTGACCGAGAACAGCCGGCCCGGCACATAGACCATCTCGCGCAGGGTACCGGCCAGCGGCATGTGCACGCGGTGGTAGTCTTTGGGCGACAGGTAGATGGTGGCGAACTCGCCGCCCATGAACGGCGCGGCCAGGGCCGGATCGCCGCCCAGCAGCTCCAGGGCGCTGTAGCCGTGGCCCTTGGCCTGGAAGATGCGGCCGTGCTCGATCGGACCAAGCTGGCTGACGGCGCCATCGGCTGGGCAGAGGATCGCACCGGGGGTTTCGTCCAGCGGACGGGCGCCGGGCTTGAGGGCACGGGTGAAGAAGGCGTTGAAGTGCTCGTAGGCGCTGAGGTCTTCGACCAGCGCCTCGGACATGTTCACCTGGTAGCGCTTGGCGAACCAGGCGGTGAAGGCGTTCTTGAACCAGCGTGCGCGGCACTCGGCGACGCAGCCGGCCAGCCGCGACAGCAGGTGGTGCGGCAGCAGGTACTGGCTGATGATGAACAAGCGGGATTTCATTGAGCGTCCTTAAACTTCGACGGGCGTGTCGGGGTGGTTGCCCCATTCGCCCCAGGAACCGGCATAGCCCTTCACCCGTGGATAGCCGAGGGCCTTGGCCACGAGGTAGGTGAAACCGGAGCGGTGGTGGGTCTGGCAGTGGGTGATCACTTCCTTGTCGGGGGTGATGCCCAGGTTTTGCAGGACTTCGGCAATGTCCTTGCGGATGCGCAGGTGGTTGTTGAGGTCCATGCCGGCGGTCCACTCGAAGTTGATCGCGCCGGGAATGTGCCCGCCCTTGGCCGCCAGCACCTTCTCGCCGCTGTATTCCAGTGGCCCGCGGGCGTCCCAGATGACCAGGTCGGCGGCGCCCAGGCGGCTTTGCAGGTATTCGCGGGTGGCGGTGGGTTCGCCATGCAGGTGCAGGCTCACCGGGCCGCCGGCGACTTCGGGTGTTTCGGTGGACAGCTTGTCCGCCGGCCAGGCCTGGATGCCGCCGTTCAGGTAGTGGTAACCCTTGTGGCCGATCACGTCGAGCAGCCAGATGAAGCGCCCGGCCCAGCCGCCGCCCTCGTCGTCGTAGACCACGTAGACCGCATCGTCGCGGTGGCCGAGTTCACCGAACAGTTTTTCCAGGTCGGCACGGGCCGGCAGCAGGCCGGGGGCCGGGGGCTGGCCCAGCTGGGTGCGTTTCGGGTCGACGAAGCGGGCTCCGGGGATGTGCCCGCTGCCATAGCGGTTGGCGCTGGTCAGGTCGACCAGGATCAGCCGTGGCGAATCCAGGCGCGGCAGCAGGTCCTCGGCTTCGATCACCAGGGGCAGGCCGGAAAAGTCAGTCATCCACGTTCTCCAGGGTGGAAAGAGGGGCGATTGTAGCGCAAGGGTCAGGCATTGCGGGTGGCAAACACGGCCAGGGCGCGCTCCACGCATTGCGCGGTCTTGCCAAACGCCTGCACGCTGACGTCGGCCAGCGGCTTGCCGTCCTGGTCGGCTACCGCCAGCATCAGTACCTGGTCGCCCACCGCCAGCGAGCGCAGCAGCAGGTGCTCGCTGCGGAAGAAAGCGCGCAACGGTGCCGGCAGCAGTGCGCTGAACTGGGCATGGTTGTCGGGTGTCAGGCGCAGTTGCCCGGCTTTTGCCATCAACTTTTGCAACAATTTGTTCTGCTCGACGGGCAGCGCCATGGCGGCGGCCTCGCGTGGCAGGCCGGCGGTCTGCTGCACGCGCAGGTAGTCGGTGGCCTTGTCCAGGCTCAGCAGCATGATGCGCTGCATGCCGCAGGCCAGCAGGGCGTCGCGGGCCTGGGTGGCCAGGTGCACGGCGTTGCTGAACGGGCTGGGCTGGGCCAGCAGCTCCTGGCACAGCGCGCGCCAGCGGCCGAGGTCCTCGGTGCTGGGCGGTGGCGGGGTGAGCATGTCCGGGTGCGGCCGGCGCTGGTGCCAGGGCCAGATCAGCGCCTCGGCCGGGTGGAACAGCGCATGCCGGGCGTGATGGCGAGCGCTGGCCGCGGCCTGCTGGTGGACCTGTTGCTGAACATCGTCCAGGGTGGTCTGCAGGTACAGTGCGGTAAGCAGCTGCCAGCGCAGCAGGTGCGGGTTGTCCCAACCCACCTGGGCGGCCAGGGCGAGGCCGTTGGCCAGCAGCACGGTGTTGGGTGGCTGGTTGAACCAGCGGCGCAGGGCCGGCTCGTCGTCCAGGCGCTGCTGCTGGACCAGCGGGTCCTGTTCGCGGGCGATGTTCAGCACCTGGGCCAGTTGCTCGCGCTCGTCCATCAGCAGGCGGTAGCCCTGGGTCACCCACTCGGGCAGGCGCCAGTGCTCGGCCATGGCCTGGCACAGCTGCATGAGGCGCACGCCGAACAGTTCCCGCTCGACCTCGGCGGCTTCCTCGCCCTTGTGGATGACCCGCAGTTCCCAGGTGTCCAGCAGCTTGGGGTAGGCCAGGGCCAGCGGCCACAGTGGCGAGAGGAACAGCAGGCTGCCCCAGTGGATTTCCTGCCACAGCCGCGCCAGGCGACTGGCGAACAGGCCGTTGGCCTGTTGGGTGGCGTGCTGGCTGATCAGCAGGAACTGGCGCAGCACCGGCGGGATCTCGTCGGCCGGTATCGACGGCAGGCGCGCCAGCAACTGGCTGGTGCGGGCCAGCCCCAGGCGGTTGAGGGCGATTTCCAGGCTTTCGGCAGGCTCCGCCAGACTGGCGTTGGCCGGGTGGTTGGCCTCGCGCAGCACGCAGAGCACCAGCGCGGGGCTGTCCTGCATCAGTTCGGCGATGTCGCGCAGGGAGCGGCGGCTGTCGTTGATGGCCTGTAGAACACGGTCGTGGCTGTCTTTCGGCACCGGTACTCGAATCCCGTCGAGCAGCTTTACCCAGGCCTCTAGACTCGACGGAACCTGACTTGGCACCTTGGTTTCAATTGGCATATTGACATCAGTCCGAACTGGCTTTTCGCAATGAGTGGCTATAGTCTGGCGCAGTTCTGCCGATAAGTAGAAGAAGAGTTTTCAAGCTTCCGTTCCCTACCCTGACCACGACAGCAAGTGCTTCCAACTTATGGCTAAAATTATCGGCATCATCGTCGTATTCGCGAGCGTGCTCGGCGGCTACGTGCTTTCCCACGGCAAGATCGCGGCACTGATCCAGCCGTTCGAAGTGCTGATCATCGGCGGCGCGGCCTTTGGTGCGTTCCTCCAGGCCAACCCTGGTTACATGACCATGCATGTAATCAAGAAGTCGCTGAAGATGTTCGGCACCCGCTTCACCCACACCTTCTACCTTGAGGTGCTGGGCCTGGTGTACGAGATCCTCAACAAGAGCCGTCGTGAAGGCATGATGGCCATCGAGGGGGATATCGAGGACGCCGCGGCCAGCCCGATCTTCGCCAAGTACCCGGCCGTGCTGGGTGATGAGCGCATGACCGCGTTCATCTGCGACTACCTGCGGATCATGTCCACCGGCAACATGGCGCCCCATGAACTCGAAGGCCTGTTCGACATGGAGCTGCTGAGCATGAAGGAAGAGCTGGAGCACCCGTCCCACGCGGTGACCGGCATCGCCGACGGCATGCCCGGCTTTGGTATCGTCGCGGCGGTACTGGGTATCGTGGTGACCATGGCCTCGCTGGGCGATGGCGACCAGAAGTCCATCGGCCTGCACGTGGGCGCGGCGCTGGTCGGTACCTTCTTCGGTATTCTTGCCGCCTACGGCTTCTTCGGCCCGCTGGCCAACGCTCTGCGCCACGATGCGAAAGAGGAACTGAACGTCTACGAGGCGATCAAGGCCTCGCTGGTGGCCTCGGCCTCCGGCATGCCGCCGTCGCTGGCGGTCGAGTTCGGTCGCAAGGTGCTGTACCCGGCGCACCGTCCGAGCTTCGCCGAGCTGGAACAAGCAGTACGCGGTCGCTAAGCCATGGAGAACAATCAGCCCATCATCGTCAAGCGCGTCAAGCGCTTTGGCGACGGCCATCACGGCGGCGCCTGGAAAATCGCCTTCGCCGACTTCGCCACGGCGATGATGGCGTTCTTCCTGGTGCTCTGGCTGCTGTCGACGGCCACGCCCGAGCAGAAGATCGCCATCGCCGGTTACTTCAAGGACCCGATCGGCTTCTCCGAAAGCGGCACGCCCTATATCATCGACCTGGGCGGCTCGCCGCAACTGGCGCCGGAAAAGACCATCAACCCGGAAGTGAAGTCCGAGCCGACGCCCGACACCAGCCTGCAGCTGGACAAGGACAAGGTCGAGACCATGGCCGAGCAGGTCGAGCGCGAGCGCCTCGAGCTGCTGCTGCAGGAGTTGCAGAACAAGGTCGAGGAAAACCCGCAGCTGCAGAAGTTCAAGGACCAGATCCTGTTCGAGATCACCCAGGACGGCCTGCGCATCCAGATCATGGATGCCGAGAACCGGCCAATGTTCGACCTGGGCAGCGCACGGCTGCAGCCGTATTTCGAGGACATCCTGCTGGCCATGGCCGACACCATCAAGGCCGTGCCGAACAAGATCAGCATCAGTGGCCACACCGACGCCAAGCCGTATTCCGGCACCGGCGACTTCGGCAACTGGGAACTGTCGGCCAACCGCGCCAACGCCGCGCGTCGGGCCCTGGTTGCCGGTGGCTACCCGGATGAGCAGGTGGCACGGGTGGTCGGCTATGCCTCGTCGTCGCTGTTCGACCGGGCTAATCCGTTCAACCCGGTCAACCGTCGGATCGATATCATCGTCCTGACCAAGAAGGCCCAGCGCGATATCGAGGGTGAGCAGGGCAAGCCTGAGAATGCACCTCCGGCCAATCCCGCACCGCCTGCAGGCGCCGCACCCGGGGCCACCGCGGCACCGGGCGATGCGCCGATGCAGCCGCGCGAGCTGCGCCAGAAGCTGAACATCTTCGAGGATGGCGTGTTGAAGATGGACGAGGCCAAGGACCAGTAAATGACAGGGGCCGCTTAGCGGCCCCTGTGCATTCAGAAGCCGCGCCTGATCTTGGCCTTGAGGTCGGCGTGAAAGAAATCCGCGTTATCCCTGTCCGACAGGCTCCCGCGCCCGGTCATCGAGGCCATGGCGCGGCCAAAGGTCTGCTCGTCATGGTAGGCCCGCACGAACAGCTCGATATGCTCCCGCTCGCGCATCGCCGGCCATTTGCCCAGGTAATCCGGCAGGTCGCCGCTGCCCGCGTGATAGAAACTCACCCGGCGATTGAGCATGGCCGCGGCGCCCAACAGCCAGGCCGTCCACCAGTCGTCGACGGTGTGTTCGGACAACACGCCGATCCAGTGGGTGGCATCGGCCATGTGCTGGCAGAAACCGCCATGCAGGTCGTCCAGGGTCTGCCCTTCGCTGTCGAAGGGCACCAGATGGGTGGGGATGCCTTCGAGCAGCAGGCGTTCGTTGAGGATGAAGGCATCGAGCCGCTCATCCCGGCGGTAACTGATGAAAACCGGCATCCTTGTTGCCCTCCCTGATCAATGCCGACGACAAGGCATGACCATCGGGGAAAGCCGGGAGTGGGACAATAGGTGACCGCGAAACCGGAGCGATCCTACTCGCCCCGGTAACATTTCCTACGGCTCAGACAGGCAAACCTGCCAATCAGTAGGTATCTTCAGGCAGGCTGGCGATGATCGAGCGGTAGCTGTTCATCCGCTGCTGGGTGACGCTGCCGTCCTCCAGGGCCTTGAGCAGCGCGCAACCGGGCTCGCGGTCATGCTTGCAGTCGCGGAAGCGGCAGTTGCCGATCAGTTCGCGGAACTCGATGAAACCATCCTCCACGTCGTCGCGGCTGACATGCACCAGGCCGAACTCGCGGATGCCCGGCGAGTCGATCAGGTCGCCGCCGTTGGGGAAGTGGTACAGCCGCGCGGTGGTGGTGGTGTGGGTGCCCTGGCCGGACCACTCCGACAGGTCGCCGACACGGGTGCCGGCCTCGGGCAGCAAGCTGTTGACCAGCGAGGACTTGCCCACGCCGGACTGGCCGACGAACACGCTGATATGGCCGTCGAGGGTTTCCTGCAGGCGTTGCATGCCATCGCCGTGGTGGGCCGAGACTTCCAGCAGCGGGTAGCCCAGGCCGCGATAGACCTCGAGCATCGCCTGGAGGGTCGGGCCGTTCTCGTCGTCGATCAGGTCGGCCTTGTTCAGCAGCAGCAGCGGGCGGATGCCGGCATGCTCGGCGGCGACCAGGTAGCGGTCGATCAGGTTGGGGTGCGGCTCGGGCGCCGGGGCGAAGACGATGACGATCAGGTCGACGTTGGCCGCCACCGGCTTGAGCTGGCCGTGGTTGTTCGGTCGGCACAGTTCGGTGCTGCGCGGCATCTGCGCGACGATCACGCCGATCCCCTGGTTGCCGGCGCGCCAGACCACGCGATCGCCGGTGACCAGCGCCGGCAGGTTGGCCCGCAGGTGGCAGCGGAAGACCTGGCCGGCGGCTTCGCCGTCCTGGGCCTCGACCTCGACCTGCACACCGAAGTGGGCGATCACCAGGCCCAGTTGTTCCGGCCCCAGATCGCCACCCTCCAGCTCCTGCAGCACGTGCTGCTCGCGTTTGGCGGCGCGGGCGGCGCGCTCGCCCTGGATCTTTTCGATGCGCCAGTTCTGGCGGCGGTTGAGCTGGCGTTTGGCCATGAGTGTTCCGTGTCGGCGGGGCAGAAAGAAAACGGCGGGCAGTTTAGCACGGCACGCCCACGAGCCGCCCCGCTAGGCTAATATGACGGGCTATTCGAGGAGCCTTTTCATGCAGAACCCACAGAATCTGATCTGGATCGATCTGGAGATGACCGGCCTGGATCCGGACAACGACGTCATCATCGAGATGGCCACCATCGTCACCGACAGCGAGCTGAACACCCTGGCCGAAGGCCCGGTGATCGCCATTCACCACAGCGACGAAGTGCTGGCGCGCATGGACGAGTGGAACACCCGCACCCATGGCGCCTCGGGCCTGACCCAGCGCGTGCGTGAAAGCAAGGTGAGCATGGCCGAGGCCGAGGCGCAGACCATCGCTTTCCTCGAGCAGTGGGTGCCGAAGGGCAAGTCGCCGATCTGTGGCAACAGCATCTGCCAGGACCGCCGTTTCCTCTATCGCCACATGCGTGAACTGGAAAACTACTTCCACTATCGCAACCTCGATGTCTCCACGCTCAAGGAACTGGCCGCGCGCTGGGCGCCGGAAGTGCGTGACAGCTTCAAGAAGGGCAGTACCCACCTGGCGCTGGATGACATTCGCGAGTCGATTGGCGAGCTGCGTCACTATCGCGAGCATTTCATCAAGGTCTGACCTTGCCGAGCGCCGACGATCGTCGGCGCTCCCCCTTTTGGTGCCCTGCGCGACTGGGTAGACTGCGCGCCTTTCCCGCACGGACCTGCACCATGTTGCTGATGCTCTACCTCATCGCCATCACCGCCGAAGCCATGACTGGCGCCCTGTCCGCCGGCCGTCGCGGCATGGACTGGTTCGGCGTGGTGCTGATCGCCTGCGTCACCGCGCTGGGTGGCGGCTCGGTGCGCGACGTGCTGCTCGGGCACTACCCGCTAACCTGGGTGAAGCATCCGGAGTACCTGGTGCTGACCAGCTTCGCGGCGCTGCTGACGATTTTCATCGCGCCCTTGATGCGGCACCTGCGGTCGCTGTTCCTGGTGCTCGATGCCCTGGGGCTGGTGGCGTTCACCCTGATCGGCTGCATGACCGCGCTGGAGATGGGGCAGGGGTTCCTGGTCGCTTCGATCAGCGGGGTGATTACCGGGGTGTTTGGCGGCATCCTGCGGGATATCTTCTGCAACGATATTCCGTTGGTGTTTCGGCGTGAGCTCTATGCCAGTGTTTCGTTTGCGGCGGCTTGGTTCTACCTGGGGTGCGTTTACTTCAAGGTGCCGGCGGAGCAGGCCATGTTGCTGACATTGTTTGGTGGTTTTCTGGTGCGGTTGTTGGCTATTCGGTTTCATTGGGAGATGCCGAAGTTTCATTACAACGATCAACAGTAAATTAGCGCTGCGCTTTGAGAGGGTAAGTTATCCCTGTGGGAGCCGGCTAGTCACCGGGAGCCTATAACTTAGCTACCCTGCCGGTGGTTCGATAGTTGGTTCATGTTTGTTGATCTTGATCTTGATCTTGATCTTGCTTCTAAGTGCGCGATAGTTCAGGCGCCGCCAATTGCGACTTCAGGAGGCCGAGCGGAGTTCTTGCGGAGGGAGGTGACGGGCATGGATGCCCGTCAAGCGCTGCGCCCCAGGATGGGGCGTTCAGCGCGGTCCTCCCGGGAGCAAGAACGGAGCGAGGGGACCCCGGAGCGAAGCGTAGGGGCCGGATGAATGGAGCGAGGATTTTTGGTGA
>NZ_JAZDCT010000038.1:0-59673 GCF_036324045.1 Pseudomonas carassii | reverse complement strand
CGCAGCCCTTTCGCGACACAAGGCCGCTCCTACAGGGATTGCGCATGGCCTGAGGAGGCGAAGCAAGCGATCTCAGCCCCAGTGCAGCTCCGCCGCCGGCACCGGCCGCCCGAACCAGTACCCCTGCCCCAGCTGGCATTGCTGCTCCAGCAGGAAGCGCGCCTGTTCCGCCTGCTCGACCCCCTCGGCGTGCACCTGCATGCCCATGCTGCGCGCCAGGGCGATGATCACCCGCACAATGGCGATGTCGTCCTCGTCATGGGGCAGGCCCGCGACGAAGCCCTGGTCGATCTTGAGCTTCTGCACGGGCATTCGCTTGAGCCGCAGCAATGACGAGTACCCCGTGCCGAAGTCGTCAATGGCCAGTGTCACGCCCAGCTCGCGCAGGCGGTGAAGCTGCTCCAGGGCGACCTCAGGGTCTTCCATCACCGCGCTCTCGGTCACTTCGAGTTCGAGCAGCGCAGGGTCCAGCCCGGTGTCGTGCAATGCATCGGCCACCTGCCGGTACAGGCCGCGCTGGCTGAACAGGCGGCTGGAAATGTTCACCGCGACGAACGCCAACTGCCGCCCCTCGGTCTGCCACTGCACCATCTGCCGGCAGGCCTGGTGCAGCACCCAGGCGTCGATCTCGGCGATCAGCCCGGTGCGTTCGGCGATGGGGATGAACTCCCCGGGCGGGACCAGGCCGCGCTGCGGATGCTGCCAGCGCACCAGCGCCTCGACGCCGATCATCCGCGCGGTGAACAGGTCGTGCACCGGCTGGAAGAACACCCGCAGCTCCTGCTGCTCCAGCGCCCGGCGCAACTCGCCGGCGGTCTCGACCCGCTGCTGGGCATGGGCGGTGAGCTCCTCAGTGTACAGCGCATAGCAGGCTCGGCCGTTGCTCTTGGCCTTGAACAGCGCCGAGTCGGCGTTGCGCAGCAACTGCTCGGCGCTCAGCGCATCGCTGGGGAACAGGCTGATGCCGATACTGACACTGATGAACAGGCGGTTGTCTTCGAAGCAGAACGGTTCTTTCAAACGCTCGATGATCGATTGCGCCAGCTTGCCGGCCTGGCCGACCTGCTGGCAGTTCTCGGCCAGCACGCCGAACTCGTCGCCGCCCAGCCGGGCCAGGGTCACGCCGCTGCCCAGCACCTCGCGCAGGCGCTCGCCGACCAACTTGAGCAACTGGTCGCCGATGGTGTGGCCGAGGCCGTCGTTGATGCTCTGGAAATGGTCGAGGTCGAGCAGCAGCAGGGCGCAGCCGCGCTTGTTGGCCTGGGCCGCGGCCATGGCCTGCATGGCGCGGTCGTTGAACAGCAGGCGGTTGGGCAGGCCGGTCAGCGGGTCGTGATGGACCAGATAGGCCAGCTCTTCCTCGGTGTGCTTGATCGCGCTGATGTCGCTGAATACCGCGACGTAATGGCTGAGCGCACCGCTGTCATCGCGAATGGCGCAGATCGTCTGCCATTGCGGATAGATCTCCCCGCTTTTCCGACGGTTCCAGATCTCCCCGCTCCACTCGCCCTGCTCCGCCAGGGCGGCGTAGATCTGCTGGTAGAACGGCGCGCCATGCCGACCGGACTTGAACTTGCTCGGGCGCTGGCCGATGACTTCTTCCTGCTGGTAACCGGTGATGCGCATGAAGGCCCGGTTGACGTGCACGATCAGGCCATTGCGGTCAGTCACCAAGACACCTTCCAAGGTGCTGTCGAACACCGCCGCGGCCATACGCAGGCGCTCGCGGTCTTCACTGCGCAGGCGGGCGCCGATGCCGATGAAGTTCAGCAGGCGGGCACGGGAAACGAAGATCAGCAAGGCGCTGAGCAGCACCCAGACCACCACGTTGATCTGCCGGCCCACGGTCAGCGCCAGCGGGTCGTCGGTCATGCCACGCAGAACCAGCTCGGACAGCACCAGCCAGAGGATCGAAAGCACCACGTAGAGCCCGGCCATGCGCAAGGCGTCGCGAACGGAAACAGACATGTCGGGTGGAGGAGCCCATGAAAAAGGAAGGGGCATTATAAGGGCTGAAACACCCTGTGACCTCCTATCTAAAAGGGCGACTGGTTTTATTTCCCCGCCCAGGGATAATGCGAGCGCTGTTCCCCTGAGTTTTCGAGGGTCTTTCCCGTTATGTGGTACTACGGTCTACTCGACTTGTCGGCCTGGCAACTGGTCGCCGTCACCCTGCTGATGACCCACCTGACCATCGTCAGTGTCACCATCTACCTGCACCGCTACTCGGCGCACCGCGCCCTGGAGCTGAACGCGGGGCTCAAGCATTTCTTCCGTTTCTGGCTGTGGCTCACCACCGCGCAGAACACCCGCGAATGGACCGCCATCCACCGCAAGCACCACGCCAAGTGCGAAACCCCGGACGACCCCCACAGCCCGGTGCACAAGGGCCTAGGCACCGTGCTGCGCAAGGGCGCCGAGCTGTACCGTGAAGAGGCGCGCAACGAGGAAACGCTGCGCATCTACGGCAAGAACTGTCCAGACGACTGGATCGAGCGCAACCTCTACACCCGCTACAAGCTCGGCGGCATCGCCCTGATGGCGATCATCGACCTGCTGCTGTTCGGCACCATCGGCATCACCATCTGGGCGATCCAGATGATGTGGATTCCGTTCTGGGCCGCCGGCGTGGTCAACGGCCTGGGCCATGCCGTGGGCTACCGCAACTTCGAGTGCCGCGACGCCGCCACCAACCTGGTGCCGTGGGGCATCATCATTGGCGGCGAGGAGCTGCACAACAACCACCACACCTACCCCAACTCGGCAAAGCTGTCGGTGCGCCGCTGGGAATTCGACATGGGCTGGATGTGGATCCGCCTTCTGAGCCTGCTGCGCTTGGCCAAGGTGCAGCGCGTCGCGCCCATCGCCCACCGCGTGGAAGGCAAGGCATCGCTGGACATGGACACTGCCATGGCGATCCTCAACAACCGCTTCCAGATCATGGCTCAGTACCGCAAGCTGGTGATCGGCCCGCTGGTCAAGCAGGAGCTGGACAAGGTCGACGCCTCGGTGCGCCACCGTTTCCGCCGTGCCAAGCGCCTGCTCTCGCGGGAAACCAGCCTGCTGCAGGACCGCCACCACGTGCGCATCGAGTCGATGCTGGCCCACAGCCAGGCACTCAAGACCATCTATGAAAAGCGCCTGGCGCTGCAGCAGATCTGGGCTCGCACCAGCGCCAATGGCCACGACATGCTCGCCGCGATGAAGGATTGGGTACACGAGGCCGAGGCCAGTGGCATCCACTCGCTGCGTGACTTCGCCGCCCAGCTCAAGACCTACTCACTGCGCCCCAACGGCGCCTGAGCACCGTTGATCGGCATGCCCCGCAATGGGGCGTGCTGACCGGAACTTCCCCTGCGCAAATCGACTCAAACCCGGCATATCGCCCGCGTGGCGGGCCGGACCGTGGCCGCACGCCCATCGTCGAGAAACGTTCCGTGCTCATGGCCAAAGACCTCCCACCCACACCTGCCGGCACTCCGCGCCCAGAAGCCGCCCAGACCCTGCTGGCCCTGCTCCACGCCCAAGGCGAAGTGGCTCGCTTAAGCGAACGCGAGCAGCTGTACAGCTCGCTGCTCGACAGCGTCAACGCCGTGCTCTGGGCCTTTGACTGGGAAACCCGCCAGGTGCTCTACGTCAGCCCCGCCTACGAGCGCATTTTCGGCCGCCCGGCCAGTCTGGTTCTGGCCGACTACAACGAATGGCGCGACGCCATCTACCCGGACGACCTGGAGTACGCCGAGCGCAGCCTGGCCCAAGTGCTGGTCAAGGGCACCGTCGAGGACCGCGAGTACCGCATCCTCAATGCCGCCGGCGAGGTGCGCTGGCTCAGCGACAAGTGCTACATCAACCAGCAGCGCGAGGGCGACCAGCGGGTGATCATCGTCGGCATCGCCGAGGACATCACCGATAAGAAGCAGCTCGAAGGCGAGTTGCAACGGCTGGCCACCACCGATGTGCTCACCCAGAGCAGCAACCGCCGGCACTTCTTCGAATGCGCCCAGCAGGCCTTCGACAGCGCCCGCGGGGATGGCACGCCGATGGCTTTCCTGCTGCTGGACATCGACGATTTCAAGCATATCAACGACACCTACGGCCACCAGGAAGGCGACCAGGTACTACAGCGCATCGCCGACAGCGGCAAGGCCGTGTTGCGCCGTGGCGATCAGTTCGGGCGTATCGGTGGCGAGGAGTTTGCGGCAGTGTTCCCCGGCTGCACTGCACAAGTGGCCGAGCAGATTGCCGAGCGTCTGCAGCGGGAAATCCAGCGGTTGAGTTTCATCCATGGCGAGCACACCTACGGGGTTACCGTAAGCCAAGGGCTGACCGGGCTGCAGGATGAGGATGAAACGCTCGACAGCCTGTTCGCCCGAGCAGACGCCGCCATGTACCGTGCCAAGCGCCAGGGCAAGAACCAGATCGTTAAAGGCTGAAGCGGATCACTTCACGGCTGCGGTACTCCACTCGTAATCGATCGGCCCGCTACGTGGCCCAGCCAGTTTCCCCCCGGGCTCTTTCTCCAGACCTTCCTTGAAGCCGACTTCAAGAAAATGCCATTGCTGATCGGTGATTTCACCCGCCAGAGCGATGGCTTGGGCTGTGTAGCGTTTGATCAATGCAGCCTTCCTGGAATCTTTCGAATAGCTCATAGGTACCTCCGATATGTGGAAAGTACATTGCTGGCTCATAGCCGCAACGGGTAGAACGAGACTCCCGGCTGAATCGCGAACGAAGCCAAGCGACTGATACAGGGGTTCAGCCCCCGGGTCGGGCTGTTGAACTTCGATTCGCGAGTACTTGAGCATCCTTGCGTACTCCGCAACCGCCAGCAGCGACAGTGATGCCACCAGTCCTCTCAGTGGGTTCCCAGGACCTGGCTTGCCCTCCAGCAGGATGATCTTGATGCAGCGCCTGCTTTGCCGGGGACTGGCATAGCAAAGACCGCAGAGCTCTCGTTCTGACCACAACGACAGGTCGAAACCTTTGAGATCGCAGTCAGTCCATCGCGGCACCTCCTCCCAAGGGAAGTGGTGAGTCTGCTCGCCCCAGCGCTGAAAAGCCTCGACAGCCCTGTGACCAATGGGTTCGAAACACAGCTTGTCGACGTCAAGCCCAGGCCTGAGCGAACGTTGACTCCTGCAGAATGCTTGCAGGGCGAGCTTTCGCGCCTGTGATCAATAGACCAGATAGCGCAGACCACGGTGTCTGTACGTGCTCATCTTCAGCCGCAACCTTCCTGCCATTCCGTTGATGGAGTGAAGGGAAAGCTACGCCTGAAGGACTTCTCTGGATACGAACAGTCGTCCGCAAAATCTGTAGGAAGGGTCCCAAGCCTGATACAACCCCGGCGATACGCCGATCAGGCCTGGCGCTCCTCGCCCTCGGCCGAGCCTGCATCGGTAGCCGGCGCAATGATCGGGGCAACCTCCGGCTCGCTCGCGACAGCTTCCGCCGCCAGACGCTCGGCCTCCTCCCGCGCCAGCGCCTCAGGGTCCACCTTGCGCAACCGCGTCAGCTCCGGCAACCCAAGCTTGAGCAGGCGCGCCGTCTTGCTGCTGGCGACCTTCTCCAGCCCTTCGCTGGGCTTGAGCCGCGACAGCTGTCCGGCCAGGTTCATCGCCAGGATTTCCCGGGAGTAGACGCCGCCGCCCAGCTGGTACACCGCGGCGATCAACTCGCGCAGGTCCAGCGGCAGACGCCAGCGGGTACGCAATGCCGAGCCGAACGGCGCGCCGAACTCGTTGAGCGACAGCTCCACCTGGTCCTCGTCCAGCTCGCCACCGGCCAGGCGCCACTCCTGCAAGGTGCGCAGCACCGCCAGGTCACCCAGGCAGTGCAGCAGCCCCGCGCAGTAGCAGCGCGCTTCGTCCACCTCGAGCATGCGCGCCAGGGTGCGGCCGTACTCGGCGGTGTGCAGCGACAGGTTCCAGTAATGGGTGGCGTGCCGGGTCAGCAGCGGGTCGGTCAACCGGGCGCTGCGCTTGAGCGTGAGGCCGAGGATGAGGTTCATGCTCTGGGTACTGCCGAGTTTGTTCAGCGCCTGCAGCAGGGTCTGTACCGGCGCTTCACGGTGCAGGGCGGCACTGTTGGCGGCGGCGATGAGCACGCCGGTGATCTGCGGGTCGTTGCGAACCTCTTCCTCGAGCACCTTGAGGTTGAGGCCATGGGGATTGAGGGCTCGCTTGACCGCCACCTGCACATCGGCGAACAGCGGGCCGCCATCGGCGGTGGCCCGGCGCTGTTCCAGGTAGGCCGGCAGTTGCGCGCCGGGTTGCAGCGGCGGTACCGGACAGGCGATCTGCTCGCCCACTGCCAGCAGCAGGTTCTCCAGGCGCTTGCGCAGGTTGTCCAGGTCGAGCGGTTTGCTCAGGTAGGCGGTCGGGTGCAACGGCAGCGCCTCGCGCACACTGGCGCTGTCGGTGCGGTCACTCATGAGGATGAACGGCAAGCCGGGCTTGTCGCCCTTGGCGCGTACCTTGCGCAGCAAATCGAGACCGTCGAACCCTGAGAGTTCACGGGCGGCGATGATCAGGTCGGGTTTGGCAGCCAGCGCGCTCAGCGCCTCGGAACCATCGGCACAGACCTGCAGGCGGGCGTCGCAGCGCACGCTGAGCAGCATTTCGCTGAGCATGTCGCGCACCCAGGGATCGCCTTCGGCAATCAGCACGCAGGGGGGGACGGGGTCGACAGCGCTCATGGGCTATTCTCCAGGCTATGACGCGCGATCCATCGCAGCTTCCACGGAATCCTCGTACAACCTTAGCGCCTGATGCCGGCAAACGGCACAAAAAAAACCCGCCGAGGCGGGTTTTTTTCTGAAGCGTGTCACATTTTTCAGGCCAGTTCGGCGAAGCACTCTTCGATGATGGCCAGGCCTTTGTCCAGCAGCGCGTCTTCGGCGGTCAGCGGAACCAGGATCCGCAGGACGTTGCCGTAGGTGCCGCAGGACAGCAGGATCAGGCCCTTGTCACGAGCCTTGGCGACCACCTGGGCAACAGCGGCGGCGTTCGGGGTGTGGGTGCCTTTCTCGAAGACTTCCACGGCGATCATCGAGCCCAGGCCACGGACATCGCCAATGATCGGGTGCTTCTTCTGGATTTCACGCAGGCCGGCGGTCAGGCGCTCGCCGACAGCCTTGCTGCGGTCCAGCAGCTTCTCTTCCTCGAACACTTCGATCACGGCCAGGGCCGCGGCGCAGGCGATCGGCGAACCGGCATAGGTGCCGCCCAGGCCGCCCGGGGCGATGGCGTCCATGTACTCGGCCTTGCCGCACACACCGGCCAGCGGGAAGCCACCGGCGATCGACTTGGCGAAGGTGGTCAGGTCAGGCGCGACGCCCATCTGCTCCATGGCGAAGAAGGTGCCGGTACGGCCGGCGCCAGTCTGCACTTCGTCGGCGATCAGCAGGATGCCGTGCTGGTCGCACAGGGCGCGCAGGCGCTTCATCAGCTCTTTCGGCGCTGGCAGGAAACCGCCTTCGCCTTGTACCGGCTCGAGGATGATCGCGGCGATGTCGCGCGGCTCGGCGTCGTTCTTGAAGATGCGCTCGACCGAAGCGATGGCGTCGTCGACGCTGATACCGTGCAGTTCGCTCGGGAACAGCGCGCGGAAGATGCCGCCTGGCATCAGGCCCATGCCGGCGGAGTACGGCACGACCTTGCCGGTCAGGCCCAGGGTCATCATGGTTCGGCCGTGGTAGCCGCCGGTGAAGGCGATCACGCCGGCACGGCCGGTGGCGGCACGGGCGATCTTCACGGCGTTTTCAACGGCTTCGGAGCCGGTGGTGACCAGCAGGGTCTTCTTGTCGAAGTTGCCTGGGACCAGCTTGTTGATCTTCTCGCACAGCTCGACGTAAGGCTCGTAGGCCAGTACCTGGAAGCAGGTGTGGCTGACCTTGGTCAGCTGCTCTTGCACGGCGGCAACCACTTTCGGGTGCAGGTGGCCGGTGTTCAGTACCGCGATGCCGCCGGCGAAGTCGATCAGTTCGCGGCCTTCGACGTCGATCACCGTCGAGTTCTTCGCGGTATCGACGAAGATCGGGTGAATCTGGCCGACGCCACGTGGGACGGCGGCGACACGGCGTTGCATCAGGGATTCGTTGGTCTTGCTCATAGTGCCCTCAATTGCGCCGGTTCTGCGGCGCTTTTATTCGGGGGTGGCTGGATGCAGGCGTGCACAGTATTCGTTGATCGACTGCCACACATGCCCTGGCCACCAGGTACCGCTATGTCAAAAAGGCCAGCGAGACGTCGCTCTCGCGCCCCGCTGGCAGAGGTAAAAGCGTTTACCTGGCGATCAGACGCTGATGCACAGGTATTTGATCTCGAGGTAGTCCTCGATACCGTACTTGGAACCCTCACGGCCCAGACCCGAAGCCTTGATGCCGCCGAACGGTGCCACTTCGTTGGAGATCAGGCCGGTGTTGATGCCGACCATGCCGTATTCCAGGGCCTCGGCGACGCGGAACACGCGGCTCATGTCACGGGCGTAGAAGTACGAGGCCAGGCCGAACTCGGTGTCGTTGGACATGGCGATGACTTCGGCCTCATCCTTGAAGCGGAACAGCGGCGCCAGCGGGCCGAAGGTCTCTTCCTTGGCGACAGCAGCGGTCTTCGGCACGTCGACCAGGATGGTCGGCTCGAAGAAGTTGCCTTCGATGATCTTGCCACCGGACAGCACCTTGGCGCCCTTGGCGACGGCGTCCTCGATGTGCTCCTGGACCTTGGCGACAGCCTTGCCGTCGATCAGCGGGCCAGTGGTGGTACCTTCTTCCAGGCCGTTACCGATCTTCAGCTTGGCGACCGCAGCCTTGAGCTTCTCGGCGAAGGCGTCGTAGACACCGTCCTGCACGTAGATACGGTTGGCGCAGACGCAGGTCTGACCGTTGTTACGGTACTTGGAGATGATCGCGCCCTCGACCGCCTTGTCCAGGTCGGCGTCGTCGAACACGATGAACGGCGCGTTGCCGCCCAGCTCCAGGGATACCTTCTTGATGTCCTTGGCGCATTCTTCCATCAGCTGGCGGCCGATTTCGGTCGAGCCGGTGAAGGAGAGCTTGCGCACCAGGGAGTTGCCGGTCAGCTCGGAGCCGACTTCGCCGGCGCTGCCGGTGATCACGCTCAGCACACCGGCCGGGATGCCGGCACGGGTAGCCAGCTCGACCAGGGCCAGGGCGGAGTACGGGGTCTGCGAAGCGGGCTTGAGCACCATGGTGCAACCGGCGGCCAGGGCCGGGCCGGCTTTGCGGGTGATCATCGCGGCCGGGAAGTTCCACGGGGTGATGGCGGCGGTGACACCGATCGGCTGCTTGATGACGATCAGGCGCTTGTCCGGCTGGTGGCCAGGGATGACGTCGCCGTACACACGCTTGGCTTCTTCGGCGAACCACTCGATGAACGAGGCGGCATAGGCGATCTCGCCCTTGGCTTCGGCCAGTGGCTTGCCCTGCTCGGTGGTCATCAGGCGGGCCAGGTCGTCCTGGTGCTCGATCATCAGCTCGAACCAGCGACGCAGCTTGCCGGCACGCTCTTTGGCAGTCAGTGCGCGCCAGGCCGGCAGGGCCTTGTCGGCGGCCTCGATGGCGCGGCGGGTCTCGGCGGCGCCCATCTTCGGCACGGTACCGATCACCTCACCGGTGGCCGGGTTGGTCACCTTGATGGTCTGACCGCTGTCCGCATCCAGCCATTCACCGTTGATGAAGGCCTGCTGGCGGAACAACTGAGCGTCTTTGAGCTGCATGTCGGCTTCCCTTTACTGCGAATTATTGATTGTTGAAAAGGCGCCCCCGAGAAGGGGGCGGCCGTCACAAATTCGTGCACCAGGGTGTTCGACGCCTGGGTGCCGAGCGTTTGAAATCTCAAACGGAATGCTAAGCGGGGGTTGGGGTGTTGGACAATAGGCTGTTCGAAAAAAAGAACGAATGGTCGGAATTCAGATCAGTGGAAATGCATCGCGGGGCAAGCCTGCTCCCACGCAGTCCGTGTAAAGACTACGTGGGAGCAGGCTTGCCCCGCGATAGGACCCTGGAAGGTTAGTCCATCAGAACGCCTTGTCGAGATCGATCACCAGCGCCCGGTAGCCCACGCTGCCCGGCTGGCGACTGTGCACTTTCAGCTCCACCGCCACCTCCTGGGTGCCGCGACGCACTTCATTGAGCACGCTGGTCGTCATCTTCTCGGGCGTCAGGAAATTCACCGAAGCCGAGTAGATGAACTGGGTATCGGTCTGCGCCCGGTACGCCACCACCGAGGTGATCGGGCTGTACCACTCGTCACCGCGCTCCTTGCCGTACTGCCACACCTGCTCGACCGTGCCCTTGGCCTCGTCGATGCGGTACTCCACCGCCCGGCTGTAGTTGCCGCTCAGTTTCGTCGGCCCGAAGTCCCGGCCCCAGCCGTTGTCGAACACGGTCAGCGTGCCACGCCCGGTAAGCCAGGCGGTGTGCTGGGTCCAGGACCACTCGAAGCCCTCGCCCACCGGTTTGAGCACTTTGTCCTGCAAACGTGCCGGCCAGCCTTGCGGCGCGGCGAGAATCCACTTTACCTGCTTGTCGCGGCCGATCTTCACCACGCCCTGGTGCCGTGCTGAAACGATGATGCTGTCGTCATCGGCATCGTAGTCGATGGCATTGACGTGGGCCCAGTTGCGCCCGGTACCGACGCCGGGCGTGTCGCCGAACGGCAGGTCGCCTTCAGCCAATTCGTTGGCCAGCCGGTCATCCTGTTTTTGCACACCGTCCGGCAGCTGGATCGCGGCCTTGCCCAGGGTTTCCAGCAACTCGCCGCGGTACGGGTCGAGGATCTGGTTCAGGTCCCAGAAGTCCAGCACATCGCCGGCCTCGTTGACCTCGATGATATGGTCGCGGATCGAGCGCACGCGCTTGCCATCCGGGCGGCGGTAGTCGCTGGTGCCGACCCGCAGCAGGTAGCTGCCGTTCACCGTCTCGCGGATCTCGTGGGAGAAGTCGGCGAACTTGTCCGGCAGGTTGCGCTGCCACACCTTGCGCCCCAGCAGGTCGTACTTGGAGTAGGTCTGGCCCTGGCCCCAGATCAGCTTGCCGTCGCGGGTCTGGTGGAAGCCCATGGTGCCGCCCAGGCCGTCGCGGTGGTTGGAGTCGTGGATCTGCTCGATGTCCAGGTACCAGCGCACGTCACCGTTGCTGTCGGCGATCCAGTTGTTGCCCACCGAGTCCCATTCGGCGGCGCCGCCCAGGCCATTCCACTTGAAGGCACGCCCGCCGGGGATCTCGGCCAGCAGGTGGTTGAACAGGTACAGGCGCTGCTCGAAACCGGGCGCGACCTTGATCGGCTCCACCTCGGGCAGCGCGGCGGTCTGCTTCGCCACTACCGGCAGGCGCACCGCCGGGGCGTAGATTTCGTAACGCTCGCGGATGCGTTCGCCATCGAGCTTGTAGCTCACCTCGACCTGGTTGACGTGGTCGGGGTACAGGCCGAACACCGGGATGCCGCCGTAGGTCCACAGCGAGCGGTCGGACACGTCGTAGACGATATCGACACCGCGCTCGCCGCGGCCCAGCACCCGCACATGGGCGGCGCTCAGGGTACGCCCGCCGTCACGGATGATCGCGGTCAACGGCGCCAGGCGGTACGGGTTGACCACCACGTCGCCGAGCAGGGCTTCGTCGCGGTCGGGCACCTTGGCGGTGAGGCAGGCGCCTTCGGGCAGGTCGTGCGGTTGGGTCTTGGCATTCATGGCAAAGCTCCTTGTGCTCAGAAGTCGTAACGGGCGGTGGCGCCCACGGTGCGCGGGGTGCCCAGCACGCCGGCATAGCCGCCGTTGGCGGAGTTCCACAGGCTGGTGAAGTAGGTCTTGTCGCCGGCGTTCTTCACCCACAGCGACAGGTCGAGCACACCGTCGCCCTGGTCCAGGCGCACGCCGGTGGACAGGTTGACGATCCCGTAGCTGGGGATCTGGCCGTAGTCGGAATCGTCGATGGTGCCGACGGCCTTGGAGCGGAACGCGTAGCTGGCAGTGACGTAGGGCTCGATGCGTTCGCTGAGCTGCCACTTGTACTGGCCGTTGAGGTTGGCGATGTACTTGGAGGCACCGACTACCTGGTGGCCGGACAGGTCGCAGGTGGCGGCGGAGTTGGCCAGGCTCACCTCGGGCGGGCATGGCGCGTCCTTGTAGTCGGTGTAGCGCACGTCGTTCCATGAACCGTTGAAGTTCACCGTAAGACCACGGATCGGCAGGGCCGTGGCCTCGAACTCCAGGCCACGCGAACGCACGCTGCCGGCGTTGGCCAGGTACTGCACGCGGTTGGCTTCGTCGTAGACGTTGGCCTGGTAGCCGTGCACTTCGGTCCAGAACAGGTTGGTGTTCAGCTGCAGGCGGTTGTCGAACAGGGTGCTCTTGAGCCCGAGTTCGGCGTTGTTGGCCCGCTCGGTACCCACCAGCAGCGAATCGGTGCCCAAGCGTGGGGCGGCACCGACGGTCAGATTGACACCCCCGGACTTCTCGCCGTGGGACAGGCTGGCATAGCCCAGCACGTCGTCGCTGAAGCGGTAGCTCAGGCTGAGCAGCCCGGACGGGGCGAAGCTGTACTGGTTGAGGTCACCTGAATCGTAGGCGCCCACCCGGCCCTGACGGGCGGCGGCCGCCGCACCAGTGACGGGCGCGCCACCGGACGGCGCATCACGGGTCACCCAGGCGCTTTTCTCCTCGTAGGTGCCACGCACCCCGGCGGTGAAGTCCAGGCGTTCGGTCAGGTGCCAGGTACCCTGGGCGAACAGGGCGTAGCTGTCGGTGTCGATGTGGCCATTGCCGATGGTGTTCACGTTGGCCAGGGCGCCGGCCGGGGTCAGGTTCCAGACATCGGCCTGCGGCCCGTAGTAAGTGAACGATTTATTGTCCAGGTCCTGCTTGAAGTAGTACGCGCCCAGTACGTAGTCGAAGAAGCCGCCGGTGGGTGAGGCCAGCCGAATTTCTTGCGAATACTGCTTGTCCCGTACCGAAACCCCGGCACTGTAGAACACCGGCACGTTGAGGCCGTCGTCGTTGCGCGGGGTGAAATCCCACCAGCGGTAGGCGCTGATCGAGGTGAGGGTGAAGTCGTTGGGCAGGGTCCAGTTGGCCTCCACCGAGGTGCCGCCCTGGAACACCTTGACCATCTGGTCGGCGTCGAAGTTGACCTTGCGGTCCTTGCCCGACACCAGGGTGGCGCCGGCCTGGGCGGCCAGGCTTTCGTAGCGGTTCACGCCATTGATGGTCGGGCCGGTGCTGTACAGGCTGAGGATGCCGTTATCGGAATCTTCTTCGTTGTACTCGCCGATCCAGCGCAGGTTGAAGGTTTCGCTGGGCTTGAACAGCAACTGGGTACGAAAGCCCTGGCGCTTGCCGCCATTGAGGTCGTGGCCGTTGTAGATGTTCTTAACATAGCCGTCGTCCTCGGTGTGGTAGGCGCTGATGCGCCCGGCGAGGGTGTCGGTCAGGGGGCCGGAGAAGCTGCCCTGGGTCTGCCAGTAGCCATCCTCGCCCAGCGACGACTGCACGCTGCCCTCCTGGTGGAAGGTCGGCTTGCGGGTGGTGATGTTGAGCACCCCGGCGGTGGTGTTCTTGCCGAACAGCGTGCCTTGCGGCCCGCGCAGCACCTCCAGCTGCTCGACATCGAGCAGGTCGAACACCGCCATGCCCGGGCGCCCCAGGTAGACATTGTCCAGATACACGCCGACGCTGCCTTCCAGGCCATCACTGGCCGGGTTGTTACCCAGCCCACGGATGGAGATGCTCGACTGGCGGGCGTGCACATAGGCGACGTTGGTACTCGGCACCAGCTGTTGCAGGTCCTGCACGCGATAGATGCGCTGGGTCTCCAGGGTTTCGCTGCCCAGCACGCTGATCGGCGTGGGCACGCTCTGGGCGGTCTCCTCACGGCGCCGGGCATTGACGGTGACGGTGCCGAGCTTGGCTTCCTGCTCGACGGCCGGTGCAGCCGAGCGTGGTTCTTCGGCGAAGCTGTTGCCGGCGGCGGCCAGCAGCACGCCAGCGGCCAAGGGTTGCAGAGCGAATACCGACGCGCGCGCCGGCCAACGGGAGAGTCGGGACATGCAGATGCTCCTTGGAGGCACAGGCCCTGGCGAGCATTTCCGTTGGCGGAACCGAATCGCGATCAGATGGGCTTTATTCTTTTAAGAGATATAAATATTTATATTTCATATTTTGTGGAATAAGTAACTCCCTTTATAAGGTTCCCAACCCTTCCCAGCAATTGCATTCCACCGAAAGTTTCCATGTAGAAAATGCATATCGACCTGCGCCAGCTCCGCCACTTCATCGCCCTTGTCGAGCACCGCAGCTTCGTCGCCGCCGCAGCGGCGGTGAACCTCTCGCAATCGGCCTTCAGCCGCAGCATCCAGACGCTGGAACACAACGTCGGCTGCCGCCTGGTCGACCGCGCCAGCAAGGAGCTGGCGCCGACCCGCCAGGGCCTGCTGGTGCTGGAGCATTCGCGGCGGCTGGTGCACGGGGCGCACAACCTGGTCAACGAGATCAACCAGTTCAATGGCGCCACCACCGGCGTGGTGCGCTTCGGTTCGGGGCCGGCCCCCGCCGGCGGGCTGGTGCCCCGGGCGGTGGCGCGGTTCGTCGCCGAGTACCCGGCGGCGCGCACCTGCTTCCAGGTGGACAACTGGCAGGCGCTGAACCGGCGGCTGATCGCCGAGGAGATCGAGTTCTTCGTCGCCGACACCCGCCAGTTCGAGGCCGACCCGGATTACCAGGTGCACAAGCTCAGGCCACAGCGCTGGCACTTCTGCTGCCGCCGGGGGCATCCATTGACCGAGCTGGCCGAGGTAAGGGCGCGGGACCTGTTCGATTACCCGCTGGCCACCACCTTTCGCCCGCCGAACATCCGCAAGATCCTCAGTGACCTGAGCGGGCGGCAGGACTTTCTGCCCAGCGTGGAATGCGAGCATGGTTATGCGCTGCTCAATGTCGTGCTGCACTCGGACACCATCGGCATCGCCTGCAGCGCGAACTTGCGGCCCTATGACGGCCTGGTGGCCCTCAACCTGGTGGACCTGGCGCCGGAGCAGGAGGAGGCGTTCTATACCCGCTATGGGGTGGTGAGCCGGGTGGGATATGGGTTGTCGGCGCTGGCGCAGGGGTTGGTGAGGCAGCTGGTGGCCTGCGATACCGAGTTGTAGCAAACAGGGGCTGCTGCGCAGCCCTTTCGCGGCGCAAGGCCGCTCCTACAGGGGAACAAGATCTCCTGTAGGAGCGGCCTCGTGCCGCGAAAGGGCCGCAAAGCGGCCCCAACGATCTCAGCCTTTACGCGTGGTCCGGCTCAGTTGCCCATCGACGCCCACCGGCACCTCGCCAGCCAGGGTCACACGGCGCACGATGCGCGGCTGGGTACCATAGTCATCCAACGCATAGTGCTGCGTCGCGCGGTTGTCCCAGATCGCCACGTCCCCCGCCTGCCAGCGCCAGCGCACGGTGTTTTCCAGGCGTGTCACATGCCCCTGCAGCAGCGCGAACAGATGCTGCGAGTCCGCCAGCGAGTAACCCTTGATACGCTTGACGAAATGCCCCAGCTGCAACGCCCGCTCGCCGCTGATCGGATGCACCCGCACCACCGGGTGCTCGGTCTCGTACACCGTCGAGGTGAACACCTTGCGGTAGCGCTCAAGCTTCGCCGGATCGACATCCGGCTTCACGCTGGCATAGTCGTATTCGTTGCTGTGCACCGCCCACAGCTTGTCGGCCAGTTCGCGCAGCGGCTCGGGCAGCTCCTGGTAAGCTGCGGCGGTGTTGGCCCACACCGTGTCGCCACCGGCAGCCGGGGCCACCACACTGCGCAGGATCGAGGCCTTGGGGTAGGCGTCGACGAAGGTCACATCGGTGTGCCAGGAGTTGGCCCGCTGCCCCTCGGCGCCATCGAGCTGCAACAGGTAGCTGGTGCCATCGACCACCGGCACCGTGGGGTGGGCGATCGGCTCGCCAAGCAATTGGGCAAAGGCCTCCTGGCCCACGTCATCCAGGTGCTCCTGGGCCCGGAAGAAGATCACCTTGTGGCGCACCAATGCCGCCTGGATGGCATCGATGGTGGCCGGATCGAGGTCGGCGGACAGCTTGATGCCACGGATCTCGGCGCCGATGCGCCCGGCAACGGGGTGGATGTCGAGTTCGAGGGTTTGCGGCGCGGTGGCCAGTGCGGCGTTGCTCATGGTCGTGCTCCTCACGGTTGTTGTCGGGTCAGCGGGCGGCCTGGACGGCCTGGTCCTGGCGCTGGGCGGCATCGATGAAACGCGGTTCGATCCAGTCGGCCACCTGGAAGCCACGGCGGATCAGGCGCTCCTTGACGGCCAGGTCCACGCCCTGTTGCAGCAGGCCGACGAAGCCGGCATCCAGGCGTGGGTCGAAGTAGTTGGCGAGGTTCTCCTCGGCCAGGTCGTCGCGCAGGATCGCCTTCGGCCAGTTGGCGGTGTTCGCCACCAGGTCCACATAGGCCTCGCGGTTGCGTTCGTCGCGCAGCCACTTCACCGCCTGCTCCTGGGCGTTGACCACCCGCTGTACCAGGTCGGGGTGCTGGCGGATGAACTCGCCGGTACCCAGCAGCACCGCCTGGGTGCTGCCGGCGCCTTTCAGGTCCCGCGAGTTGACCGGCAGCTCGACCAACCCGCGCTCGCGCAGCGACAGCAGGTTGGACAGGCCCCAGGTGGCGTCGATCTGCTTGGCGGCCAGGGCGGCGTTGGCCGCGTTGAAATCGAGGTTGATGACTTTCAGCTCACGTTCGGACAGCCCCTGGCTGGCCAGGGCGCTGGCGAACGACAGCTGGTTGGCGGTGCCGCGGAATACCGCCACGCGCTTGCCCTTGAGGTCCTGCAGGCTGTGGATGCCCGAGCCCGGCACCACGCCGAGGTAGCTCTTCACCCCACGCACCCCGGCCGACAGCACGCGGGTGTCGAGGCCGTTGGCCTTGCCGATGATCGCGGCCAGGTCGCCCAGGTAGGCGAAGTCCGCCTGACCGTTGGCCAGGGCCTCGTTGACCACGGGGCCGGCGCCCTTGAAGAAGCGCCAGTCGATACGGATGCCGTCCTTGGCGAACTCTTTCTCCAGCAGTTGCTGGTCGCGCAGCACATCCACCACGCCGCCGGCGCTGGGCTTGCTGCCGGCGCTGAGGTCGGGCACGGCGATACGGATCACATCCGGCTGGGCGGCATGGGCTGCCACGGGCAGGGCACTCAACAAGGCCGCGAGCAACGGGCTGAACAGATGGCGGAAGGCGGTTTTCATGGCAAGGCTCCTTGGCAGGCTGCCACCGGCGATGGCCGGCGCTATGGGCCAGAAGCTAGGCAGGTCCGGTTAGAACCTACAAAGATCAAAACTTCATTTTTTAGTAACCAGAAGACATAAACCAGACGCCATGCGGGCCTGCGACGGGCTTGCAGGAAACGCATGGAAAATATGAGGAAAACGCAACGGAGCGGGGCTTTCGCATGCACGGTGCGCATGCTCTTATCTCTTGAATGCTATTTGTGTGAATTTTTAATTCCATAAATGAATAAACAAGGAACGGTTTGGGAGATGCCTCGATGAGCGAAGTCTTGAGCGCAAGTCTGCGGCGCCTGTGGGGGCCGCTACGCGGCCCTTTCGCGGCGCAAGGCCGCTCCTACATACCGTGGATCGTGCCGCTGGCGGTGGCGGCCTTGTGGGTCGTCGCCAGCCGTGAGCACTGGATGAGCGAACAGATCCTGCCCGCTCCCGCACTCGTCTGGCAGAGCGCGCTGGAGTTCGGCTCGGGCGAGCTCTGGGGCCACCTGTGGATAAGTCTGCAGCGCCTGGTCTGGGGGCTGCTGGCAGGGATCGTCAGCGGCCTGCTGCTGGGCACCTGGCTGGGCGGATCGCGACGGGCGCAGACCCTGGTGCTGCCCACCTTCGTCGCCCTGGCGCAGATCCCGACCCTGGCCTGGATCCCGCTCTTCATGCTGTTCTTCGGCATCGGCGAGCTGCTCAAGCTGGTGGTGCTGGTCAAGGCCGTGGTGGTGCCGGTCACGCTGCATACCCTGGTCGGCGTACGCGACGCCCAGCCCAAGCTGCGCGAGGCCGCCGCCGTCCTGCGCCTGCCCCCTCACCTACTGTTCCTGCACCTGCTGCTGCCCGCCGCGCTGCCGGCGTTTCTCGCCGGTGTGCGGCTGGCCCTGGCCACTGGCTGGACCTCGCTGCTGGCCGTGGAGCTGCTGGCTTCCAGCGAAGGCATCGGCTACCTGATGGTCTGGGGGCGACAACTGTTCATGCTCGACCTGGTGTTCCTCTGCATCCTGTTGATCGGCCTGGTCGGTGCGCTGATGGATCGCGGCTTCACGCGCCTGGAGCGCGGCCTGTTGCACTGGCCGCAACCGGCCACAGGCGAACAGCTGCGCGGCCAGGTGCCACGCGGCTGGCAAAGCCTGCTGCTGCCTGCGGGGCTGTTGCTGCTGTGGCAGGCCGCCAACAGCCTTGGCTGGGTCGACGCCAACATCCTCACCTCGCCACTGGAGGTGCTGCGCAGCCTGTACGCAGGCCTGCTCGATGGCTCGTTGCCCGAGGCCCTGCGCCTGAGCCTGCAACGCACCCTGGCCGGGCTGCTGCTCGGCGGTGGCGCGGGCTTCGTGCTGGGCCTGCTGCTGGGCCTGTCAGCCAACGCCGAGCGGCTGCTCGGCCCGAGCCTGTCGGCGCTGCGCCAGGTGGCGCTGTTCGCCTGGGTGCCGCTGCTGACCGCCTGGTTCGGCCTGGGCGAGGGCGCCAAGCTAGTGTTCGTCGCGCTGGCGGCGTTCTTCCCGCTGCTGATCGCCACCCAGCGCGGCATCGCCAGCCTTCCGCCACAGCTGGGCGAAGCGGCCCAGGCCCTGCGCCTGGACCTGCCGCACCGGCTGCGTCTGCTGGTGCTGCCCGGCGCCGCCCCGGCGATCTTCGCCGGGCTGCGCCTGGCGCTGATCTACGCCTGGCTCGGCACCATCGGCGCCGAGTACTTCATGCCCTCGGACGGTGGCATCGCCAGCCTGATGATCGGCGCCCAGCAATTGTTCCGCATGGACCAGGTGATGGCCGCCATGGTCCTGATCGGCCTGGTCGGCGCCCTGCTCGGCCACCTCGGCCAACGCCTCGAATCGCGCGCCACGCGCTGGAGATCCGCATGAACGCCTTCATCACCCCGGCCCTGCACGCGGCCAACCAACCCGACGCCACGCCGCCACTGGTCAGTTTCGAGGGGGTCGGCAAGACCTTCAGCGTCGATGGCCAGCCGTTCGAGGCGATCCGCCACTTCGACCTGTCGATCAACGAAGGCGAGTTCATCGCCATCGTCGGCTCCTCCGGCTGCGGCAAGTCCACCCTGCTGCGTCTGCTGGTGGGACTGGACACCGACTACAGCGGCACGATCCGGGTCGACGGCCAGCCGGTCGACGGCATCGGCGGCGAACGCGGCATCGTGTTCCAGGAGCATCGCCTGTTCCCGTGGCTGACGGTGGCGCAGAACATCAGCCTGGGGCTGGTCAACGAGACGCTCACCCAGGGCGAGCGCGCCCGGCGCGTGCACGAGTACGTGCAACTGGTGGGCCTGGTCGGCTTCGAATCGGCCTATCCGCACCAGCTTTCCGGCGGCATGGCCCAGCGCGTGGCCATCGCCCGTGGCCTGGTAGCCAGCCCACGGATCCTGCTGCTGGACGAACCCTTCGGCGCCCTCGACGCCCTGACCCGCCAACAGTTGCAGGACGAACTGCTGGCGATTCGAGAACGCTCGGGGATCACCATCTTGCTGGTCACCCATGATGCCGAGGAGGCAACCTACTTGGCCGACCGGGTGGTGGTACTGGAGCCGAGGCCGGGGCGGATCAAGGCGGTGGTGGAAATCGAACTGCCGCACCCGCGCCAGCGCACCGGCGTGGCATTGCATGGCTTGCGCGAAAAGGTCCTGCACCAGATCACCGGCAACGGCGGGTACCTGAAGCCGGCGGTACAGCGGGTGGAAGGGCTGCGGCCAGAGCTGATCGCGCTGTGACCGGCACCCGCTGTCCCCCCGGGAAAAAACTCCACAGATCAAGGCCATGGACGCCACCGATACAGATGGGTATCATGCGGCCCGTTGCACTCGTAGCTCAGCTGGATAGAGTACTGCCCTCCGAAGGCAGGGGTCGTGGGTTCGAATCCCGCCGAGTGCGCCATCTTTTTAAGCGGTTGTTTTGGCTGTACTTTTCGGCAACCCCTTGATTCTCTAGACTTTCGGGCATCAGTAGCGTCATAAAGGTGGGGCATCGCAAAGGTGTCCACCATGCCAACCCGCCCCGACTACCTGTCGATCAGTCGCCACGGCACTTACTATTTTCGAATTGTGACCCCTCGTACGCTGCGTGCAGCTCTGGGAACGCAGAAGGAAATTAGACGCTCTCTCCAAACGGACAGCTTAAGACTGGCGCTTCGTCTCGCCCGACAATACGCTGCACGTTATCAATATCTGTTCGATAGGATGCTTGACGTGATTGGGCGTGACGACTACGAACCTACTGAAGAAGATCTTAAGCTCTACTCCGAACTTATCGCTGAGAGAAGCAAGCCTGACGCTTGGGGAGCTTGGGGAGACCAACTCGGACAGTCGAAAGCTTCGGAGCCTGAGCAGAGTAATGAGCAGCTCGAAGAAAAGCAGCGCTATGACGAGGTTGCCAAGCTCCTTACAGGAGCGTATGGGAGAGCTATCCCAGCGCAAAAACAGGACATCGCAAAGCAACTGTTAGAGGTATCTGAGCCCTACCCAGCAACTCAACTTCGTAAGGTGTTACCCGGTATTCTCGACAAGCTTGTTGCCCAAAGGATCAGCAGTACGACTACGACGAATGCGCCATCAACAATCGTCCTGCCGAAGCCAGAAGCCTCTACCATCACCCTGTACGAACTATGGAAGCTGCATTGGGATCATCTTGCCTCGCTCAACGTAGACAAAGCCCTTAACACCAGAGATGCCGAGGACGGCCACGCCCGCCGGTTAACCGTACTGAGCGGTGGGAAGGGAGTAGGGCAACTGACGCTGAATGACTTCAACCGAATCTACCGCCAGATTCCCGAGCTGAAACCCTTGCGTGGATGCAAAATTCCGAATAGTGGGGAAGCCAAGGACATCCTAGCAACAGGAGACGAAGCGACCATTTCTAGCGCAAGCGCCGATAAGGTAATGATCCGCCTTCACACTCTTCATAAGTTTGCTTACCTAAAAGAGCTTACGACGGTTGACCCGGCGAAAACGGACAGGCCTAAACTGATCCGTAAAAAAGCACCTGATGCTAACAAGAAGAACTCCTTCTCCACCGACGATCTAAATGCCATATTCTCCGGTTATCTGTACTGCGGCACAGAGATCGACGGCGTGGACCATATCTACCCTTACCAATTTTGGGCACCTTTGCTTGGCCTTTTTACGGGTGCAAGGCTTAACGAAATCTGCCAGCTAGACACCACCGACGTGCAGTTTGATAAAGAGTCCCAGCTCTGGACTATCTCTCTCACTGAGGACACAAATGACTCTAGTCTACCGAAATCCCTGAAAAATCAGCCAAGCTGGCGAGTGCTTCCAATTCACAACGAGCTCATACGCATAGGTTTTATCGATTTTGTAAAGGAAGCTGCCGAGGAGGGAAGAAACAAACTGTTTTCTGACGGCCTCGTGCATAACCCCAGGAAACACTGGGGAAGTATAGCTACAACTTTCTTCACCCGGATGCCGAGCGCCAGCACTAAGGCAGGGGGCTATTTTTACCGAGTGGGCATCCGTTCGCGTGATAAAGATGGCCGGACTGACAATAAGACCTTTCATGCTTTTCGGCATACGTTTGTTCATAGGATACGAAACATACCTGGTGAGGATGCAAAGCTCCGCGAGTCCCTTAGCGGCCATGCGGGAGAGCGAAATCAGAATGACGAGTATGGGGATGGTTTCGATCTTGTGAACAAGCACCGCGCCTTACATAAAGCTAATTTTCTGATTGACGCGTCAAAGATTTCCTATCGGGAATTCCAAACTCGCTTCAGGACGCTCCTTTCGGAATCTATACGCAAACATAGAGAAAAGCACGAGCTGAACCAAGGATAATTGAATATGCAGCGCCGTCCTTGTGGCGTAGAGTCCAAAGGATGGCGCCGCTTTTTCCTGCAGCATTGGGTTCGCTACGCGCCGATTGCGGACCTCAACTGCTCAGTTACGCTATTGCCTTTATGATCCCTCAATTGAGCCATGACATAAACACCCTTACCGTTGCTGCGAGCAGCCCACAAATCACCGACCAGCTTCTTTTCCTTTTCTTGATCTGCCGTGATGCGGTCGCCACCCTTGTATTCGACAACAAGTAATCGACCATCAGTCAGACGGGCCACGAAGTCGGGGTAAGTGCGCTGTCTAGACGTCGGCATCCAGAACTGGGAAGGGTGGACCAGATTGCGCACCCAGAACTCAACCTCATCAAGCATGTCGATTGCCTGAGCACAGGAAAACTCTTCCGTTACCTTGCCTTTTCCCGTCTTCCAATTTAAATCCCCTGGAACAGGGTAGTAGTGCTTCTTAAAGCGATATGGTCCTTGATAGTAGTAATGAGCCGGATATGCGGTCATGTCAGCTTGGTAGGTGTACGCGTGATCAGGGCCATCGCTGGTCACAACCTCTAGCCCACCGCTGAACAACGCCTGCTGGAAACCCTTTTTGTAAGCGGAAACTTTCGCAGCGGCCAATTGCTCAGACAGCTTGCGGCGGAGCACAAACTGTCCTTTAAGAAGCTGCTCCAGCGAGAAACCACGATCCAAAAGCCCCTCAACGGATTGCCTTAACCACTCACGCAGCACCGGTTGTTTGATTGTATGGTCGCGGATCTCCTGATCCAGCCACCCAATTAGATCGATAGCAGTTCTGTCCTGAGCGAAACCCGGCAAGTAGGTGGCCACGTCATCCTTGATGAGATGGTAACTTACACCCTTACCATCCAGGTCCACCTCGAACGTCTTGCTCTCTTCATTAAATCGGAAACTGGACAGGTCAGGCAGATTGGCCAGCAGATCCCATACAAAGTCAGCCGCGACCATGCCTCTGTCGATGAACTCCAGCTCACCTTGTTCCACCACACACAGCCGTGGGACGGTGAAAACGACCCCATTCTCGCTGGGTGCCTTGACCGCCACGGCCACCATCTGGTGTCGCCGCAGAGCTTCTGCCGTTTCTTCACGATGCTTAGTAGGAGCCGCTTCTACAATGGCCTCATTAGTAGCGGCATCCACCTCACCGGTGACTTCCACAACCCCACCGTTGCCTTCGTCATTAGGTACAAAGAGCACACGCTGCTGATCGCGGGCCGGCGAGTCGCTCAGATCTGGCTCCTTGGCCACGACCACCCGGACTACTGGAGTGGGAATCGGATTGCTGGAACCGCCCTGTAGATTCAGATCATCGCCGGGCTTGGGTTCGGTCCGAATACCGCTGGCAGCCTCCATCGGATTAAAACCGATGTTCACTAGCGCATCTGTCAATTCCCCCGCCACGGCTCCGAACTTTTCTGTCGTCACATGAGCATAAGCTTTGTTCATTGCCTCTTGCTTACGAGCAGTCGCATAGGGCATGCGAAGGACTCGACCCAATAGTTGCTGAATGTCCTTGTCGCTCTTGACGTGGGCCACCGAACAGAACACATAGGCGAAAGAACAGTCCCAGCCTTCCTTCAAGGCTTGCTTGGTTATGATGATCTCAATAGAGCAATCCTTGGCGAATAAGTCGACTCCGTCGATCTCGCGCTGATTGCCCGTGGCGATGGCGATTGCTTTCTCGGGAATCCTCTCCACTTCCATCAAGTGCTTTTTGACCTGCTCAACCGTAGCCGTGCCCCTGGCGCTTTCAGCTTGGATAAGCAAGATGGGACGGATGTAGTCCGGCTCAGCCATAGCGGTCTTTGCCAAAGCGTTACGCCGGGCCACCGCGCTGTTGACCGCCACCTCCCATTGCCCAGCGTGCTCTTTAAGCACCACTGGAAACTTGATCATCTTTTCATGCTTGAGCTCAAAAGCCGACACGCTCACCAAAACGTTCGAGCTCTTAGTGTCAGGTGTAGCGGTTAGCTCTACAACTGCCTTTGGGCCCAGCCTCTCATAGACCTCATAGGATAATTTGGTTGTGGCGTTATGCGCCTCGTCCATGATGACCAGCGGGCCATGAAGCTTAAGTAGATTGGCAAACGATGCCAGAGCCTTCCCATTCGGCCCCCTGTCCAAATAATCCAGATCAGCAGTCGAACCAGCGAAGTGCGGCTCTAGATCCTCGTGGTGCTCATAAACCTTTCTCCCTTCCTTGTCAGTTACACGTAACGCCGCCACCGTGCCGATAACTACGCACACTTTGGTTCCAAGATCTGCGGGGCGGATCTGAGCAAAATCAGCCACGTCGAAAATAGCGACCTGCCCCCCGAACGTCTCGTCCAACTCCTGGCGATAGGGGTGCCGTGAATTGCGAAAGGCGTCCAATGTCTGGGACTTAATCTGGGTGGTAGGAACCATCCAAAGGACCAGTGGATACTCACGCTCCAAGATTGTCTGTCCCGCGACCTTAATGATGTGCGCGCCCATGACGGTTTTGCCGCCGCCAGTGGGAATTCGTAGGCACACGTAAGGAACATGCGGCTGGCCAGGCATAGGCTTGTACTGTCCGAGCAATCCCTTGTCGGCATTATCTTCAAACGACTGGGCAGGACCTTTGAGGCGCGCGTCATCCAGATAGCTTTCCAAGCTCGCCAGTGAGCGCTTTTGGTAAATCTTGAGAGAAAGGGCCATAGTTTAGCGAGCCTTGATATCGTAAGGGGTTTGCCTAAAGGTGATGCCGAGCTCTCGTAGCTGCTCATCGGGCAGCGCGCATGCTTCACCATAAATCACCTTTTGCCCATCGAACGCAGGCAACTTGCGAAGCAAAGCGCGTGTGAGCACGTTACCGCCCCCCTGGCTTAAATCGCCCAAGATACCGTTGAAGAGCAGGTAGTAACCCGTCCCATTGTGCTCACCAAGAAATGCCTCTTTAGGCGCGCGGCTAGAGCGAGCGGTGCCGGTCTCAGCAAACCAGACGTGAGCGGCTAGATGTTCATAACGGATACCCTCTCGGATATGGCCGCTCTCATCGAATACAGGCACACCGAGCTTGTAGAAGCGGAATCCGCCACCACCCTGCCACCCAACAGCGGAAGTGACCCCTCCCGGGTCTTTGCCTTCAATGACTTTCGCCAACCTCGGGGCACAGAAACTCCTAGCGTGTTCTCCTATTTCAATGCCTATCCAGCGCCGTCCCATCTTGTGAGCTACTGAGGCCGTGGTTCCCGAGCCAAGGAAACTATCAAGAACGAGATCGCCTTCCTTGCTGGCAATTTCAAGGATTCCTTTGAGTAGTTTTTCTGGTTTAGGTGTTGAAAACACATTCTCAACTTCAGAAAACAAGCCTTTCAGGTGAATGCTCGCTTCTTTGTTGCTGCCGTATAGCTCATGCGGCCACCAGGTCATGGAGGTTAGACCGCCGTTCATCTCGTTGAGATATTTTTTCAACATGGGACGCCCGGTCCCTTTAAGACCAAATGTAATCCGGCCGTCTGCCAGCCACTTACGGTACTGCTCTTCATTGCATCGCCAATAGCGATTAGCAGGCGGCTTGAATCTCAACCCGGTAGGACCAATGATTTCAAACTGACCGGCGGCATAAAACTTACCAGCCGACAAGTTTTCAGCCTTCCACGGCCCCCTTGGATCATTATCCTGATTTTTAAATGTGGCTTTTTGTTCTTCTGTACGCCCAACCTTCCCGATGACGAGCTTGTCTATATTTTTGGCGTACACAAGGATATGGTCATGTGTATTGGAAATATGCTGAGCCGTCTGATTAGCGGTGTAAGCTTTTTGCCAAACAATATTTGCAACGAAATTCTTTCGCCCAAACACCTCATCCGCAATGACGCGCATGTAATGAGCTTCGTTATCGTCTAGGGTTATCCAAATTGACCCATCATCGGCCAGCAAACGTTTTAGCAACTCTAATCGCGGATAAATTATTGACAGCCATTGGGAATGCTCAATATTGTCTTCGTAGTGGAGACTTACCGCCGAACGGGTATTATAAGGTGGGTCAATGAAAATGCATTTCACCTCTCCCGCGTAATAGGGTAACAAGGCCTTAAGTGCATCTAGGTTGTCGCCCTCGATCAGCATGTTCGGCGAGTCTTCCTCCCCGTAGGAGAGCTTCGACACCGGTTCCAGCAGCCGGTAGGGAGCCAATGCGGCTCGGGTCAGGTCCTCGTCGCGGTTAAACCAGGAAAGAATTGGCATCCAGTGATCCTCTAAAACAGGGCGCCAGTATGCTTCAAGGGGGGGACGATGGGCCAGTTTCGGAAGGCGTTAGACGTGCCAACCGTTTGTTTTCAAAGCTTGCTCCATCACTGAGCGTCCACCTTCCCGTCCAGATCTGGCATCGCTGAATATCAGGCACTGCCTGACTGAAGCGGGTATCGAGCAGCAATTGAGCGGCGTCAGCCAGTTAGTGAAGACCCTTGCCTACGACCGCATACACCTCAATAGACCTCCCCAGCGGGATCAACAAACGACCGTTAAACGATACCGCTCGTCGCCCTACTTAAAGGTATCATCTAAATATCGTTTCACACTTTATGATCCCTTGCTATTGTGATGCTAGGTTTGTTGATTCCAACGAGGAAATGCCTAATGTCCCGCACCTTCCTTTACGCCAGGGTCTCTACAGCCAATCAGTTCACAGAGAACCAGTTGCAAGAAGTCAAAGCCGCCGGGTTCGACGTGCAGGCAAGCAGAGTCGTTGAGGAGACCGTTTCGGGCAGCGTCTCGGCGAAAGAGCGCCCAGGTTTCCAAAAGCTGCTTGACCGCATGGAATCGTCAGACGTGTTGATAGTGACCAAACTTGACCGACTAGGCCGCAATGCCATGGACGTCCGAATGACGGTTGAACAGCTCGCCTCAAATGGAATCAAGGTGCACTGCCTGGCTCTGGGGGGGGTAGACCTAACCTCAGCAGCCGGCAAGATGACGATGCAAGTCTTAGGGGCGGTTGCTGAGTTTGAACGAGACCTACTTGTCGAACGAACTCAAGCAGGCCTCAAACGCGCCAAAGCGGAAGGAAAGCGTCTTGGACGCCCTCAGGCAACCAATACCACTGCGGAAGTGCAGCGGTGCAAAGCGCAAGCCATGAGTCAAGCGGAGGTAGCTGCCAGGACTGGATTAGGGATCGCCACGGTAAAGCGTCACTGGAACAAGGCCTAACCCATTGGCCTTGCATGTTCTTCAGTCAGATGAGGCTTACAAAATGCCCGGAAAGAAAGTCACCCCAGATCAAGGCGCCCAAGCAGCAATTTTGCGAGAAGCGGGATGGACAATCTGCGCAATTGCCGAACGACTTGAACTGAGTATCAGCACTGTTCAGCGTCTGCTCAAACGGCACAAGGTGGTCCCAGGTGCCTCAGCCAACGCTCTGATTCAAAAAGCACGAGAGGAGATGCTGAATACCGCATTTTCTCTGGATACCGTGCGGCAACTAGCCGCTTCTAACGCCCTAGACGATCTTGCTTTGATCCAGAGAATCCGGACGAAGCTGGCTGAATCTTTGGATGCGCTTGATCCAGCAGCACCAACCGCATTTAGGTCGCTAGCAGCAAGCGCGACAGCGTTGAAGCTAACGCAAGACGTTGGCCGCCGAGCCCTACCTCTTGAGAAGCTGGCGGAGTCGCTAGAGATTGAAGAAATACCCGAGCTACAAATCAGATTCATGACAGAAAACGATGTCGCCATCATGCGAGCCCAGCAGCGATTGGATGAGGCAGAGTTAGCGGGCGATGACGAGGCAATTGCTGATGAGTTGGGCACCATAGCGTGGCTTCAGGAACAGGATCAGCTCAGGCCCCCAGAAGAAGGTGTCCTCGGTTAGCCTGACCTATGCTTGAATGGATCCTGACCTGTCCTTTTGTCAAAGCCTTAGAACTGTGTAAGGCAAGCCAAGCCCCTGGTGGCAGCCAGTACAAGAGGATTTTGAAAATCTGGGCGATCAATGAGAGGGACTTCTGGTGGGTGAAGAAGAACAGATCACCGAATCGACATCCCCCACCACGAGTACCCCTGACCCGGTTGGGAGTGGCGGTGAGGCTGCGGTTCTGCAAAAACCCGTAAAAAAGCGTGCTCGCAAAAATCCCGCAAGCCTAATAGCTATGGTGCGTGCAAAGGATTTTTCGAAAAATAAGAGAAGTATATTAAGGACAGATACTCCTCATCAGCCTGAGAAAAAACTGAAAGCGAACACTCTCCTAGTCCGACCTCCTCCCTTGTATGAGGAGTTGGGACATTGGAGGGCATTGCATGAGTTTGACAAATTGGCCGCAGCAGCAGAGCCGCTTGAGCGTATTGCTACCGCAAGGGGCTGGGATCTGCGGACCTTCACTCTGATTCTCACTGAAGCATTAAGCGACCGGATTGATGGAGGTGATGAGTCAACCCTGGAGTACATACGGGATCAAATGACCCGGCTCGTCTCCAATGCAATCGGTCCAGGGGCGGAGTTTCTGTATGGGGTGGAGAAAGCGCCAGCCGTACTTTCCGATCCATCAAGCCGGAGACGCTGGCATCTGCATGGGTTGATGATTGGACCTCCCGGATTTTCTGCACAAGGAACAACCTCGCTAAGAAAAAATCTGCGATCTCTAAAAGGCGAGGCAGATGCAGACCTCATGTTCAAATCTCCGGGCAGAGATTCTGACTCAGACATCAGGCAGTCAGCGGCGAGGTGGTGCTTCTACGCTTCTAAGAACGGCTTGTCTGTTCACTACGATCCATCGCTAGCTGAGGAATATGACTTACCCAAGGGAAAGCAGACTTTCATCTCTGCTCGACTGAAGAGGGAAGCCAAACGCTGGCACGAGGGAAAACTGAGTGGGTTGAAGGTCTCAGAGCTACTTGCAACAGCTCCTGTTGGGCTCTATGAGCCGAACGGCATCGCATAGGCAGAGGGAGTACGGCTACCTATACGGATGCCCGGAAATCAGTTTTTAACAGCTTTAGTGGTCATTGTGCAGTTGGTGGCGGCTTTGAACCACGGGTTGTCGGAATCACAAAACGCCAATGGCGTCATTGGAGTGCCGTTGATCGACCATCCCCCTGAAGGACTTCTCTCACGAATGTCCTGAGGCTCCACCAGTCCCGAGCATATCTTGTCCGAAACTAGAGCCGCCCCTTCCCCACCAAATGCAGGCCGGCTATACGTGTCAGCGCTATAGGCCCGGACCATCTCAATGACTACACAGGTGCTGTCTTTCTTCGGCCCCGTGTTCATGAACTCACATTTGGCCTCCCCGCTCATTTTCGTGCTGCAAGTCGCCTTCATTTCCGCAAAAGCGCCAGCAGAGGCCACCAAGCAAAACGCAGCGATCATCGTTTTTTCCATCATGGATCACCCTGTTTCGTGAGTTAAAAGGATCACTGATACGGCTGAATACGGTGCACACGACCTTCATCAGTCAACGTCATGCTAACTATAGTATGTCGAATCGTAGTATGCATCGCGCCACATTGGGTGCATGAGCAATGAGAAAAGCCCTCCCCCCTTGATCGATACCTTTGCCACCAACCTGCGGCGCCTTCGCTTAGAGCGAAAGCTGTCCCAAGAAGAGTTGGCCGAACGCGCCGGTGTCCATCGGACATACGTAGGGATGCTCGAAAGGTCCGAGAAAAACGTCACCATCCTCAATATCGAGCGTATTGCACGAGGGTTGGATGTATCTCCCGAGATTCTGTTAATCCGCCCGGCCGAGTAAGGAAGCGCTTCCTGAGGTAGCCGCATCGAGCACGGATACTCGCCTCAGAAAGCATCTAGGAGAAATCAATGGCCCGAATTGCCCTGCCTCAAAACCTATCACTCACTGAGGCGATCAATTTCTGTAACAGATTATGGGAAACCCCATCTGATACGAGATACGAATTCGACTTCCATCGGATGGGTATGGTGGAACCATTCACTATGGCCTATGTTGCAAACGAGCTAAAACGATTCCGCAGAAGCAGAGAAGAAGCTCATTTCACAGCCCTAAACTTTCATAACCATACGTACCCTGCACACATGGGGTTTTTCCAAGCATTTGGGTTGAAGCACGGCAATGCTCCGGGTCAGGCAAGCGGCAGTTCGACCTACATTCCCCTTACGCTTCTAAATGTCGCAGACATCGAAAGTGAGGCTGCTGAGAGAGCAGTGAACCCTGGAGACGTGATTGAGGAAAAAGCCGCACAGATAGCTCAATTGCTCGTTAGGCAGGCCCAAGGCAGTCTCGTTGACACACTGACATTCTCTATTCGCGAGATCATGCGCAACGTCGTTGAGCACTCCGGATCAGAATTCATCGAGTATTGCGGCCAATACTGGCCCAGTCGAAATATGGTTGAGGTCGCAATCCTCGACGTAGGGAATGGTGTCCGATACGGCTTGAGAGAGAACCCTTACCTCAACATTACATGTGATCGCGATGCGTTGCATTTGGCCCTTCTACCTGGGGTGTCTGGCAAAATGTATCGAGGTGTGAGAAGGCGTCCTAACGACGCTTGGCAGAACTCCGGCTTTGGTTTGTACATGACCAGTAGAATTTGCAGAGCTGGCGGGAGCTTTTTCATTGCTAGCAATGGAGCTGGCATTATCCTCGATTCGGCAGGCAAACAAGATCGTCTGACCTCCTACCAAGGGACAGCCCTGCGTTTGCGCTTCAACACGCGATCACTCACAAATCATGACGAGATGCTGGCGCGGTTTCGTCGACAAGGTTATGAAGCTGCCCGTCAGTTTGCGGGCGATCAGGCTATTGAGCCGTCCTTAGCGTCAACGATGTTGGCGAGAGACTTCCAAACGTCGTGATGCCACCTACCGGTGAGTGGAACTGCTCAGACGTGTGCTTAGGCTTGTTGCAGCTTATGGGTTCGAAGCTGTAAATTTGAATGCGACATTAACCAGCCCCTCCTAGGCGCGACCACCCAAGGTTTTTCGGCCTTTGAATCAAGGTAAGCAGTGAGGCGAGGTCGAATCCCGCCGAGTGCGCCATGACATCAGCCGTCACCCGTGTGTTTTCACCGGTGATGGCAAGCAAAAGCCCCGCTCAGATCGCTCTGGCGGGGCTTTTTCGTTTCCGGTGAAATTTATGAACCGCTCAAGCCTGGCGCTCTAGAAGAACATTCACAGCGGCCAAGTATCAAACCCTCTCCCCGTCAATGCGCACTGTGGCGGCAGAGCCCTCCGAACGGGGAAAGTGCACCTCGACTCGCCTACCGCTGCTGGTTGTGAGCTCAATCGTAACGCCGGTCGGCGGTGGGGCCAGGCCTTCGCCGCATATCAAATCCACCACCTCTGCGCTGGACGCCTCACCACTAAAGGGGCTCCACTGGCCACCATTCACAATTCGGGCAGTCACGCTGATACTCGGCATTGTGCTTCCTCCTGTATAAGCCAAATCGGCTACACCAAAATCTTAGCTGGGCATTGGGATGGCTCAATTATGCTGGGGTACCCTCATACGATAGGGAACCCCGAAAAATGGGGGAGGTCACTTTTGGTCATGGTTTCAGGTACGTAAATTCAGCCGGTGACCGCCTCAGTTGATTTTGCTGAAGTCAGGTACCCAGACCGGCACAGGTAGTTCATCCCCTACCTGCGGCGCGTATCCCTCTACAGCAGCCAGAGTAACGCAAGGCCAGCCGCTGACCGTTTGACAGAGTCTACGCTGCGAGAGGAGGGTCCAGCAGGCCTGCACTAGTCCTTAGCATCAATGAACTGAGACCAGGGTTAAAGCGGGCCCAGAGATCAGTCCAAAGCGGCCAGCCTTGAGCACTTGAGGGCTGGATAGGCGACCGCTCACAGCTGAAAACAGTCGACTCGCCACGACTGCGGAACTACTCGGCTTAGCGACCGGCGACCCACTTACCTTTCGACGCAGATAATTATTATAACTTCAAATTAAATATAACAATCAAAAATGACTGTTTAATAGAAATGCTTTTCGTCATTGTAACTTATTGATTTTTATTACTATTTTTTCCCAATAGTTCATTGCCTCTACATGAGCGGGAAATACGGCTTGTAATGCAAAAAAAAATGGGTAAGGCTTGCATCCTTCCCTCCGAAAGCCAGCCTGTATTCCAGCAAGAACCTGGGCCGACTCAAGAGGGGAGTGACAAACCTACCCATCTTTAAAACAAAGTGATCATATCATGGCTGACAACGTAACGAACCACCGGGTGCGTGAGCTGGAGCGAAAGGTAGCTGGCCTGCAAACTCAAGTTCAGATTCTTCACTCCCTCCGGGACACGGATAACAAAAAGCACGATCGCCAGATTCGCGATCTGGAGATCAACGCCGCCGTTAGCAAGGGTGTTCCCAAGAAGGAAGTGGCGAAAATCTTCAAGCTCTCTCCTGGCCGCATCAGCCAACTGACCCGCCGCTCGGCCTAACAACGGCGTAACCTGCTTGTTCAAACAGACGGCGAGGATTCCCTCGCCGTTTTTCGTTTGCAAACTACGCTCTACCGTCACCCACGTGTTTGCACGGTGACGGCAAAAGCAAAGCCCCGCTCAGACCACTCTGGCGGGGCTTTTGCGTTTCCGGGCCTCAGCCCTGCACGATGATCTGGCCCTGCAGGTCCCGGACCATGGTCTCGATGACCGGCTTCATCGCCTTGAACTCCTCAGGCGAGCACACCGCCTTCGGGTGCTTGAACTGCATGCGACGCTCGACCACCACGGCGTTGCCGTCCCGGGTGTAACGGGCGCTGTAGTCGAAACTGCCTTCCTTTACAGCAACGGCCTTGGGCGTCGCCAGGACGGTGACCCCGGCAGGGAACTCGAAGCGCGACTGCTCCAGCGTTTCGTTGGAGATGCAGACGAAGCCCTGGGTGCGCTCGTTCTCGGTGGCAAAGCCATAGACCGATTGGGCGATGCCGCCCACCAGGCTGCTCAGGGCTGGCACGCCCACCGGGCCGGGGAGGTTCACCAGGTTCTCGGTATGGCCCTGGACCTGGCTGCGGAAGTGCTCCGGCACCGTCGACGGCTGGATCAGGATCTTGCCGCTGCCCCGTTGCCCGTAGGCGTTGAGCACCTGCTCGACGATGCGATCGAGGTCCGTCGGTTTCATCGTCTTGGCGCCATAGCGGTTGACCTCGCTGGCCCAGCCTTCGATGGTCGAGTCGCCGGTGAAGTCCGCGGCCCCCGTGTCCTTGACCTTGAACAGCATTTCACCGACCTGCTTGCCGAACTGGGTGGCCGGGGTCTTGCCGAACGCGCCGGTGGCGGTCAGCAGCGTGGTCTTGTCCAGGTCCATCAGCGGCAGGTAACCGGCGGCCACCGACGGGTCGGTCGAGTCCAGGTACAGGTCGAGGCTCGGCACATAGGTCAGCACATGGTTGAGCACACCGAGTGTCGGCACCTTCGGCAACTGGTAGGCATTGCCGAGGTTGATCAGCGCCGGCGAGCTCTCGATACCCGCCGCCTTGAGCAGCGCCTCGAGCAGGGCCACATGGTCCTTGCAGTCGCCATAGCGGTTGTCGAGCACGCTCTGCGCCGCGTGCGGAACCACGCCGCCGGCACCGACATAGACCGCCACGTAGCGGATGTTCTCACGCACCCAGTCGCTGAGCTTGAGCGCCTTGGCCCGGGCGTCGGGCAGGTTCGCCGTCAATTGTCCGGCCAACGCGGCAATGGCCGGTGTCACTTGCACGTCGGCGCGCGCCTGGTAGCTGGCGGCAAGCCCTGCGTAGTCCTTGAAGGTCGAGACCGCGAGGTACTGGCCATAGTCCAGGTAGGACACGGCGCTCGCCTCGATCCTGGCCCTGTCGGTCGGCACGAAGTCCCAGCGGTAGACCTTGCGGCCCTTGCCAGCCTTGGGCGTGGACGCCTTGAAACCACGGGCGTCGGCATACAGCGGCAGGTCCGCCGGCAGGTCGTAGATCAGCGAGAACTGCCCCACGGGGTGGAATTCCGCCGCGGTGAGGTCCTCGAAATGGCCGGGGAACAGCGCGGTGGTGCGATGGCGCTTGTAGCGCAGCACCAGGCGGTCGCCGACGGCCACTTCCGGGAAGATCACCACCTTGACCCGGGAGTCCTGGAACATCGGCGCGTAGGTAGACGCCTGCTCCTGCTGCTCCTTGATCTGCGAGGCATCGACCATGACCTTGCGCCCGTCGGGCTTCTGGGTGAAGGCCTGGTCGACCTCCAGGGTCTCGTACCCACGGTTGTAGCTCAGTGCTTGCTGGGCCTTGGCCTGGATGGCGCGCTCTTCGTTGATGCGCGAGACCGATTCGACCGCGACCTGGAAACTGCCGTCGCGCTGCACGGTGAAGGTCTGCACGACCTTTTCAAGGGTGACGGAGTGGTCGGTGCCATCGTCCCGGGCCTGGGCAGGCGCGATGCAGGCCAGGGTGAATGCCAGCACCCCGGCCAGGGGTGCAAGGTAAGACATGAACATGAGGATCCTTCTCTTGTGACGCGAGGGTTATTACAAAAAACGCTAATGATACGCATTTTTGTCATAAACCTGCAGACCGCGCCGTATATGAACGCTTGCACGTTTGTGCAGAAAAGCACATTGCCACCTCTCCCGTGCCGGTGGTCATTGGTGATAGCGTGGGCATCTTCCGTTTGCGTAAACGGTCACCCTCCACCCCTTGCAAAGGAATGCGCACCCCCATGCCATTTACCAAGCTATCCGCCGCATCGCTCCTGCTGGCCAGCGTGGCCATGTTCTCGATCCCGGCCCAGGCCAACCTCTCCCAGCAGCAGTCCGCCGCCATCATCAAGGCCTACGACGGCAGCGACCCGGCCGACTTCAAGCAGTTCCTCGGCAAGCTGGCCGGCAGCGACCTGGCCAAGGCCGACAAGCTGGATGACACCCTCAAGCTGTACCTGGCCGGCAAGCCGCTGAGCGCCGAGCAGCAGGACGAGATCAACCGCCTGCTGGGCCTGTACACCCGCATCAAGTACGGCAAGGCCGCCAAGGAAACCCTGCGCGAGCTGGTGGAGATCCCGACCTACCGCAAAGAGGGCGTGGCGCAGCACGAGAACCCGGAATTTCTCAAGATCGCCGACAAGATCAAGGCCCTGGCCGAGGGCTTCGGCCTGACGTTCCGCAACATCGACAACCGCGTTTACGAGATCACCCTGGGTGAAGGCAAGGAAGTGATCGGCATCCACGCCCACGCCGACGTGGTACCGGTCACTCCGGAAAACTGGAAGCTCAAGGACGGCACCAAGCTCGACCCATTCAAGGTCACCCTGGTGGGCGACCGCATGTATGGCCGCGGCACCGAGGACGACAAGAACGGCATCGTCGTCGCGCTGTACGCGCTGAAGGTGGCCAAGGACGAGAAGCTGCCGCTGGCCCGCCAGTTCAAGCTGCTGGTGGACACCACCGAAGAAACCACCGGCGACGCCATCCCCTACTACTTCGAACGCAACGCCACCCCCGACTACAACCTGGCGCTGGACGGCGGCTACCCGGTGGTGATCGCCGAGAAGGGCTATGGCACCGTCATGGCCACCTTCGCCAAGCGTGCCGGTGACGGCAAAGGCGCCGAGGTGATCAACCTCACCGGCGGCCTGGCCACCAACCAGATCCCCGGCAGCTCGGTGGCGACATTGACCGGCGACAAGCCGGCCGACCTGGCCAAGGCGCTGAACAAGGCCGGCGCGGCCTACGCCAAACGCCATGGTGGCGACTTCAGCATCGACGCCAAGGTCGACGGCAAGCAGGTGCTGCTGACCGTGACCGGCGTGTCGGCGCACTCCTCCGAGCCCGAGTCCGGGGTCAACCCGGTGGCGCGCATGCTCGATTTCCTCAACGGCCTTGGCAAAGATGTGCCGCTCAAGCACAACCACATCACCGACGCCGCCCGCTACGCCGCCGACAACTGGGGGCTGGACTACCTGGGCAACAAGCTCGGCGTCGGCTTCAAGGACGACTTCATGGGCCCGCTGACCACCTCGCTGACCTTCGTCGGCCTGGATGACAAGGCGCTGAAGCTGGCGGTGAACCTGCGCATTCCCAAGGGCAAGTCGCTCGATACCCTGAAGGGCGAGATCGCCGGCAAGCTCGACGGCTGGAAGGCCAAGAGCAAGACCCAGGTGGCCTTCGACTACACCCTCGACGCACCGATGTACCGCAACCCCGAAGGCGAATGGGTCAAGGCCCTGCTGGCCGTGGCCAGCGAGAACCTGGGCATGAAGCACGAGTACGGCACCTCCGCCGGCGCCACCTCGGTGCATGACCTGCCCAACGGCGTGCAGTTCGGCCTGGCCATGCCGGACGTGAAGTACACCGGACACAACGACAACGAGTTCAAGACCGTGGAGCAGTTCATGCTCGACCTGCAGATCGTCAGCGAGATGGTGGCGCGGATCGGGCAGATGCCGAAGCTCTGATGACCCACTTGGGGCCGCGTTGCGGCCCCTTGCCGCAATGACGTTTTTCAATCACCTCGATGCCGTTTCCTGCATTGCCGTGCAGAGCGCCGTGCCGGATGCTTTATTTACTCCGACACGTCGCGTTTCCACCCACAGAGGCCCGTATGAAGAACGTCGAACAAATCCTCAAAGCCAAGTCCCAGCACCACACCGTCTATACCATCAACCCTGACGACTCGGTGCTGGATGCCTTGAGGCTGCTGGCGGAGAAGAACGTCGGTGCACTGCCGGTGGTGGAGAACGACCAGGTGGTGGGAATCGTCAGCGAACGCGACTACGCCCGCAAGCTGGTGCTCAAGGGTCGGTCCTCGGCGGCCACGCCGGTACGCGACATCATGAGTTCTCCGGTGGTCACGGTTGAGCCCAAGCAGAACCTCGAGTACTGCATGAACCTGATGACCAACCGCCACCTGCGCCACCTGCCGGTGGTTCACGAAGGCAAGCTGCTCGGACTGCTGTCGATCGGCGACCTGGTCAAGGAAACCATCGCCGAACAGGCCAACCTGATCCTGCAACTGGAGCAGTACATTCGCGGTGAATGACCCTGCTCAGTGATAGGCGCGCTCCAGCTCGTCCAGCTGATGGTCGAAGCTGCGCAGGCGCGCCGACCAGGTGTACACCAGCACTTCCAGATCCCTGTTGAGCACGGCGGTGTTGCCGCCGTCACGGGCCGGTGCGTCGCACAGGTCCAGCTGGTAGCGCTCGCGGGCCATGGCCGTGGCCACGCTGGACAGGTCGCGGGCATTGGCCAGCCAGTGATGGTGATGGTCGTGCACTTCCCGGTCGAGTTCCCGGCACTGGCGCTTGAGCGCGTCCAGGCTTTGCTCCAGCGGCGTGCCCTTGAGCTCGCCCATCACCTCCTCGAAGGTGCGCCCGGAGTGCCAGTAGCTGCCCCAGAAATAACGGTCGAACACCGTCTCGACCCGGCGCAGGGCGACCTTGGTGTTCCAGATGGTCAGCAACGTTCGTCCCTGGGCGACTTCGCGCCTGTTCAGGTGCAACTGCTGCCAGGCGATCCACGCCAGGCCGCACAACGCCACCGCCGCGGTCACGGCGGCGGCGGCATAGAGAAACTGCACGGCCTGGTTCATCGTGTGGGTGTGCCGGATACCGTAGAAGTAGCCGGCGGTCAGGGTGCCCAGGATCGTCACGGTGCACCAGAAACCTGGTGCGTAGGGATCTTTCATTGCGCCATCCCCTCTTGTTTTCCCTGAGCATAGCAACGCCCCGATCACCCATCAGGTGCCACTCGGCGCTTTATTGGCGGGGACGGCGCAGCGCTTCGTTGAGTTGGTCGAACAGCTCCGCCCAATCGGCATCTTCAAGGATGCTGTCCCTGAGGAACGAGCGCTGGGACTCGTTCCAGAACGGCGCATCCACCAACTTCACATCCCCCTTGAGCGGCGAATGGCTGGTGATGAACTGGTCGATGCCCAGCGCATCGTCCGGCAGGCCCAGTTGCTTGAACAGTTCGGAAAACTTGTGGATCGGCGCTTCCATGATTCACTCCTATGGCCGGGCCGGTCGTCCACGACGCCAGCCCGGCGTGGGTTGCGAGCATCAGCTCAGTTCGCGCACTTCGGCGTGCGGCACCAGTTTCAAGTATTGCTCCATGCTCATGTGGATAAGGTGATCGTGGTCACCTGCCTCGAGATAGACATCACCCTGGCGGGTAAGGGTCCGGTCGAGCAGCATGGGAATGTTGTAGGCGTCGCCCAGGGCCGGGATGGCGCCGCGTTCGCAATCGCCGAACAGGCTCGGCAGGTTGCTTTCGCGGGTCAGCTGCCAGGCGCCGGTCATGCGCACCTCGGTCATGTCCAGATGCCGGTTGGCCGGCAGCACGGCCATGATGTAGTTGCCATGGCGGTCATCGAGCATCACCGACTTGGCGACCCGCTCGGCGGGTACGCCGGCCGTGCGCGCCGACTCCAGGCTGGTGGCCGAATGGGGATGGGGAATGATGTCGTAGTCGCAGTTGGCCTGGTCCAGGCGCTGCTGAAGGGTCTTGGCCATACGCATGATGCACCTCCGGTTTTGCCCCCACCCTCAAGTTTAGGCCGTGGCCCGGCAGCCACGGCTAAACTTCAAGGACAGGTCCGCATGAGGTGACGACAGGTGATCGCCCGGCGCTGGCGCATGCTGCTGTTGCTGCTGATCCTGGGCTTCGCCCCAGGAGGGCAGGCTGCGCCCGGCGGCAACGTGTGGCTGCTGAGCGTCGACGACGCCATCGGCCCGGCCAGTGCCGACTACCTTTTGCGCGGGCTGGACCAAGCGCAGGCACAGGGCGCGCAGCTGGTGATCATCCGCCTCGACACCCCCGGCGGGCTCGACAGCGCCATGCGCCAGATCATCAAGGCCATCCTCGCCAGCCCCGTGCCGGTGGCCACCTACGTCGCCCCGGGCGGTGCCAGGGCGGCCAGCGCCGGCACCTACATCCTCTATGCCAGCCACGTGGCGGCCATGGCCCCGGGGACCAACCTGGGCGCGGCGACGCCGGTACAGATCGGTGTCCCCGGCACGGAGGAAAAGCCCGCCGCGAACAGCGAGCAGGACACCCTCGCCCGCAAACAGGTCAACGACGCCGCGGCCTACATCCGCGGCCTGGCGCAACTGCGCGGGCGCAACGCCGACTGGGCGGAAAAGGCCGTGCGCGAGGCGGTCAGCCTGTCGGCCAGTGAAGCCCAGCGGTTGAAGGTGATCGACCTGGTCGCCGTTGACCTGCCCGACCTGCTGCGCCAGCTCGATGGCCGGACGCTGACCGTCGCCGGCCAGGTCTTGCCCCTGCAGACCGCCAGCGCCAATGTGGTGGAGCACCTGCCGGACTGGCGCACTCGCCTGCTGGCGGTGATCACCAACCCCAGCGTGGCGCTGATCCTGATCATGATCGGCGTGTACGGCCTGCTGTTCGAATTCATGAACCCAGGCTCCGGGGTCGGCGGCGTGGTCGGCGGCATCTGCCTGCTGCTGGCGCTGTACGCCCTGCAATTGCTGCCGGTCAGCCACGCCGGGGTGGCGTTGATCCTGCTCGGGGTGGCGTTCATGGTCGCCGAGGCGTTCCTGCCCAGTTTCGGGGTGATCGGCTTCGGCGGCATCGTCGCCTTCGTGGTCGGCGCGGTGATCCTGATGGACACCGACGCCCCTGGCTTTGGCATTCCGCTGACGCTGATCGTCAGCCTGGCGGTGCTGTCGGCGCTGTTGCTCGGCGGCGTGCTGGGCATGGCGCTGAAGGCCCGCAGGCGCGCCCTGGTCAGCGGCGATGCCGGGCTGGTGGGCAGCCTGGTGACGGTGACCCAGGTGCGCGCGGACAACCCGTTCTGTGGCTCGGTACAGGCCCAGGGCGAACAGTGGCAGGCGCAGTGCGCGACACCGCTGCAGCCGGGCCAGCACGTGCGGGTAACGGCCCGTCATGGCGTGACGCTGGAGGTCAGCGCCACTGCGCCCACGGCGCAAGGAGAGTAGACGATGTTCATGCAATTCGGATTCAGCGCCGTGCTGGTGCTGCTGGGCATACTGCTGCTGTCGGCCCTGCGCATCCTGCGCGAGTACGAGCGCGGCGTGGTGTTCCAGCTCGGGCGCTTCTGGCAGGTCAAGGGCCCGGGGCTGATCATCCTGATTCCCGGCATCCAGCAGATGGTCCGGGTCGATCTGCGCACCGTAGTGCTCGACGTGCCGCCCCAGGACGTGATTACCCGCGACAACGTCTCGGTCAAGGTCAACGCGGTGCTGTACTTTCGCGTGCTCGACCCACAGAAGGCGATCATCCAGGTCGAAGACTTCCTCACCGCCACCAGCCAGCTGGCCCAGACCACCCTGCGCGCCGTGCTCGGCAAGCACGAGCTGGACGAACTGCTGGCCGAGCGCGAGCAACTGAATTCGGACATCCGCGAGGTGCTGGACGCGCAGACCGACGCCTGGGGCATCAAGGTGGCCAACGTCGAGATCAAGCATGTCGACCTCAACGAGTCGATGGTCCGCGCCATTGCCCGCCAGGCCGAGGCTGAGCGCGAACGACGGGCCAAGGTGATCCATGCCGAAGGCGAGCTGCAGGCATCGGAGAAACTGATGCAGGCGGCGCAGATGCTGGGCAAGGAGCCGGGAGCGATGCAGCTGCGCTACATGCAGACGCTGGGGTCGATTGCCGGGGACAAGAGCTCGACCATCGTGTTTCCGCTGCCGGTGGATCTGCTCAAGGGGCTGGTGGACAAGCAGCGCTGAAAACAATCGCGGGGTGCCGATGCGACTGGCCCCGCGATGATCATCGGACGTTCGAAATCAGAGCGGCGCCCGGCGCAGAGTGGCGAGGAACGTCGCCGCACCGATGAACAGCCCGGCAAAAGTGCGGTTCAGGCGCTTCTGCTGCTTCGGCGTGCGCAACAGGCGCAGCACCCGCGAAGCCAGTCCGGTGTAGCCCGCCATCACCAGCATGTCGACACTGATCATGGTCACGGTGATCGCCACATACTGCGGCAACAGCGCCTCATGCGGGTTGATGAACTGCGGCAGCACCGCCAGCATGAACACCAGCGCCTTGGGGTTGCTGACGTTGACCAGGAAGCCGCGGAACACCAGGCTCAATGGCTTGCCTATCGGCCGCACGCCGGACTCGTCGCTCATGTCCATCGGCAGAGCGCGCCATTGCTTGTAGGCGAGGTAGACCAGGTAGACGACACCGAACCACTTGATGACCTGGAAGGCGGTGGCCGACGCGGCGAGGATGGCGCCGACACCGGCGGCGATGATGGCGATCTGCACGATCAGGCCCAGTTGCAAGCCCAGGGCGTTCCAGTAACCACGCCAGAAACCGTACTGCAGCCCACTGGACATCGAGGCGATTGCCCCGGCACCCGGCGACAGGCTGATCACCCAGCACGCGGCAAAGAAGGCCAACCACGTTTCCATCGACATCGCACACCTCGCTCGAACAGCTTTTGCAAACCGCTAAGCTAAGGTGTTGGCGAAAAAATAACCAGTGGTTTTTGCAGTGTCTCTGCAGGCCTCTTCGCGGGTAAACCCGCTGGCCACGCCGACCTGCGCGTTCCCTGTAGGAGCGGCCTTGTGCCGCGAAAGGGCTGCAAAGCAGCCCTGGGTTTCAGTACTGGCAACGTTCGTGGGGGCCGCTTTGCGGCCCTTTCGCGGCACAAGGCCGCTCCTACAGACGAATGAGCCAGCCTTAATCGGCCTCGATGGCTGGGTCCTTGGCTGTAGCAGGTGCTTCAGCCCCCCGCCAACGCCGCACGGCCTTCTGAAAGAACTGGCTGTTCGGCACCTGCACCAGCGCCCCGCCCGCCTCCGGCGTCTCCATCAGTGTGGTGTACAGCAGGTTGATGGCGATCACCCGGCCTTTCACCCCCGGCTTGTCGAGGGTATCGACCAGCTCGACCACATCGCCGATGCGAAACGGCCCGACGGTGAAGATCAGCACCGCGCACAGCAGGTTGGACAGCACGCTCCAGATGGCGAAGAACGCCACCGCCGCCACCGCGACGAAGCCCGACAGTGCCGTCCACAGCACCGTGGCGGACACTCCCATGCGCTCGAGCACGAACAGCAGCGCGCTGCCCATGATCAGCCAGCGCAGTGCGCCGCGCACCGGTACCATCAGCTCGTGCGGCAACGGGTAGCGTTCGCCCAGGCTGCGCAGGCCGCGGGCGACCATGCGCTGCAGGACGAACGCGGCGATCAGGATCAGCAGGATCTGCAGCCCCAGCCAGAACGTGTCCATCCACTGCCCCGGCAGCAGCGAACGCAGCTCCTCCATCAGGACAGCGCCTCGAGCTCGGCCTGCATGCTTTCCAGCGTCTCCAGGGCTTCCATCCAGGCTTCCTCAAGCTCGCCTTCGCGTTGCTTGAGCTTGGTCTGGCGGGCCAGCAAGTCGCGCAGCTCATCCTTGCGCGAGGCCTCGTACAGACCGCTGTCGCCCAACGCCGTTTCGATCTCGGCCAGTTGCTGGTGCACCTGGTTGAGTTCGGTCTCCAGCTTGTCGGCCGCCTTCTTGTGCGGCGCCAACTGCTGGCGCAAGGCCGCAGCGGCCTGGCGCTGGGCCTTCTTGTCGGTCTTGTCCGGGTTCGCGGGCGTGCTGCTCACCGGCGCGTTGCGCTGGCGGTACTCGACCAGCCAGCGGCTGTAGTCGTCCAGGTCGCCGTCGAAGGTGTCGACCTTGCCATCGGCCACCAGCAGGAAGTCGTTGGTGGTGCTCTTGAGCAGGTGACGGTCGTGGGACACCACCACCACGGCACCGGCGAACTCCTGCAGGGCCATGGTCAGCGCCAGGCGCATCTCAAGGTCGAGGTGGTTGGTCGGTTCGTCGAGCAGCAACAGGTTCGGCCGCTCCCAGGCGATCAGCGCCAGGGCCAGGCGGGCCTTTTCGCCACCGGAGAAATTCACCACCGGCTCGTCGACACGGTTGCCGTGGAAATCGAAGCCGCCGAGGAAGTCGCGCAGGGTCTGCTCGCGCTCGCCCGGGGCGATGCGCTGCAGGTGCAGCAGCGGGCTGGCCTTGTCGTCCAGCGAGTCGAGCTGGTGCTGGGCGAAGTAGCCGACGGCGAGGTTCTCGCCGCGCACCAGGCGCCCGGACAACGGCTGCAGCTCGCCGGCGAGGTTCTTGATCAGGGTCGACTTGCCCGCGCCGTTGGGGCCGAGCAGACCGATCCGCGCACCCGGCGCCAGTTGCAGCTTGACCTTCTCGAGGATGGCCTTGTCGCCATAGCCCAGGCGGCCTTCGGACAGGTCGAGCAAGGGGCTGGAGATCTTCTCCGACTCGCGGAAGACGAAGTCGAACGGCGAGTCGACGTGGGCCGCCGACAGCTCCTCCATGCGCTCCAGGGCCTTGATCCGGCTCTGCGCCTGGCGGGCCTTGGTGGCCTGGGCCTTGAAGCGGGCGATGTACTTTTCCATGTGCGCGCGCTGCGCCTGCTGCTTCTCGTAGGCCTGCTGCTGTTGCGCCAGGCGTTCGGCGCGGGTGCGCTCGAAGGCGCTGTAGCCGCCCTTGTAGAGATTGAGCTTGCGCTGTTCGACATGCAGCACATGGTCGACCACGGCATCGAGGAAGTCGCGGTCGTGGGAGATCAGCAGCAGCGTGCCCGGGTAGCCCTTGAGCCATTCTTCCAGCCAGAGGATGGCATCGAGGTCCAGGTGGTTGGTGGGCTCGTCGAGCAGCAGCAGGTCGGACGGGCACATCAGTGCCTGGGCCAGGTTCAGGCGCATCCGCCAGCCACCGGAGAAGTCGCCGACGCGGCGGTCCATCTGCTCGTTGGTGAAACCCAGGCCGGCCAGCAGCTTGCGCGCGCGGGCATCGGCGGTGTAGCCGTCGGCGCTGTCCAGCTCACTGTGCAGGCGCGCCAGGGCGGTGCCGTCGTGGGCCTGCTCGGCGGCCGCGAGATCTGCCTGGACCTTGCGCAGGCGGGCATCGCCGTCGAGCACATAGTCCACGGCGATGCGGTCGAGGGTGTCGACCTCCTGGCGCATGTGGGCAATGCGCCAGTCGCCGGGCAGCAGGCAATCGCCGGCATCGGGCGACAGCTCGCCGCGCAGCAGGGCGAACAGGCTGGATTTGCCGGCGCCGTTGGCGCCGATCAGGCCGGCCTTGTGACCGGTGTGCAGGGTCATCTCGGCGCCTTCTAGCAGGCGCTGGGGACCACGCTGTAAAGTGAGGTTCGATAGTCTGATCATGATGGTCGCGGAGTCTACCAGCTTCGCCGATCACTGGCGCGAGTGAAACCATGCACACCGACCTGTGGAATCACGCCCTGGCCTTGTATGCCCGGCCAGGCGTCGAAGCCGCCAGCCTGGCTCTCCAGGAACTGGGCGGCGATGTCTGCCTGCTGCTCTGCGGCACCTGGCTGCAGGCCCGCAGCGTGGCCGCCGATGAACAGCGGATCGCCGCCCTGCAGGCCCTGGCCGGCCCCTGGCAACGCGATGTGGTGACGCCGCTGCGCGCGCTACGCCGGCAATGGCGCGAGCAGGCGCTGGCCGACCCGCGACTGAGCGTGATGCGTGAGCAGGTGAAGGCGCTGGAGTTGCAGGCTGAACGCACCTTGCTGGAGCGTCTGGAGGCGTTGGCGCACGAGTGGCCTGCGCAAGCGGGCGCCGCGCAGGACTGGCTGACCCGGCTGGCGCCGGACCAGGCCCGGGACCACGACGCGCTGCATCAGCTGCGCGCCGCGGCCCGTGAGCTTCAGGACGCCGAAGTCGGCGACTGAGCCGGTGTGGCGGTTGCCGCAGGCGTGGCCGCGCTGGTCGCAGGCGCCGGGGTGGCGCTGGCGGGCGGCGTGGCTGGCTTGCTTTCGGCTGGCTTGCTGGCTACAGGCTTGGCCGGAGCTTTGGCAGCGGCCGGTTTGGCTGCTGGCTTGGCTGCAGGTTTGGCGGCGGGCTTGGCTGCTGCTGGCTTGGCCGGAGCCTTGGCGGCGGCAGGCTTGGCCGCTGGTTTGGCTGCTGGTTTCGCTGCAGCGGTCTTTGCCGGTGCCTTGGCAGCAGCTGGCTTGGCCGCTGGCTTGGCGGCAGGTTTCGCGGCGGCGGTCTTCGCCGGTGCCTTGGCAGCAGCTGGCTTGGCCGCTGGCTTGGCGGCAGGTTTCGCGGCGGCGGTCTTCGCCGGCGCCTTGGCGGCAGCAGGCTTGGCCGCTGGCTTGGCGGCAGGTCTCGCGGCTGCAGTCTTCGCCGGTGCCTTGGCAGCAGCAGGCTTGGCCGTTGGCTTGGCGGCAGGTTTCGCTGCAGCGGTTTTCGCGGGAGCCTTGGCAGCAGCCGGTTTGGCCGCTGGCTTGGCGGCAGGTTTCGCGGCTGCAGTCCTCGCCGGTGCCTTGGCGGCAGCAGGCTTGGCCGCTGGTTTGGCAGCAGGTTTCGCGGCCGCTTTCGGTGCCGTAGTACGCGAGTCCAGGGCCTTGGCGGCCGCCTCACGCACCTTGCCGACACCCTGGGCCAGTTTCAGGCTTTCCTGGGCATCACGCTTGAGTTGCTGGATATAAGTACGGGTCTGGGCCTGGCGATCCTTGAGCGAATCGAGCAAGTGTTCAAGTTCACCCGCGGCTTTTTGCGCCTTGCCCTGGGCCTTGGCTTTACCGGCCTTGGCGGCGTCCTGCAACTTCAGGCGAGCGTTGTGCAGTTTCTCCTGGGCCTTGCCACGTTGTTTTTCCAACTTGGCCAACAGTTTCTCGGCATCCGCCAGCGCTTGGGAGCAGGCATCTTCCAAATGTTCGAGCAAGCTACCCGAAAGTTGCTGGAGCAGGTGCAACGGCGTACTGACTGCTTTCTTCTTGGCCGACATGGTTTACCTCCTGGCTGACGAGAGTGCGGCTCATACTATGCTTCTGCTGCTACCGCCGCTAGGGCATGTTGACAGTCTCAGTAGCGCCGCGTTGCATGCCTGGGCAAAGTTGTTGTCTTGCAGCTGGAAACAAGTGTAGTTGCCCATTAGTGCACTGCCGATATTTACACATCTTCGCCCAACAACGCTGGCATACTTTGCGCTCTTTACCGCAGGAACCGTCCATGCCTCGTTATCTGATTCTGGGCCTGTGCGTGGTGATGCCGCTCTCCCTCGCCAACGCCGAAACCGCCCCCGCCAACGACAGCGATCTGGCCTACAGCCTCGGTGCCAGCCTGGGCGAGCGCCTGCGCCAGGAAGTCCCCGGCCTGCAGCTCGACGCCCTGGTCGAAGGCCTGCGCCAGGCCTACCAGGGCCAGCCGCCACGCATTGCCAAATCACGCATGCAGGCGATCCTCGAGCAGCACGAGACGCAAGCCAACGCCGCCGCCGAACAGGCCCAGGTGGACAAACTGGTGGAAGCGGAAAACCGCTTCATCGCCGGTGAACGGGCCAAGGCCGGGGTCCGCGAGCTGCCCGAGGGCATCCTCTACAGCGAACTCGCCAGCGGCAACGGCGCGCAACCCAAGGCCAGCGGTCGCGTGCAGGTGCGCTATGTGGGGAAACTGCCGGATGGCACGGTGTTCGACCAGAACCTGCAACCGCAATGGTTCAAGCTGGACTCGGTGATCGAGGGCTGGCAGGTGGCGCTGCCACGCATGAAAGCGGGGGCGAAGTGGCGGCTGGTGATCCCGTCGGCGCAAGCCTACGGCGCCGACGGTGCGGGTGACCTGATCGCACCCTATACCCCACTGGTGTTCGAGATCGAACTGCTGGACGTGGCCGACTGAATCAGGCCTGCAGCGCGTCCTCTTCCTTGTGCGCGGTATGTAGCACTTCGATGAGGCAGTCCTCCAGCTCGAAGCGCTCTCGCAACAGGCCGCCCAGCTTGCCCAGCTTATCCGCAAAGCGCTCGGGGTCGGTGCACTCGCCCTTCTCACAATGGTCGTTGAAAGCCAGCGCGATCTGGGTGCTGTCATCGATACGCGGGTTGATCTGTGTGGCAAGCTCCAGGGCCTTGGTATCGCCAAAGGCCTTGGCTTCGCTGACCAGCTGCTCGCTGACTTCGAAGTGCCAGGCCGAGACATAGTCGACCAGGAGCGCGCAAAAATCGCGGTTCTTGTCCTTGTCGGCAAAGGCCGGCTTGGCATCGCGCAAGGCGCGGAAGGCATGCACCAGCTCCTGGCGCTCCTCCAGCCAACGATCGATCAGCTTGTGAACACCGCCCCAGCGTTCCTGGGCGTTCTGGCAACTATCGAGCATGGCGATCTCTTCCCTTCTGGGTAGATGCCGCTGCACCTCGCGACACAACACCGTGGCACAAAGGTGACATCAGCAAACGGCATCGAGCAGTTGTATTTTCGGTAAGCGTGCTGGGAGATTATTCCCGCGCGACCTGCCCTTCAAGGTACGCAGCAGACAAAGTTCATACAAGCGTTTAATCCCGTTGCCGGCCACCGCTGGTCGCGCAACACCCGGTGCATTGCCGTGGATCAACCCGCCGGGTCTTGGCGCAATCGATACAGCACCAGCCACGACAACGGCACCGCCGCCAGCAACAGGAACGCCAGCAGGCTCCATTCCGGCAGGGTCAGGTCGAGGAAGCTCCAGTTGACCGACACGCAGTCCGGGCTGCCCAGCAGGAACGCCTGCAGGATCTCGTGCCACGGGCGTTCGACCAGGTGTGCCAGGGGCAGGTGGCAACCGCTGACCGGCAGCGGCTCGGCCTGCAGCCAGACATGCCGCCCCGCCAGCAAGGCGCCCGCCGACGCGAACAGCAGCGCCAGCCAAGCATGCCAGCGACGGCCGCCGGCGTGGAGCGTGGCGACCAGGCAGGCCAGCGCAAAACCGCCCAGCATCAGGCGCTGGCTGAAACACAACGCGCAGGGGTCCAGGCCGACCACGTTCTCGAGACGGAACGATGCGACCAGCACCGCCACGGCGGCCAGGAAGGCGGGAAGGAACGAGCTGCGCAAGCAGGCCAGCGACATGGGCAGAAGTGATCCGAAAATGAAGGAAGTGGTTTGAAACGGTAGAGGAAAGGGGCGCTTTGTATCAAGGCGCTACAGTGCAGACAAGTCGCTGAATGGCTAGGGAATCATTTTCGTGGAACGTGGGAATATTCCGACGCGGACGAAGGACGATTCGACGCCCTCTACGTAGAGGGCGTCTTGAGTCATCGCTCATCAGAGAATGCAACGCGTCGCTGGCAAAACATCGCACCTGCACAAGCAAGTATGCCCGCGATGCGCGACAGGTCCATCCCTTTCAAGGTCTTTGCGATTTTTCGGATATGGCCGCTTCAATTCAGTATTGCCGGGGCTGCTTTGCAGCCCATTCGCGACACAAGGCCGCTCCTACAGGATGGCGCGATCACCTGTAGGAGCGGCCTTGTGTCGCGAAAGGGTCGCAAAGCGACCCCGGCAAGTCCAAGTCGAACGCCCCATCTCAACACCTTGAAAGGGTTGGGCCTCAGGCCCGAACACCCTCCGGCAGCGGCAACGCCAGCAGGCGCTCATCCAGCAGCCCCAGGCCCTCCTGGAACAACTGATTGCTGCGCTCGGTCTCGCCGAGCCCGGCCAGCAAGCGTGCCAGCTCGGCGCAGGTTTCCGGATTGCGCTCCATGCGCAGACTGCTCTCCAGATAATCCCGTGCCTTGCCCCACAAGCGGTTCTGCAGACTCAGCCGGCCGAGGGTGAGCAGCAGGCTCGGGTCCTGTGGATGCTCCTTCAGCCAGCCCTCGGCCGTCTGCAGCTGGCGCGCCGGATCGTCGCCGCGTACCAGCCCGTACAGACGCGCCAGGTGGCTCTCATAGCCACGCTTGAGCGCGCCGCGAAGCACCTGCTCGGCCTCGCCCTGGGCACCGACCTGACGCAGTTGCTCGGCGTAGGCCGACACCAGCTGCGGTTCCTGGCGCTGGGCGTTGGTCAGCTGCTGCCAGGCGCGCTCGAGCGCCTGACGTGCCGTCTGCGAATCCTCGCCACGGGTCGCCGCCAGGCCCAGGTTCTGGCCCCAGGCGCGCTGTTCCAGGTCGGCCAGTTCCGCCGCGGGCAGCACCTTGTGCTTGCGCAGGTCCGGCAGCAGACGGATCAGCGCCGGCCAGTCACCGCGCTCCAGGTGCAGGCGCTGCAACAGGCGCAGCACCTGGGCGTTGTGCGGGTGACGCACCTGCATCGCCTGCAGGGCCTCCAGTGCACCCTCGCTCTCGCCTCGGTCCATCTGCAACTGGGCATGGGTCAGGGCAACGGCGAGCTCGGCTTGGGGCTGGCGTTCCAGGGCGCGTTCGAGCAGGTTGTCGCGCTCCTCGACCCGTCCCAGCTCGTTGGCGGCGCGAGCCGCGCCGAGGTAGTAGAGCAGCGGCTGGCGATCGGACTCGGCGGCCCGCTGCAAGTGGCGCTGGGCACTGGCCCAACGCCCCTCGGCCAGGTCCAGCTGGCCTTGCTCGACAGCGATGCGGGTGCGCCGGCTGCGGTTGCGCCGCGACCACGGGTTGACCACTCCGGACGAGGTCAGCACCAGGCCGACCAGGTAGCGCAGCAGCAACAGCAGCAGGATGATGCCGACCAGCGCGCCGAGCGCCGCCCACAGCCCCGACTGGTAGCGGAAGCCGCCGTAGGCGATCAGCACATAGCCGCTGTGCTTGGCGATCGCAATGCCCAGTGCTGCGGCGACGACGATCGCCAGCACCGCCAGCAGGTAGACACGCTTCATGGCTTGGCCCCTTCGGCGGCGGCCGGCAGGTGGCGACGCTGGATGTAGGCCTGCACTGCGGCCAGGCTCTCGCTCAGGTCAGGCGTGACCACCGACACCGGCTGTTCGGCCAACTGGTTGAGGTTGTCGAGCATCGCCTTGCTTTGCGGGTTGTCCGGGTTGAAGTTGGCCAGCAACACGCTGCGCGCATCGTCCAGGGCCTGGGCATAGACCTTGGCCTCGCCGTTGAGGGCCGCCCACTGCGCCTGCTCGATGGTCAGGCTCAGGGCCAGGCGCAACTGGTTGAGCGACTGCCCGGACAGCAGCGGGCGGACGTTGTCGTCGGCATTGAACTCGATCTGGAAGTACTTGGAGATCTCCGCCCACCACTGCGACCAGCGACTGGCACCGTCGCCATCGGCGGTCAGCGCGCCCATGGCGTCGGCCTTGCTGTCGAATTCCGGCGACTGGGCGCTGAGCTGCTGCACCAGTTCGCGTTGCGCGGCGAGCTTGAGGAACAGCCCGGTGCGATCCGGCTGCTCGGTGCTGGACAGCGTCGCCAGGCTGCGGGCCAGCTGTTCGCGGGCGGCGAAGGCGCCGGGGTCGCTCTGCTCGCGGAGGATTTCATCGGCACCTTCGACCAGCGCCTTGGCGCTGGTGATGTCCTGCAGCGCCGACAGGCGCAGGGTGGCCAGGCGCAGCAGGTGCTCGGCCTCGGCCAGGCGCCATTCCTTGCGACTCTCGCCGAGCACGGTCTCCAGGCGCTGGCTCAGGCGCTGCTGGTCGCCCTGCAGTTGCGCCACCAGGCGCCGACGGTCTTCCAGTTCACTGGCCGCCGGCAGGCTGGCCAACTGCGCGCTGAGCTGCTGCTCGCGCTGCTGCAGCGCGTCGGCGCGTTGGTTGAGGGCTTGCAGGTGTTCGCCCTGGCCTTGCTCGCTGCCTTGCAGCTGGCGGACCTGCCAGACGCCCCAGCCGCCGACCGCGACGCCGGCGGCGCCCAGCAGCAGGGCCAGCAGCGCCAGGCCGTTGCCGGAGCGTCGGGCGGGCTTGGCGGTGGCGGATTGCGGCGCCTCGGGCGCCACGGGCTGTTCGGTGTTGGACAAGACAGTTTCGCTCACGTATCCATCCTTTGCATGGTGGCGCATCGCTCTCTAGCTTAGCGCCTTAAGGGGCAGGCGCAGCGGTTCGCTGCACGGCTGCCAGCAAGGCCGCGGCGCTGGCGCCACGGCAATCCACAATGTCTTTCGCCCCGAGCGCTCGGGCCTGCTCGGCCACCCGGGGACTGGGCACGAACAGCGGCAAGCGGGAAAACCGCAGCCAATCCGCACCTGCCAGTCGATGCAAGTGTTCCAGACCCTGCCCACTGCTGACCACCAGGCCATTGAGGCGTTCCCCATCGATGCGCTGGGCGAGGGTCGTGGCGGGGTAGTGCGGCAGGCAGCGGCGATACAACTCCAGATAATCGACACTAGCACCTTGCTCGGCAAGACGCTCGGCCAGCAGTTCACGACCTCCGACGCCGCGAACGATAAGGACGCGGGGTCCCGGCCCGGCGATAGCCTCGCGCAGGGCGGGCAGTGCAAGCAAGGCTTCGCTGTCGTCGCCGGCCGCCGGAAAGGCCACCTGCAGCCGGTGCTCCTGAAGGATCCGTGCGGTTGCCTCGCCCACCGTGAACCAACCAGCGAGCGGCGGCGTCACCCCCGCCTGGGCCAGTTGCTCCAGCAGCAGGCGGGCCGCCGGCTTGCTGACCACGATGATGGCCTGGGCCTCGGTGATCGCGCGCAGGCGCTGCACCTGCGCAGCGTCCGGCGCAATCGCCTCGATCACCAGCAATGGCAGGCTGGCGCTGGCAATGCCCGCGTCGGCCAGGGTCTGCGCCAGCGCCGCACAGTCCTCTTCAGGCCGGGTCAGCAGCAGGCGCCATGGGCTCACGGATGGCCGGCCTCGCCGTAGACTTCCTTGAGGATCGCCTCGGCGCCCTGCCCGAGCAGGTCTTCGGCGACCTGCACGCCCAGGCGCTCGGCATCGGCACGCGGCGCCCGGGCCTCGGCCACCAGCAAGGTGCCGCCGGAGGGCTGGCCGACCAGGCCGCGCAGCCACAGCTGCTCGCCTTCGAGCACCGCGTAGCAGGCGATCGGCACCTGGCAGCCGCCATTGAGACGCTTGTTCAGGGCACGCTCGGCCACCACCCGGTCGGCGGTGTCGGCATGGTGCAACGGCGCCAGCAAGGCATGGATCTCGGCGTCGGCGCTGCGGCATTCGATGCCCACCGCGCCCTGGCCGCCCGCCGGCAGGCTGTCATCGACGCTGATGGAGGCAGTGATGCGGTCCTCGAAGCCGAGGCGGATCAGGCCGGCGGCGGCGAGGATGATGGCGTCGTACTCACTGGCATCGAGCTTGGCCAGGCGAGTGTTGACGTTACCGCGCAGGAAGCGGATTTCGAGGTCGGGTCGGCGCGCCAGCAACTGGGCCTGGCGGCGCAGGCTGGAAGTGCCGACGATGCTACCGGCCGGCAAGGCCTCGAGGCTGGCGAAGGTGTTGGAAACGAAGGCGTCGCGCGGGTCTTCACGCTCGCAGATGCAGTAGAGGCCCAGGCCCTCGGGGAAGTCCATGGGGACGTCCTTCATCGAGTGCACGGCGATATCGGCCTCGTTGTCGAGCAGGGCGGTTTCCAGCTCCTTGACGAACAGGCCCTTGCCGCCGATCTTCGCCAGCGGCGCGTCGAGCAGCTTGTCGCCACGGCTGACCATTGGCACCAGGGTCACCAGCAGGCCGGGATGCGCCTGTTCCAGGCGGGCTTTGACGTATTCGGCCTGCCACAGGGCCAAGGCACTTTTACGGGTGGCAATGCGGATTTCGCGAGTGGACATGAAACGCACCGATCCAGAGAAATACCGCCGATGATAACAGCATCGTCAGTATCGCTTGCAGATACGGATCAATAGCTCATGCGCGGTCTGGTGTGGGAGCGGCCTTGCCGAGGCCGCTCCCACAAGGGCCGAGCAGATTCAGAGGTTTGTGCAGACACCTTCAGTGCAGGCTCTGCATCATCTTGCGCACCCCTGCCACATGGCGGCGGCTGACGGTCAGGGCGTCGCCTTCCAGGCCCTTGAGATAGAGCTGGAAATGCCCCAGCGGCGTGCGCTGCAGCCGTTCGATGCGCTCGCGGGCAACCAGCGCGTTGCGGTGGATGCGCACGAAACGCTCGCCAAACTCGTCCTCCAGGGCCTTGAGCGGTTCATCGAGCAGCACCTCGCCCGCTTCATGGCGCAGGGTGACGTACTTGTGGTCGGCGATGAAGTAGATGACCTGGGGAATGGGGATCAACTCGATGCCCTTGCGGGTACGGGCACTGATATGGCTGCGCGGGCCGCCACCGGCGTCGCCGGCGGGGCGGGTCAATGCCGCCAGCTGAGCACGGTTGGGTTTTTCCGCCCGACGCAGGGCATCGCGCAGAGCCTGCGGCTGGATGGGCTTCTCGACATGGCTCAGGGTGCTGTCCCTGAAGGCTTCGCTGCCGTATTCATCGTCGCCGGTGCAGAACACCACCGCTGGCGGCGACTCGCGCTCGCACAGCCGGGCGGCGACCTGCAGGCCATCGAGGCCCGGCATGCCGATATCCAGCAGCACGACGTCGGGCTTGAGGCTTTCGATCAGGGTCAGGGCCTCCTCGCCGTTGGTGGCGCTGGGTTCCATCACGGTGTACCCCTCCAGCTCGCCAAGCAGCCGGCTCAGGCGCTCGCGGGCCTGGGGTTCATCATCAACGATCAGGACATTCATAATTGCGCTGGATTCCTGAGTGAGTCTCGCACGGGTATAGCGTAGACAAGTGTGGGGCGACCGAAACGCGGTCACGCTACAGACCGGTGCGAAGGCCAAAGATTCACTGGTCTGGCAGATTCAGCACCAGTCCTTTGTCCAACTGTAGACGCTCCGTGGAACACTGCCGTTCAATCGTTGAATATGCCGCACCCCCTTGTAACCGGACGATTCTCGCGACCAGCGCCCTGCGGCGGCGGGCGCAACCCTGCTATGATCGCCGCACTTTTTCCGTTCACGCCTTCAACGAGTGAATCCATGAGCACCGACAAGACCAATCAGTCCTGGGGCGGCCGCTTCAGTGAGCCCGTCGACGCCTTCGTCGCCCGCTTCACCGCCTCGGTCGATTTCGACAAGCGCCTGTACCGCCACGACATCATGGGTTCGATCGCCCACGCCACCATGCTGGCGCAGGTCGGCGTCCTCACCGATGCCGAGCGCGACACCATCATCGATGGCCTGAAGACCATCCAGGGCGAAATCGAGGCTGGCACCTTCGACTGGCGCGTCGACCTCGAAGACGTGCACATGAACATCGAGGCGCGGCTGACCGACCGCATCGGCATCACCGGCAAGAAGCTGCACACCGGCCGCAGCCGCAACGACCAGGTGGCCACCGACATCCGCCTGTGGCTGCGCGACGAGATCGACCTGATCCTGGCCGAGATCACCCGCCTGCAGCAGGGCCTGCTGGAGCAGGCCGAGCGCGAGGCCGAGACCATCATGCCCGGCTTCACCCACCTGCAGACCGCGCAGCCGGTGACCTTCGGCCACCACCTGCTGGCCTGGTTCGAGATGCTCAGCCGCGACTACGAGCGCCTGGTGGATTGCCGCAAGCGCGCCAACCGCATGCCCCTGGGCAGCGCCGCCCTGGCCGGCACCACCTACCCGATCGACCGCGAACTGACCTGCAAGCTGCTGGGCTTCGAGGCCGTGGGCGGCAACTCGCTGGACAGCGTCTCGGACCGCGACTTCGCCATCGAATTCTGCTCGGCGGCAAGCATCGCGATGATGCACCTGTCGCGCTTCTCCGAAGAGCTGGTGCTGTGGACCAGCGCCCAGTTCCAGTTCGTCGACCTGCCTGATCGTTTCTGCACCGGCAGCTCGATCATGCCGCAGAAGAAGAACCCGGACGTGCCGGAGCTGGTGCGCGGCAAGAGCGGCCGCGTGTTCGGCGCCCTGACCGGCCTGCTGACCCTGATGAAAGGTCAGCCGCTGGCCTACAACAAGGACAACCAGGAAGACAAAGAGCCGCTGTTCGACGCCGCCGACACCCTGCGCGACTCGCTGCGCGCCTTTGCCGACATGATCCCGGCGATCAAGCCCAAGCACGCGATCATGCGCGAAGCGGCCCTGCGCGGTTTCTCCACCGCCACGGACCTGGCCGACTACCTGGTACGCCGCGGCCTGCCGTTCCGTGATTGCCACGAGATCGTCGGCCATGCGGTGAAGTACGGCGTCGATACCGGCAAGGACCTGGCCGAGATGAGCCTGGACGAGCTGCGTCAGTTCAGCGACCAGATCGAGCAGGATGTGTTCGCCGTGCTGACCCTGGAAGGTTCGGTCAACGCCCGCAACCACATCGGCGGCACCGCGCCGGCCCAGGTGCGTGCAGCCGTTGCACGCGGCAAGGCCTTACTGGCTTCGCGCTGATAACGCCATCGCGGGGCAAGTCGGGCCGCCGGCTTGCCCCGCGATCGTTTGTGGCCTCAGCGCTTGCTCTTGATCATTTCGAGGAACGCCGGCATCGCCGCGTCCTTGTCTGCCACGATCCGCGCCATGTGCGGGTTCTCTCGCAGTTTCTCCAGCAACGCCGCCGCCTGCGGGAAGTCCGCCAGGAAATCGACGTTCAGCACCTTTTTGCCCACCGCGCAGGCCAGGTCGACCGAGAAGCAGAACATCAGGTCGGCGATGGTCAGTTGCTCACCGGCCACGTAAGGCTGGAACCGCCCATTGCGCTTGAGGGTGGCAAAACCCGCCAGCAGGTCCGCCCGCGCCCGCTCCTTGATCAGCGGCTCCACCGCCGCGCCGAAGAACGCCTCGGCGTAGCAGGTACGCGCCGGCAGCTCGATGTACAGCTCGATCTCCCGCAGCAGCTCGCGCACCTTGGCCTGCCCGAAAGCGTCGGCCGGCAGCAGCGCCTTGCCCGGCTGGGTCTGCTCGATGTAGTCGAGGATGACCCCGGTCTCGCTGATGAAACCGTGCTCGGTCTGCAGCACCGGCACCTTGCCGCGAGGGCTGATGGCCAGGGCTTGAGGCAACTGACCGCCGAAGAACGGTACCTCCTCGAAGGGCACGCCTTTCTCCAGCAAGGCCAGCTTGACCATGTTGTAGTAGTTGCTGACCGCGAATCCATGAAGCTTGAGCATTGAGACAGCCTCCAAGGCCGTATGGGGTTGGCCCGGCTGTTATAGCCCCCTGCCCGTCCCTTGGCCAGTGCCATGCTCGGCGCTGATGGCCGGGCATTGCCAACGCAGACATGGCACACTGTGCGCTTCACCACAGGAGTACCGCCATGAGCGAGCACGACGAGATCGACGGCAACGACGAAGAAGCCTTCACCGAGGCCACCCTCACCCAGGCCATCGAGAACCAGATCGAAAGCGGCGAACCCGCGGCGGCCAAGGCCACCTTCAACAAGCTGACCCTGGTCGGCTACGAGCGCGAGGACATCCTCAACCTCATGGCCCATGTGCTGGCCATCGAAATCGACGCCATGCTCGACGAAGACCGCCCGTTCAACACCGAATGGTATGAAACCGCCCTGCGCGCCCTGCCGGAGCTGCCACCTGAGGCGGATCAAAGCGACATCGAATAAGCCCGTCTACACTCCTGACTTCCATCCTTGTCTCGAAGTCAGGAGTTGCCCATGTCCTTCACCCCGGAACTGATCGCCGAACTGGAAGTGCTTGCCCTGTTCAACCTGGACAGCCACCAGGAAGGCATCAAGGTTGGCAGCAGCGCCTCCCCGGCCCTGATCGCCGCCGCCCAGCGTCTGTACGACAAAGAGCTCACCGACCAGCCTGATGGTGGCTACCTCACCAGCCTGGGCAACGACGCCGCCGAAAGCGTCCAACTGCTCCTGACCATCCTAAAGACCCCGCAGCCCGCCTGATTTCACCAAGCCCGCCCTCACCCCGTGGGAGCGGGCTTGCCCCGCGATGAGCCCCCAGACGAACGTTGTAAAACTGACGTCAAAAAGCCACCAACCCCTTATCCGACCGCTCCACTCAGGCTAAACTCGCCAGTGCTCCCCCTGCCTGCCTGAGTGCGCAATGAACCACCCCCATGAAATCCGCCCCGATCTCGACCAAGGCATCGACCGCAAGGAGCTGTCCAAGCTGCGCGCGCGCTTCCTGAAGATCAACCAGGGCCGCCTGGCACGGGCCATGGAGGGGCTGTCCACGCGCCAGCAGCAGGTCCTCACCCTGTTGCCACTGTTCTTCCACGTCAATCACCCGCTGTTGCCGGGCTATGTCTCGGGCACCACCCCCGCCGGCGTGTCCGGCTTCGAGCCCGACAGCGACCTGCTGGCCGAGGCCCAGCGCCTGACCCGCTCGTTCACCTACAAGCCGCGCCACACCAAGCCGCCGCAACCGATCCACGGCCTGTTCCTGATGGGCAGCCTGGGCACCCTGGCTCAGGCCGAGCAGAGCGACATGGACCTGTGGGTCTGCCACGCCCCCGACCTGGACGAGCAGGCCCTGGCCGACCTGCGGCGCAAATGCCAGCTGCTCGAGGCCTGGGCCGCCAGCCAGGGCGCCGAGGCGCACCTGTTCCTGATCGAGCCCCGCGGCTTCGTCCAGGGCGAGCGCGACAGCCAGCTCAGCTCCGACGACTGCGGCACCACCCAGCACTACCTGCTGCTCGACGAGTTCTACCGCACCGCCATCTGGCTGGCCGGGCGCACACCGCTGTGGTGGCTGGTGCCGGTGTACCAGGAGCATAACTACCGGGACTTTACCCAGACCCTGCTGTCCAAGCGCTTCATCCGCATCACCGACGCCCTGGACCTCGGCAACCTGGCGCACATACCGCCTGGCGAGTATGTCGGCGCCGGGCTGTGGCAACTGTTCAAGGGCATCGACTCGCCCTACAAGTCGCTGCTCAAGCTGCTGCTCACCGAAGCCTACGCCAGCGAACACCCGCAGGTGCGCTGCCTGAGCCTGGACTACAAGCAGGCCGTGTTCGCCAACCAGTTGGACCTGGACGAGCTAGACCCCTACGTCATGGTCTACCGGCGCATCGAACGCTACCTGCTCCAGCGCGGCGAATCGGCGCGCCTGGAACTGGTGCGGCGCAGCCTGTACCTGAAGGTGAACAAGAAGCTCAGCGACCTGGGCCGCACCCGCAGCGGCGGCTGGCAGCGCCAGCTGCTCGGGCGCCTGACCGAGGAATGGGGCTGGGACGAGCGCCAGCTGGCGCTGCTCGACAGCCGCAGCCAGTGGAAAGTACGCCAGGTGGCGGTCGAGCGCCGCGAACTGGTGGCCGAGCTGAACCACAGCTACCGCTTCCTGACCCAATTCGCCCGCCTGCAGAACGCCAACAGCCGCGCCGACCAGCGCGACCTGAACGTCCTCGGTCGGCGCCTGTACGCCGCCTTCGAGCGTCGGGCCGGCAAGATCGAGGTGATCAACCCGGGCATCGCTCCGGACTTGGCCGAAGACACCCTCACCCTGGTGCACTCGCCCAACCGCAAGGAACCCGGCACCCATCACTGGGGCCTGTACAACGGCAACCTCGGCGTGCACGAGTGGGAGCATTTCAGCCCGATCAAGCGCTGCCGCGAACTGCTCGAACTGCTCACCTGGGCCCATCGCAACGGCGTGATCGACAGCGGCACCCGCCTGGCCCTGCACCCTGGCGCCAGCGACCTGAGCGAGTTCGAGCTGTTCAACCTGATCGGCAGCCTGCAACAGAGCATCCCCCTGCCGCTGGAGACGGTCAGCGAGGTGCGCCTGCTGCAACCGAGCGTGGCCGATGAGATCCTGCTGCTGGTGAATGTCGGGGTCGATCCACTGCGCCATCACCGCGACCTGAACATCCTGATGACCACCGAGCGCACCGACTCGCTGAGCTACGCCGGGGTGCGCGAAAACCTGGTGCTGACCCTCGACCAGATCACCCTCAACAGCTGGAACGAAGTGCTGGTGCAGCGCTACGACGGCGAGCATGCGCTGGTGCGCTGCCTGCGCGACTTCCTCAACAGCCTGGGCCAGCGCAGCCACCGCCCGCGGGTGCGAGTGCGCTGCTACTGCCACAACCGCGCCCAGGCCATCAGCCAGCGGGTCGAGGACATCTTCGACACCGTGCAGCTGCTGCTCGACCAGGGTATGAATCACCGTTACCTGCTGCAGGTGGCCCAGCACACCCACATCCTCGACCTGCAGCCCGGGCAAGTGACCCTGGCCAGCCTCGCCGACCACGACGCGGTGCTCGCGGCCCTCGGCGAGGAGCGCAGCCGCTACAGCCCGCTGCATCTGGACGCCCATGCCCTGCAGGACCACGACCTGCCGCTGGTCCTGGCCCAGGGCCGCCCCGGCTGCATCCAGGTGTTCTACCGGCTGTTCGAAGGCTGGGCCGACCTGTACGTGCTCGACGAGCACAACGCGCTCTGGCAGCAACGGCTGCCGCTGCAGGACGAGCAGCACCTGCTGCTGCCGCTGCAACGCTTCCTGCAGTCAATGCTGATGCGCCGCGACGCCCAGCTACCCCTGGACAGCCTGCCCCTGGCGTCGCTGGACATCCTTTACTATCAACTGCTGCCCTCCGGCCTCGGCAAGGCCCGTAGCCTGGAGCCGCGACAGACGCCAATGGACAGTCAGAACCAGGCCTACTACGAGGTCCAGGCGATCCTCCAGGTGGGGACCGGCGAGGGTGTGCACGTCACGCTCTACTGCGACCAGCAGGAGTTTTCCGAACTGGAGCATGGCGACCAGCTGTATGCCGTGGTCGCCCGGCAGATCCTGAGCCAGCGCCGCAGCAGCGGCCGTTACCGCTGCTACATCACCGACCTCGACCTGTCCGAGCTGCTGGAGGACGAGCAGGGGTCCACCAGCCTGTACCTGCGCTACAAGCGCGAGCTGGAGCAGGCGCTCAACGATGGGCTGGAACAGCTGCAGGCGCGGCTTGAGCCCTGATTCTCTCGGCATTCACCGATACCTGTAGGAGCGGCCTTGTGCCGCGAAAGGGGTGCGAAGCGCCCCCCAGATCTTCGCATCATGCAAGACCGCCGGGGCTGCTTCGCAGCCCTTTCGCGGCACCAGGCCGCTCCTACAGGGTCTTGATCCGCTCAGAAGGCCGCCGCGCGCCGGCCA
>NZ_JAZDCT010000037.1:0-63775 GCF_036324045.1 Pseudomonas carassii | reverse complement strand
CCTTGTGCCGCGAAAGGGCCGCAACGCGGCCCCAGTGGTTTCCATACGTAAAGAGAACCTGCAATGCCGCTGTCGAACATCCAGATCCTTCACGAAGACGCCGCCATCCTGGTGATCAACAAACCGACCCTGCTACTGTCGGTGCCGGGCCGCGCCGAGGACAACAAGGACTGCCTGATCACCCGCCTGCAGGAAAACGGCTACCCCGACGCCCTGATCGTCCACCGCCTGGACTGGGAAACCTCGGGGATCATCCTGCTCGCCCGCGACGCCGACAGCCACCGCGAACTGTCGCGCCAGTTCCACGACCGCGAGACGGAAAAGGCCTATACCGCGCTGTGCTGGGGGCAACCGTCCCTGGACAGCGGCAGCATCGACCTGCCGCTGCGCTACGACCCGCCGACCAAGCCGCGCCATGTGGTCGACCACGAGCAGGGCAAGCACGCCCTGACCTTCTGGCGCATCGTCGAACGCTGCGGTGATCATTGCCGGGTCGAGCTGACACCGATTACCGGGCGCTCGCACCAGTTGCGCGTGCACATGCTGTCGATCGGCCATCCGCTGCTGGGCGACCGGCTGTACGCCAACCCCGAGGCGCTGGCGGCCCATGAGCGGCTGTGCCTGCATGCATCGATGCTGAGCTTTACCCATCCGGTTTCGGGTGAGCGGTTGAAGTTCGAGTGTCCGGCGCCGTTCTGAGACACTGGCCCGCTCCCACGCCTCGCGAGCGGGCCGACACAAATTTTCGAGTATTTACGCTAAACTCGCGCCACTGCTGTCTGGAGTGACTTATGCGCGATGCCCTGAATGCCGGCCTGATCGAATTCCTCAAGGCCTCCCCGACGCCCTTCCATGCCACCGCCAGCCTCGCGCAGCGCCTCGAGGCCGCCGGCTACCAGCGCCTGGACGAACGCGACAGCTGGGCCACCGTGCCCGGTGGTCGCTACTACGTGACCCGCAACGATTCCTCGATCATCGCCATCAAGCTCGGCAAGCTCTCGCCGCTGCTGGGCGGCATCCGCATGGTCGGCGCCCACACCGACAGCCCGTGCCTGCGGGTCAAGCCGCAGCCCGAGCTGCAACGCCAGGGCTTCCTGCAACTGGGCGTCGAAGTGTACGGCGGCGCCCTGCTCGCGCCCTGGTTCGACCGCGACCTGTCGCTGGCCGGCCGAGTCACCTTCCGCCGTGATGGCAAGGTGGAGAGCCAACTGATCGACTTCAAGCTGCCGATCGCGGTGATCCCGAACCTGGCGATCCACCTCAACCGCACCGCCAATGAGGGCTGGCAGATCAACCCGCAGACCGAGCTGCCGCCGATCCTGGCCCAGGTGGCCGGCGATGAGCGCGTCGACTTCCGCGCCCTGCTCACCGAGCAGCTGGCCCGCGAGCACGACCTCAACGCCGACGTGGTGCTGGACTACGAGCTGAGCTTCTACGACACCCAGGACGCCGCGCTGATCGGCCTTAACGGCGACTTCATCGCCGCCGCCCGCCTGGACAACCTGCTGTCGTGCTATGCCGGCCTGCAGGCCTTGCTGGGTGCCGACAGCGACGAGACCTGCGTGCTTGTGTGCAACGACCACGAGGAAGTCGGCTCGTGCTCGGCCTGCGGCGCCGACGGCCCGATGCTCGAGCAGACCCTGCAGCGCCTGCTGCCCGAGGGCGATGATTATGTGCGCACCATCCAGCGCTCGCTGATGGTCTCGGCCGACAACGCCCACGGCGTGCACCCCAACTACGCCGACAAGCACGACGGCAACCACGGGCCCAAGCTCAACGCAGGCCCTGTGATCAAGGTCAACAACAACCAGCGCTACGCCACCAACAGCGAAACCGCCGGGTTCTTCCGCCACCTGTGCATGGCCGAAGAGGTGCCGGTGCAAAGCTTCGTGGTGCGCAGCGACATGGGCTGCGGCTCGACCATCGGCCCGATCACCGCCAGCCACCTGGGCGTGCGCACGGTCGACATCGGCCTGCCGACCTTCGCCATGCACTCGATTCGCGAGCTGTGCGGCAGCCATGACCTGGCGCACCTGGTGAAGGTGCTCAGCGCGTTCTACCGCAGTCGCGAACTGCCCTGAGACCGAGTCGCCTCTTCGCGGGCACGCCCGCGAAGAGGCCGGCACAGGCGACGCAACTGTCTCGGATCAACGCCCTCCTCGCGCAACCCGCTATGCTTAAGACATGCCCCACAGCAAAAGGATTGCCGTCCATGTCATCCCCCTTCCTCTCCCTGTTCGTGCCGGTGTTCCTGTTCCTGATGCTGCTGACCATCGGTTTCAGCCTGCGCGAGCGCAATGTCGGCGTGCTGATGATGTGGATCGGCACCCTCGGCATTTTCGGCCTCACCTGCTGGAAGATCCTCGAGAAACTGCCGTCGTAAACCACTACACTCGGGCAAACGTTTGACCTGAGGTAGAGTTTCCGGTGCCAGCCCTCCTGCGTTGCATCACGCTGCTGTTCCTGCTGTTCGTCACCCCGGTGCACGCCGCCGGCCTGCCGGGCCTGCTCGGCTCCAGCACACCCGCCCAGCCCGAGGCCAGCGAACCGCTGGGCAAGTCGCTGGACGAGGTGATCAAGAACCTGGAGAACGACCAGCAACGGGCCAAGCTGCTGGCCGACCTGAAGAAGCTGCGCGACGCCACCAAGCAATCGCAACCGACCGTCGAACAGGGTGTGCTCGGCCTGATCGGCGGCGCCCTGCACGACTTCGAGCAGCAGTTCAGCGGCGATGCCAGCCCGTTCAAGCGCTGGTCGCTGGAAATCGACCAGGCACAGGACGAACTGGCCGCGCTGGTGGTGCCGGTGCACCAGTGGCCGGCGATCCTGTTCGGCTTCGCGGGGGTGATCCTGGTCTGGAGCCTGTTGGCCTACGCCTTCAACTGGATCGGCCACCGCGTGCGCCTGCGCTTCGGCCTGACCGAGGAACTGCCCCAGCACCCGCGCACCTGGGACCTGGTGCGCTTCGCCCTGCGCAAGCTGGGGCCGTGGCTGGTGGCACTGGTGTTCACCGTGTACCTGAGCTTCGCCCTGCCCTCCTCGCTGGGCAAGTCGATGGCCATGGTGCTGGCCTACGCGCTGGTGGTCGGCACGCTGTTTTCAGCGATCTGCGTGATCGCCTTCTCGCTGCTCGATGGTCCGCACCGCCACCGCGCCCTGTACATCCTGCGCCACCAGGCGTTCCGCCCGCTGTGGCTGATCGGCAGCTTCGCCGCGTTCGGCGAGGCGATGAGCGATCCGCGCCTGACCACCGCCCTGGGCAGCCACCTGGCCCATGCCCTGGCCACCCTGGCCAACGTCGTCGCAGCGCTGTGCACCGGGCTGTTCATCCTGCGCTTTCGTCGCCCGATCGCCCACCTGATCCGCAACCAGCCCCTGTCCCGACGCCTGACCCGGCGCACCCTGAGCGACACCATCGAGCTGCTCGGCAGCTTCTGGTACGTCCCGGCGCTGATCCTGGTGGCGATCTCGCTGTTCGCCACCTTCGTCTCCGCCGGCGACACCAGCACCGCCCTGCGCCAGTCGCTGATGTGCACGGTGCTGGTGGTGGTGTGCATGGTGCTCAACGGCCTGGTCCGGCGCCACGCCGCCAAGCCCAGGCGCGCCAACAAGCGCCAGGCGGTCTACACCGAACGCCTGCGCAACTTCGGCTACGTGCTGGTGCACCTGTTCATCTGGCTGGTGTTCATCGAACTGGGCCTGCGCGTCTGGGGCCGCTCGATGATCAGCTTCGCCGAGGGCGACGGCCATGAAGTCAGCCTGCGCCTGCTGGGCCTGGCCGGCACGCTGATCGTCGCCTGGCTGGTGTGGATCCTCGCCGACACTGCCGTGCACCATGCCCTGGTGCGCTCGCGCCGCGGCCTGGCCAACGCCCGGGCGCAGACCATGATGCCCTTGATCCGCAACGTGATGTTCGTGGTGATCTTCATCATCGCGGTGATCGTCGCCCTGGCCAACATGGGCATGAACGTCACCCCGCTGCTGGCCGGTGCCGGCGTCATCGGCCTGGCCATCGGTTTCGGCGCCCAGTCACTGGTGGCCGACCTGATCACCGGGCTGTTCATCATCATCGAGGACTCGCTGGCCATCGACGACTACGTCGACGTCGGCGGCCACCTCGGCACGGTCGAGGGCCTGACCATCCGCACCGTGCGCCTGCGGGACATCGACGGCATCGTGCATACCATCCCGTTCAGCGAGATCAAGAGCATCAAGAACTACTCGCGGGAGTTCGGCTACGCGATCTTCCGCGTGGCCATCCCCCACAGCATGAACATCGACCAGGCCATCACGCTGATCCGCGAAGTGGGCCAGAAGCTGCGCAACGACCCGCTGATGCGCCGCAACATCTGGTCGCCGCTGGAATTGCAGGGGGTGGAGAGTTTCGAGTCGGGTTCGGCGATCCTGCGGGCGCGGTTCAAGACCGCGCCGATCAAGCAGTGGGAGGTGTCGCGGGCGTTCAACCTGGCGTTGAAAAGGCAGCTGGACGAAGCGGGGCTGGACCTGGCGACACCAAGGTTGTCGGTGCAGGTGGTGACGGCTGGCGGAGGCGGAGGCGGAGGATCTGATCAGATCGCACAGTAGGGACGTACGCTACCCCCTGTAGGAGCGGCCTTGTGTCGCGAAAGGGCCGCAAAGCGGCCCCAGCATTTTCTGCCCGTAGCTGAGATCCTGGGTCTGCTACGCAGCCCTTTCGCGACACAAGGCCGCTCCTACAGGGATTGGCGCAGGCTTGAGATTGTCTACCCAGCCTCGGCGCGAATGCGGATCGCATCGTGCCGCCAATATTCCAGGTCACAGTCAATCAGATGCCCATGCTGGTCGCTGTTGACCCGGGTGATGTGCAAGCCTGGGCTTCCCGCCGAAACCTTCAGCGCCCCCGCCGCCGCCACCGGCAACGCGGTCGGCAGGATCTCGAAGCACACCTGCCCATAGTGAATCGCATATTCCCGCGCATAGATCTCGGTCAACGACCGCGCCAGGTCCAGCTCGAGGATCCCCGGGAAGTAGCGCGGGTTGAGATAGTGCTCGGCGTACAGCACCGCACGCCCATCGATACGACGCAGACGGCAGATCCGCACCACGCTGGACAACGCCGGCAGGCGCAGGCGCGCGCAGATCGCCGCCGAGGCCGGCTGCAGGCGCGCCGACAGCAACTCGGTGCTCGGCACCCGCCCCTGGTCGCGGACCATCGCATGGAAGTGGCTGCGCTCGATCAGGTCGTAGGTCAGCCGCTCGGGCGCGACGAACCAGCCACGGCGCTCCTCGCGGTAGATCAGCCCCTGGGCCTCCAGCTGCACCAGCGCCTCGCGCAGGGTGATGCGCGTGGTGTCGAACACTTCGCTGAGCCTGCGCTCGGCCGGCAGCTTGCCGCCGGGGGCCAGCAGGCCGTGTTCGATCTGCTCCTGCAGGGCATGGCAGATGGCTGTTACCGCGCGCGGTGGCGTCGCTTGCATCAAAGGTTACCTATCTGGACTAGTCCAGCCCCATAAAGGGGCATGTGGCGATGGCTACAAGCCTAGGCAAGGCTGATGAACATCCTGTGACAAAGCCTCGCCCAGGGACTTGCCAGATCCGGGCCAGGCCACGCGATTCAAGGCTTTCGATGTGGTCTACGCTGTATTCCCAGAGCCATCGTCCGGCCACCCGCGCCCTCTCCTTACATCAAACTGTCACGCAACAGGCCTACCTTGGCTCAAGGTTTGCTGACCTAGACCAAGGGTTCGCAAGCACCGCTTCTGTTCATAACAACGAATGCAAGGCACCCACCAAAGGAGCTTCGGATGAAAAAGTTGTTCATGGCGTCACTGCTCGGTTCGGCCATCGCTTTTTGCACCTCGGCCATGGCCCAGGACCTCAAGGCCCTTGAAGACGCCGCCCGCAAGGAAGGCACCGTCAACAGCGTGGGCATGCCCGATGCCTGGGCCAACTGGAAAGGCACCTGGGAAGACCTGGCCAAGAAGTACGGTCTCAAGCACAGCGACACCGACATGAGCTCGGCCCAGGAGATCGCCAAGTTCGACGCCGAGAAGGACAACGCCAGCGCCGACATCGGCGACGTCGGCGCCGCCTTCGGCCCGATCGCAGTCACCAAGGGCGTCACCCAGGCCTACAAGCCAAGCACCTGGGACCAGGTGCCGGCGTGGGCCAAGGACCAGGACGGCCACTGGGCGCTGGCCTACACCGGCACCATCGCCTTCATCATCAACAAGGACCTGGTCAAGGAAGGCGAACGCCCCAGCACCTGGCACGACCTGGAAAAGGGCAAGTACAAGGTCGCCATCGGTGACGTCGGCACGGCCGCCCAGGCCGCCAATGGCGTGCTCGCCGCCGCCATCGCCTACAAGGGCGACGAAAGCAACATCGAGCCGGGCCTGCAGTTGTTCACCAAGCTGGCCCAGCAGAAGCGCCTGTCGCTGGCCAACCCGACCATCCAGACCCTCGAGAAGGGTGAGGTGGAAGTCGGCGTGGTGTGGGATTTCAACGGCCTGAGCTACCGCGACCAGATCGACCCGAAACGCTTCGAGGTGCTGATCCCGTCGGACGGCTCGATCACCTCCGGCTACACCACCATCATCAACAAGTACGCCAAGCACCCGAACGCGGCGAAGCTTGCCCGTGAGTACATCTTCAGCGATGCCGGACAGACCAACCTGGCCATCGGCCACGCCCGTCCGATCCGCGCCGAGCACCTGAAGCTGCCGGCGGATGTGCAGGCCAAGCTGCTGCCCAACGAGCAGTACAAGGCCGCCCAGCCGATCAAGAATGCCCAGGCCTGGGAAGCGACCTCCAAGGCCCTGCCGCAAAAGTGGCAGGAGCAAGTGATCATCGAGATGGAGTAAGGCCTGGCAGCTCTTCTGCCTTGACCGGCCCTTTCGCCGGCAAGCCGGCTCCTACAGGAGATGCGCCGAACCTGTAGGAGCCGGCTTGCCGGCGAAGGCCCCCACCGCGGAATTTTCCCGGAGCAATCATGCAACACAACGTCATCCTGGTCCTGCTCGACGGCCTCAACCACCAGGTCGCGCACCATGCCATGGGCCACCTGCACGCCTACGTCGAGGCCGACCGCGCCGCGCTGTACCGGTTGGAATGCGAACTGCCGTCGCTATCGCGACCGCTGTACGAATGCATCCTCACCGGCGTGCCGCCGATCGACAGCGGCATCGTGCATAACAACGTCAATCGCCTGTCCAACCAGCGCAGCGTGTTCCACTACGCCCGCGAGGCAGGCCTGGGCACTGCCGCCGCGGCCTATCACTGGATGAGCGAGCTGTACAACCGCTCGCCCTTCGACCCGCTGCGCGACCGCCACACCCATGCGCCGAAGCTGCCGATCCAGCACGGCCTGTTCTACTACGCCGACCACTACCCCGACTCGCACCTGCTGGCCGACGCCGAATACCTGCGCCGCCGCCATGCGCCGAACTTCCTGCTGGTGCACCCGATGAACATCGACGACGCCGGCCACCGCCACGGCCTGGACAGCAGCCAGTACCGCAACGCCGCGCGCAGCGCCGACATCCTGCTGGCCGACTACCTGCCGCGCTGGCTCGAGGAGGGCTATCAGGTGCTGGTCACCGCCGACCACGGCATGAACAACGACCGCTCGCACAACGGCTTGCTCGCCGAGGAGCGCGAAGTGCCGCTGTTCGTGTTCGGCGAGGCGTTCAGCCTCGATCCCGCGGCCAAGCCGTTGCAGACCGAGCTGTGCGGCACGATCTGCGAACTGCTCGGCGCCGCCCACGACAAACCGGTCTGCCGGGAGCTGCTCAAGTGAATGCAAGCCATCGCGGCCGCTACCTGGCCCTGCTCTGCCTGCTGCCGTTCGCCGTGTTCTTCATCATCTTCCAGGTCGCGCCGCTGGCCTGGGTCGCCCTCAACAGCCTGCAGAGCGAGAGCGGCTGGGGCCTGGCCAACTTCAGCAAGATCTTCGCCTCGAAGTTCTACCTGCAGGCGTTGCAACGCAGCCTGGAGATCAGCTTCTGGTCGAGCCTGTTCGGCATCGTCATCGCCACCCTGGGCGCCTATTCGCTGCGCCGGGTCGACTCGAAGCTGCGCGACTTCGTCAGCGCCTTCGCCAACATGACCAGCAACTTCGCCGGCGTACCCCTGGCGTTCGCCTTCATCATCCTGCTCGGCTTCAATGGCGCGCTCACCCTGCTGCTCAAGCAGATGGGCCTGCTCGGTGACTTCAGCATCTACTCCAAGACCGGCCTGATCCTGGTGTACACTTACTTCCAGATCCCCCTGGGCGTGCTGCTGCTCTACCCAGCCTTCGACGCCCTGCGCGAGGACTGGCGCGAATCGGCGGCCTTGCTCGGCGCCAGCCACTGGCAGTTCTGGCGGCATATCGGCCTGCCGGTGCTCACCCCGGCGCTGCTCGGCACCTTCGTCATCCTGCTGGCCAACGCCCTGGGCGCCTACGCCACCGTCTACGCCCTGACCACCGGCAACTTCAACGTGCTGCCGATCCGCATCGCTGGCCTTGTGGCCGGCGACATCAGCCTCGACCCGAACCTGGCCAGCGCCCTGGCGATGGTGCTGGTAGGCCTGATGACCGTGGTCACGGTGGTCCATCAATGGCTGCTCAAGAGGAGCTACCATGCGCGCTGAAAACAACGCCGGCGGGCTCTACCACCGCGCGGTGGTGTACCTGCTGTTCCTCATCCTGCTGCTGCCGCTGGCCGGCACCCTGCTCTACTCGCTGGCCACCAGCTGGTCAGCGACCCTGCTGCCCAGCGGGCTGACCTTCAAGTGGTACGTCGCGCTGTGGAGCGAGCCGCGCTTTCTCGCCGCCTTCGGCCAGTCGCTGCTGGTGTGCGTCGGCGCGCTGCTGCTGTCGGTGCTGCTGATCCTGCCGTTGCTGTTCGTGGTCCACTACCACTTCCCCAAGCTCGACGCGCTGATGAACATCCTCATCCTGCTGCCGTTCGCCGTGCCACCGGTGGTGTCGTCGGTGGGCCTGCTGCAACTGTACGGCAGCGGACCGATGGCCATGGTCGGTACGCCATGGATCCTGATCGGCTGCTACTTCACCATCGCCCTGCCGTTCATGTACCGGGCCATCACCAACAACCTGCAGGCCATCAACCTGCGCGACCTGATGGACGCCGCCCAGCTGCTCGGCGCCAGCACCTGGCAGGCGGCGTTCCTGGTGGTGCTGCCCAACCTGCGCAAGGGCCTGATGGTGGCGCTGCTGCTGTCGTTCTCGTTCCTGTTCGGCGAGTTCGTGTTCGCCAACCTGCTGGTGGGCACCCGCTACGAGACCCTGCAGGTGTACCTGAACAACATGCGCAACAGCAGCGGCCACTTCAACAGCGCGCTGGTCATCTCCTACTTCGCCTTCGTGCTGGTGCTGACCTGGGTCGCCAACCGCCTGAACAAGGACAAGACCTGACATGAGCTTCGTCAGCGTACAGAAACTGCAAAAGAGCTACGCCGGCAGCCCGGTGTTCGAGAACATCGACTGCCAGATCGAGCGCGGCGAGTTCGTCACCCTGCTTGGCCCGTCGGGCTGCGGCAAATCCACGCTGCTGCGCTGCATCGCCGGGCTGACCCCGGTGGACAGCGGGCGGATCCTCCTCGACGGCCAGGACATCGTGCCATTGAGCCCGCAGAAGCGCGGCATCGGCATGGTGTTCCAGAGCTACGCGCTGTTCCCCAACATGACCGTGGAACAGAACGTCGCCTTCGGCCTGCGCATGCAGAAGGTCAAGGCCGACGAAAGCCAGGCGCGGGTGCGCGAAGTACTCGACCTGGTCGAACTCGGCAGCTTCGCCGGACGCTACCCGCACCAGCTGTCCGGCGGCCAGTGCCAACGCGTGGCCCTGGCCCGCTCGCTGGTCACCCGCCCGCGCCTGCTGCTGCTCGACGAGCCGCTGTCGGCACTGGATGCGCGCATCCGCAAGCACCTGCGCGAACAGATCCGCGCCATCCAGCGCGAGCTGGGGCTGACCACCATCTTCGTCACCCACGACCAGGAAGAGGCGCTGACCATGTCGGACCGCATCGTCCTGATGAACCAGGGCCGCATCGTCCAGAGCGGCGATGCCGAGACCCTCTACACCGCGCCCGTGGACATGTTCGCCGCGGGCTTCATCGGCAACTACAACCTGCTCGACGCCGACAGCGCCAGCCGCCTGCTGCAACGCCCGGTCATCGGTCGCCTGGCGATCCGCCCGGAGTCCATCACCCTGGGCCTGAACGGTGAACTGGACGGCGAGATCCGCAGCCACAGCCTGCTGGGCAACGTCATTCGCTACCGGGTGCGGGTGCGCGACGTCGAGCTGGTGGTCGACGTGCTCAACCGCTGCGCGGCCGACCTGCACGCGGACGGGCAGCGGGTATCCTTGTCGATCGACCCCACGGCGCTACGGGAAGTGGCCTAAGGAGAAGCAACGCATGGCACTGGCAATCTTCGATCTGGACGAAACCCTGATCCACGGCGACTGCGCGTCGCTGTGGAGCGAGCAGATGGCCCGGCTGGGCTGGGTGGACGGCAAGGCTTTCCTCAAGCGCGACCATGAGCTGATGGAAGCCTACGGCAAGGGCCACCTGGCCATGGAGGACTACATGGCCTTCAGCCTGGAGCCCATCGCCGGACGTACCCTGGAAGAGGTCGAGCACCTGGTCGAGCCCTGGGTGGAGGATGTGATCGAGCCGATCATCTACGGCGACGCCTGCCGTTGCATCGCCGAACACCGCAAGCGCGGTGACCGGATCCTGATCATCTCGGCCAGCGGCACCCACCTGGTCGGGCCGATCGCGGCGCGCCTGGGCGTGGACGAGTACCTGGCCATCGAGCTGGAAGCGGTCAACGGCGTGTTCACCGGCAAGACCCACGGCGTGCTCACCTACCGCGAAGGCAAGATCACCCGCCTGCTGGAGTGGCTGGACCAGGAGCAGGAGAACCTGGAGGGCGCGAGTTTCTACTCGGATTCGCGCAACGACCTGCCGCTGCTGCTGAAGGTCGATCACCCGCACGTGGTGAACCCGGACCCGGTGCTGCGCGAGCATGCGCAGACCAATGGCTGGCCGATTCTGAGCTGGTCTTGACGCAGGAGTGCGGATGTACCGGCCAGTCATTGAGTGTGGCCGGTACAAGCACCATTGATCCGTCACGCTTGCCTCACCCGCCACAAATGTGCAGTATAGTGCGCACTGTGAGGACGGCCTCACGACGCTGTGCGTGAACATACCGGGGACGGCCCCATCATTGAATCGATGGAGACTCACCATGTCCTGGATCATCCTGTTCTTCGCCGGCCTGTTCGAAGTCGGCTGGGCTGTCGGCCTCAAGTACACCGACGGCTTCACCCGCCCCATGCCCACCATCCTCACCGTCGGCGCCATGGTCATCAGCCTTGGCCTGCTGGGCCTGGCCATGAAGGAGCTGCCGCTGGGCACCGCCTATGCCATCTGGACCGGCGTTGGCGCGGTCGGCACGGTGATCGCCGGGATCATCCTGTTCGGCGAATCCATGGCGCTGATCCGCCTGGCCAGTGTCGCACTGATCATCACCGGCCTGGTCGGCCTGAAGGTCAGCGCCAGCTGACCTCCCTCCGTTTCCCTTAGCGAACGTCGCCGCGCAGCAGGCTCACCTGCTCGCGCAGCGCCTCGGGCTGCGCCGCCTCCACCGGGATGGCGGCGCCGGCCACCAGGGTCACCCGCGACCACAGGCGCTTGAAGAAGCCCTTGTTCGGGTCGCGACTGAAGAAACTGCCCCACAGCCCCTGCAGCGCCAGCGGAATCACCGGTACCGGCGTCTCCTGCAGGATGCGGTTCACCCCACCTTTGAACACATCGATCTCACCGTCCGAACTCAGCTTGCCTTCGGGGAAAATACACACCAGCTCGCCGTCGGCCAGGTACTGGGCGATGCGGGCGAAGGCACGCTCGTAGGTGGCCTCGTCCTCGCCGCGCCCGGCGATGGGGATGGCGCCAGCGGTGCGGAACACGAAGTTGAGCACCGGCAGGTTGTAGATCTTGTAGTACATGACGAAACGGATCGGCCGGCGGATCGCCCCACCGATCAGCAGCGCATCGACGAACGACACATGGTTGCACACCAGCAGCGCCGCGCCCTCGTCGGGAATGCGCTGCAGCTCGCGGTGCTCGACCCGGTACATCGAGTGGCTGAGCAGCCAGATCAGGAAACGCATGGTGAATTCCGGCACGATGCGGAAGATGTAGGCGTTGACCGCGATATTGAGCAGCGACACCACCAGGAACAGCTGCGGGATGCTCAGCTTGGCCAGGCTCAACAGGACAATGGTGATGATCGCCGACACCACCATGAACAGCGCGTTGAGGATGTTGTTGGCGGCGATCACCCGGGCCCGCTGGTCTTCCGGGGTGCGCGCCTGGATCAGCGCGTACAGCGGCACAATGTAGAAACCGCCGAAAATGCCCAGGCCGACGATCGACAGCATGATCCACCAGGCCTGGCTCATGCCCAGCAACGCCAGCCAGTCATGGGGCACGGCGCCAGCCGGCACATCCCCCGAATGCCACCACCAGAGCAGGCCGAACAGGGTCAGGCCGAACGAGCCGAACGGCACCAGGCCGATCTCCACCTTGCGCCCGCTCAGGCGCTCGCACAGCAGCGAGCCGATGGCGATGCCCACCGAGAACAGGGTCAGCACCAGGGTCACCACGGTCTCGTCGCCGTGCAACCAGTCCTTGGCGTAGGCCGGGATCTGCGTGAGGTAGATGGCGCCGACGAACCAGAACCACGAGTTGCCGACGATCGAGCGCGACACCGCCGGGGTCTGGCCCAGGCCCAGGCGCAGGGTCAGCCAGGACTGCTTGAAGATGTTCCAGTCCAGCTTCATCTGCGGCGCGGCAGCGGCGGCGCGGGGGATCCAGCGGCTGGCCAGGTAGCCCAGCACGGCGGTGGCCACCACCCCGGCGGCGGCCAGTACCGCGTACTGTCTGGAGGACATCAGCATCCCGGCGCCGATGGTGCCGGCCAGGATCGCCAGGAAGGTACCCATCTCCACCAGGCCGTTGCCGCCTACAAGCTCCTCCTCGCGCAGGGCCTGGGGCAGGATCGAGTACTTCACCGGGCCGAACAGCGCCGAGTGGGTGCCCATGGCGAACAGCGCCACCAGCATCAGTTCAAGGTGATGGGTGACGAAACCGGTCGCGCCGATGGCCATGATGACGATCTCGGCCAGCTTGATCGCGCGGATCAGCCGGTCCTTGGCGAACTTCTCGCCGAACTGCCCGGCCAGCGCCGAGAACAGGAAGAACGGCAGGATGAACAGCAAGGCGCAGAGGTTGACCCAGATCGAGCGGTCGCCTTCCAGGCTCAGCTTGTAGAGGATCGCCAGGATCAGCGACTGCTTGAACAGGTTGTCGTTGAAGGCGCCCAGCGACTGGGTAATGAAGAACGGCAGGAAGCGCCGCTTGCCGAGCAGGGTGAATTGCGAGGGGTGACTCATCGTCCTTGTACCTGGTTGGGCTTTGTCATTGGAGGCACGTACAGCGTGATAAGCCACAAATCTGCACGGGAATGTCCATAGGCACAAGGAACTTGTGAGGGCGGGCTTTGCGAGCGCGGGCTTGCCCCGCGATAAGGCCTGTCGCCCCTATCGCGGGGCAAGCCCGCTCCCACAAAGCCCCCCCACAAAGCACAATAAAGTCAGTGCTGCGCGATACACGGCGATACGAACAGCTCGCCGCGCCAGGCACCCCGCAAGGTACGGCTGGCCACCACCGCCCAGAGCAAGGCCAGCGCCACCACCAGTACCAAGCCAAACACGCTGAAGAAACCGAGTCCCAACCAGGCCGCCAGCTTCAGGGTGGCCAGGCAGTACACCCCCAGCGGGAAGGTGAACCCCCACCAGCCCAGGTTGAACGGCATGCCCTGGCGCATGTAGCGCAGGGTGATCAGCACTGCCGTCAGCAGCCACCACAAGCCGGCGCCCCATAGCACGATACCGGCCACCAGCCCCAGTCCACGGGCCACCTCGCCGAGGCCGCCCAGACCATTGGCGGCGAAAACCGCGGGGGCATCGCCACCGAGCACCAGCATGCCCAGCGCACCGGTACCGATCGGGCCCAGCGCCAGCCAACTGGAGGCAGCCATGTTCGCCGGCGGCAGTTTATGCAGGGCCATGCGCAGCATGAGGATGGTGAGGATGCTGAACGCCACCGGCAACGACACCGCCCACATCACATAGCTGGTGATCACCACCAGGAACTGCCGGTGCGCATCCACCAGGTGCGGCGCCAGCAACCCGCCACTGGCGGCGGCGACCTCCGCTGCCACCACCGGCAGCAGCCACACCGCAGTCATCTGGTCGATGCTGTGCTCCTGGCGGGTGAACATCAGGTAGGGAATGGCCACGCCGCACAGCAGCGCCAGGCCCACGTCCAGCCACCAGAGCATTTCCACCCACGGCACCACCGCCTCGCCCCAGCGCGCCAGGCCGAATACCAGGGCGCCGTTGAGGATGGTGGCCAGGCCCATGGGAATGGTGCCGAAGAACATCGACACGGTGGAATGGGCGAAAATCCGCCGCGCCTCGTCGAAGAACATCACCCAACGGGCGCCATACAAGACGCAGAACAGGGTGAACAGGCCAATGGTCAGCCACCACAGGCCCTGGGCAAGGGTATCCAGCACTGGCACCTGCACCTGGTGCAACGCCAGGGCCAGCACGCCGGTACCCATGGTCGCGGCGAACCAGTTGGGGGTGAACTGGCGGATCACTTCGCGGGGATGGGCCAGATGGCTCAACGGGCGCCACGAGGGGGCGCGGGTCTGGATGCATGGCATGTGATGTCTCCTGGCCTTGTGTAAGGTGGATTTATCTTATGCTCCCGAAGAATATCTATATAACGGGTAATTTCTCTATCTGTTATCTGTTTTGCAGATATAGCTAAAGGCATAGGCTCTGGAATATGCTTGGCGCGGTTTTCCTGATGACAATAATGACAAGGACCTGTCGATGCTCACCGCCCTCAAGCGCTACCCCAACCCGGTACACCTGCTCCTGCTCACCACCTTCACCCTGACCATGGCCCGAGCGATCACCCTGCCCTACCTGGTGGTCTACCTGGCCGACAACTTCCAGCTCTCGGTCGGCCGTATCGGCCTGGTGATCGGCGGCGCGCTGATCGTCGCCTCGCTGCTGAGCCTGTACGGCGGACATCTGGTCGACACCGTGCGCAACCACACCCTGGTGATCGCCAGCCTGCTGGTGTTCGCCCTGGCCTTCGTCGGCGCCATCGCCAGTCGCTCGGCCGCGCTGTTCTTCCTCTGCCTGGTGGTGATCAACCTGGCCCTGGCGCTGGTCGACATCGCCGCCAAGGCCGCCTTCTGCGCCCTGTTGCCGGTGGAGCAGCGCGCCGAGGTGTTCGCCATCAAGTACACCCTGAGCAACATCGCCTATGCCGTGGGGCCGATGCTCGGCGTGGCCCTGATTGAGGTGGACGGCCACCTGCCCTTCGTGGTGTCGGCGCTGATCGGCCTCGCCATGTGCCTGGCCTACCAGCGCCTGGGCGTTCGCGACCTGCAGCCCCAGGACCGGCCGCAACCCGGCGCCGGCTTCGCCCAGGTGGCCCTGGGCCTGCTGCGCGACCGGCGGCTGGTGTGCTTCACCCTGGGCGGTGTGCTCAGCGCAGTGGTGTTCGGCCAGTTCACCGCCTACCTGTCGCAATACCTGGTGGTGACCCGCAACCCCGCCGAAGCGGCGCGACTGGTCGGCTACCTGGTCACCACCAACGCGGTGACGGTGATCGCCTTGCAGTACCTGATCGGCAAGCGCATCGACCGGCGCCGGCTGATGCCCTGGCTGATGGCCGGCATGGGCCTGTTCGTCGCCGGGCTGCTGGGCTTTTCCCTGGCCGGCACGGCGCTGGCCTGGTGCCTGGCGATGCTGGTGTTCACCCTGGGCGAGATCATCGTGATTCCGGCCGAGTACATGTTCATCGACCTGATCGCCCCGGAGCACCTGCGCGGCATCTACTACGGCGCGCAGAACCTGGGCAATCTGGGCGCGGCACTGGGGCCGGTGCTGGTGGGCGCCGCGCTGGGGCACCTGGTGCCGGTGGCGGTGTTCTATCTGCTGATCGGGTCGGTGATACTGGCAGGTGTGTTCTACTGGCTGGGGACGCGCCGACCCGAGTGATGCCATCGCGCGGCCCTGCGACGTCCTGCCACTGCGACCATGGTCGGCGCTGACGAACCGCGCCCTGCGTGCCAGACTGATTGATCGGGACCGCGTTTCTATTTTTGCTCCGGAGTTTGCATGTCGTTGTCCAGCGGGCTGATCGCCGTGGTCGCCCTGGCCTACATGGCCATCATGTTCGCCATCGCCTTCTATGGCGACCGCCGCAGCACGCCGTTGCCGCCGCGCCTGCGCGCCTGGGTGTACAGCCTGTCGCTGGCGGTGTACTGCACCAGCTGGACCTTCTTCGGCGCGGTCGGCCAGGCCGCCGAGCAGCTGTGGGCGTTCCTGCCCATCTACCTGGGCCCGGTGCTGCTGCTGATCTTCGCGCCCTGGGTGCTGCAGAAGATGGTGCTGATCAGCAAGCAGCAGAACATCACCTCGATCGCCGACTTCATCGCCGCCCGCTACGGCAAGTCGCAGACCCTGGCGGTGGTGGTGGCGCTGATCTGCCTGGTCGGCGTGCTGCCGTACATCGCCCTGCAGCTCAAGGGCATCGTGCTGGGGGTGAACCTGTTGATCGGCGCCAACGCCGATGCCACCGGCAGCCGGGTGCAGGACACCGCGCTAGTGGTGTCGCTGGTGCTGGCGCTGTTCGCCATCGTCTTCGGCACGCGCAGCCTGGACGTCACCGAGCACCACCGCGGCATGGTCCTGGCGATCGCCTTCGAGTCGCTGGTCAAGCTGCTGGCCTTCCTCGCCGTGGGTGCCTTCGTGGTGTTCAACCTGTACGACGGCTTTGATGACCTGTTCACCCAGGCCCAGCAGTCGGTGCACCTGAGCGACTACTGGGAAGAGACCATCAACTGGCCGTCGATGGTGGTGCAGACCGCCGTGGCGATGATGGCGATCATCTGCTTGCCGCGGCAGTTCCACGTCACCGTGGTGGAGAACATCGAGCCCCAGGACATGCGCCTGGCGCGCTGGGTGTTCCCACTGTACCTGGCCCTGGCCGCGCTGTTCGTGGTGCCCATCGCCCTGGCCGGGCAGATGCTGCTGCCGGGCACGGTGATCTCCGACTCGTTCGTGATCAGCCTGCCACTGGCCGAGGCTCACCCGAGCCTGGCCCTGCTGGCGTTCATCGGCGGCGCCTCGGCGGCCACCGGCATGGTCATCGTCGAGGCCGTGGCGCTGTCGACCATGGTCTCCAACGACATGCTGCTGCCCTGGTTGCTGCGGCGCAACAACGCCGAGCGGCCGTTCGAGGTGTTCCGCCACTGGATGCTCTCGGTGCGCCGAGTGACCATCGTCGTCATCCTGCTGCTGGCCTACGTCAGCTACCGCCTGCTCGGCTCCACCGCGAGCCTGGCGACCATCGGCCAGATCGCCTTCGCCGCGGTGACCCAGCTGACCCCGGCGATGCTCGGCGCGCTGTACTGGAAGCAGGCCAACCGCCGTGGCGTGTTCGCCGGCCTGGCCGCCGGCATCTTCCTGTGGTTCTACACCCTGGTGCTGCCGATCGCCGCCCACAGCCTGGGCTGGCCGCTGCAACTGTTTCCGGGCCTGGCCTGGCTGCACGGCAACCCGCTCAACCTGCCGATCACCCCGCTCACCCAGGGCGTGGTGCTGTCGCTGGCGGGCAACTTCACCCTGTTCGCCTGGGTTTCGATCCTGTCCCGCACACGGGTTTCCGAACACTGGCAGGCCGGGCGCTTCATCGGCCAGCAGACCAGCGCCCGCCCCTCCAGCAAACCCCTGCTGGCGGTGCAGATCGACGACCTGCTCAAGCTGGCCGCGCGCTTCGTCGGCGAGGAGCGCGCCCGGCAAAGCTTCATCCGCTTCGCCTACCGCCAGGGCAAGGGCTTCAACCCCAACCAGAACGCCGATGGCGACTGGATCGAGCACACCGAACGGCTGCTGGCCGGCGTGCTCGGCACCTCCTCGACCCGCGCCGTGGTCAAGGCCGCCATCGAAGGCCGCGACATGCAGCTCGAGGACGTGGTGCGCATCGCCGACGAAGCCAGCGAGGTGCTGCAGTTCAACCGCGCGCTGCTGCAGGGCGCCATCGAGAACATCAACCAGGGCATCAGCGTAGTCGACCAGAACCTGCGCCTGGTGGCCTGGAACCGCCGCTACCTGGAGCTGTTCAACTACCCCGACGGCCTGATCAGCGTCGGCCGGCCAATTGCCGACATCATCCGCTACAACGCCGAGCGCGGCCTGTGCGGGCCGGGCGAGGCCCAGGTGCATGTGGCGCGGCGCCTGCACTGGATGCGCCAGGGCCGCGCCCACTCCTCCGAACGGCTGTTCCCCAATGGCCGGGTGATCGAGCTGATCGGCAACCCGATGCCCGGCGGCGGCTTCGTCATGAGCTTTACCGACATCACCCCGTTCCGCGAGGCCGAGCAGGCCCTGCGCGACTCCAATGAGGGCCTGGAGCAACGCGTCGCCGAGCGCACCCACGAACTGTCGCAGCTCAACCAGGCGTTGACCGAGGCCAAGAGCCGCGCCGAGGCGGTCAGCCAGTCCAAGACCCGCTTCCTCGCCGCCGTCAGCCACGACCTGATGCAGCCGCTCAACGCCGCCCGGCTATTCTCCGCCGCCCTGTCGCAGCAGGCCGAGGCCATGAACGACGAGGCCCGGCAACTGGTGCAGCACATGGACAGCTCGCTGCGCTCGGCCGAGGAGCTGATCAGCGACCTGCTCGACATCTCGCGCCTGGAGAACGGCAAGGTCACCCCCGACATCAAGCCCTTCGCCCTCAACGAGCTGTTCGACACCCTCGGCGCCGAGTTCAAGGTACTGGCCGCCGAGAAGGGCCTGGAGTTCCGCTTACGCGGCAGCCGCCTGCGGGTGGACAGCGACATGAAGCTGCTGCGCCGGGTGCTGCAGAACTTCCTCACCAACGCCCTGCGCTACGGCAAGAGCCCACTGCTGCTGGGGGCACGGCGTCAAAGTGGACGCCTGTGGCTGGAGGTGTGGGACCGTGGCCCGGGCATCGCCGACGACAAGCTGCAGGTGATCTTCCAGGAGTTCAAGCGCCTGGACAGCCACCAGACCCGCGCCGAGAAGGGCCTGGGCCTGGGCCTGGCGATCGCCGACGGCCTGTGCCGGGTGCTCGGGCATCCGCTGGAGGTGCGCTCCTGGCCGGGCAAGGGCAGCGTGTTCCGCGTCAGCGTGCCCATCGCCCACAGCCCCGCGCCCGCGACGCCCGCCCCTGTCGAGCAGGCCGGGCAGCCGCTGGCCGGCCTGCAGGTGCTGTGCGTGGACAACGAGGACAGCATCCTGATCGGCATGAACAGCCTGCTCAGCCGCTGGGGCTGCCAGGTGTGGACCGCGCGCAACCAGGCCGAATGCGAGGCCCTGCTCGGCAAGGGCCTGCGCCCGCACCTGGCGCTGGTGGACTACCACCTGGATGACGGCGAGACCGGCACCGGGCTGATGGGCTGGCTACGAACGCGCCTGGGCGAGCCGGTGCCCGGCGTGGTGATCAGCGCCGACGGACGCAACGAGACCATCGCCCTGGTGCATGCTGCGGGCCTCGACTACCTGGCCAAGCCGGTCAAGCCGGCGGCCCTGCGCGCCCTGCTCAATCGGCATCTGAGCCTGGTTCAGTAAGCGCCTCGTCGCTCAGGGCGCGCTCGATCAAATCGGCCGGCAGGCTCTTGCTGGCCCGGGCACCGAGCAGCTTGAGCTGCTCGCTGCGGCTGACCAGGTTGCCACGCCCCTCGCACAGCTTGTTACGCGCCGCGGCGTAAGCCTTGTCCACCTGGGCCAGGCGCGCGCCGAGCTCGTCCAGGTCCTGGATGAACAGCACGAACTTGTCGTACAGCCAGCCGGCGCGCTCGGCGATCTCACGGGCGTTCTGCCCCTGGCGCTCCTGCTTCCACAGGCTGTCGATCACCCGCAGGGTGGCGAGCAAGGTGGTCGGGCTGACGATCACGATCTGCCGGTCGAAGGCCTCCTGGAACAGGTTGGGCTCGGCCTGCAACGCCGCCGAGAAGGCTGCCTCGATGGGCACGAACAGCAGCACGAAATCGAGGCTGTGGAGGCCTTCCAGGCGGTTGTAGTCCTTGCTCGACAACCCCTTTACGTGGTTGCGCAGTGACTGCACGTGCTGCTTGAGCGCGGCTTCGTCGTTGTTGCCGACGAACTGCTGGTAGGCCGTCAGGCTGACCTTGGCGTCCACCACCACCTGCTTGTCGCCCGGCAGCATGATCAATACATCGGGCTGGAAGCGCTCGCCATCGGCGCTGCGCAGGCTGACCTGGGTCTGGTACTCGCGGCCCTTCTCCAGGCCCGCGTGCTCCAGCACCCGCTCCAGGATCAGTTCGCCCCAGTTGCCCTGGGTCTTCTGGCCCTTGAGCGCCTGGGTGAGGTTGGTGGCCTCGTCGGACAGGCGCAGGTTGAGCTGCTGCAGGCGCTCAAGCTCCTTGCCCAGGGAGAAGCGCTCGCGGGCTTCCTGCTGGTAGCTTTCCTCGACGCGCTTCTCGAACGCCTGGATACGCTCCTTGAGCGGGTCGAGCAATTGGCCCAGGTGCTGCTGGCTGGTCTGGGCGAAGCGTTGCTCGCGCTCGTCGAAGATCTTGGTGGCCATGTCGGCGAACTGCGCGCGCAGGGTGTCGCGGGCCTCCTGCAAGTCCTCGAGGCGTTGCTGGTGGCTCTCCTGCTGCTCCCGCAGCTCCGCCTCAAGGCGTGCGGCCTGGGCCTCGAGGCGCCGCAGCTCGGCCTCGCGGTTGGCGCGCTCCAGGTGCCAGGCATGGGCGGCGTCACGGGCGTTGTCGCGGTCGATCTGCAGCAGTTCCAGTTCCCGTCCCTGGGCGGCCAGCTGGGTCTGCTTGACGGTGTTGGCCTCACTGAGGTCGCTGATCTCGTCGCGGCTGGCCTCCAGCTGCGCCTGCAGGCCGGCCTGGATCAGCTGGGCGGCATTCAGGCGTTCTTCGAGCAAGGCCTGCTCGGCCTTGCGCGCGCCCTGGCCGCGCTGCACCTGCATGACCCAGCCCAGGCAGGGCACGGCGCCCGCCACCAAGCCCAGCAGAATGCTGGTCAGATCCACTGTCATGCTTACCCCGATCGAACGTTGACGAATGCTGCGCAGCTTATCAGCCTGGTGGCTGGGTTGCCTGATCAGTGCCCCCTGTAGGAGCGGCCTTGTGCCGCGAGAGGGCCGTGTAACGGCCCCGGGGTTCAGCGTTGACGCAAAGATCGTCGGGGCCGTTGCACGGCCCTTTCGCGGCACAAGGCCGCTCCTACAGGGGGAACGCGAGGATTGATACTCCGCTAACCACCGAACCACTGGCGCAACAATCGCCGCGCCTCCTGCGAGCCCTGCCCCGCCGCCAGCTCCAGCCAGTAGCGGGCCTGCTCCGGCTCCTGGGCCTGGCACAACCGCCCATATTCCAACTGGGCCCGACGATCACCGGCGCGGGCCGCCTGACGCAGCAGTTCATGGCCGATGCGCCGGTCGCGGGCATTGCCGCAGTCGCGGCAGAGCATCTGCCCCAGACGACTCTGCGCCACCACCACGCCCTGGCGCGCCGGCTGCTTGAGCATGCGCCCGGCCAGATGCTTGACGCTGGGCTTGTCACCCAGGCGCGGGCTGTCGAGCAGCCACAGGGCCACTTTCAGGGAGAAACGCTTGGGGGAAGGCAGCGATGGCGAGGCATCAGGACTGGCGAGGTGTTTACCGCGAAGCTTCATGACCAACAGCAAGGGTGACTCGAGAGGCGCGCCACTCTACTCCATTTTTCGTGGGCTGGCCCGGGCGACTTTCGGCTGATCGACATTTTTTTCCATGATTTTTTCTTGACGTTTTCTCAGGGAAAATGCCCATGCCACCCCCGCCCACCGATTGTCGGACAATCGATGAAACAGCTGGCACGCCCGTCCTAGAGCAAGTCCCCGGGACAATCCACAGAACCTGTGGATAACTCGGTGGACAACCCCTTGAGGCAGCCCGCAAACCCCTATGAAATGGGGCTTTCAGTCAAACTGTCGATTTTTTCACCAGCTAAAATTAGTGTTTTTTTTCATTGACTTAAGCCCCCAGTCAAGTCATTGGCGAGCCGTCCACAGGATGTTGCAGGAGGGTTACAACTGTTCAGCCGAGTGTGTACAACTGCACTAACAAACGGCATCGCGGTGCACGAAAACGGTACAGGCGGGCAATTGGCCGGGCATTTTCCCCTCTTCACAGCAGGCGCGATTGACGACATAATGATCGGCTTCCCAGCAGAACACCCAAAGCTTGCCAACCCCGAAAAGTTCGTGTAGGGTTGCGCCCCGTTAGTACCCAGCTGAAGTCATTCTGGCCACTCAGTCCCCACAGCTCACTGCTCGACAACGAGCAAGCACTGCCCCATCGGGACCGGCCCATTCGATGATTCACTCGGCAGACCTTGCCCAGCACGAATCACGTTTCAGATTGATCAGGATCTTCCCCGACGCCCAGAACCCTGGTGTCGGTGTGCTGCCTGCCTTCTGTCGTACCTACCAGTCAGCCCAGCGCCACCTATTGCATGCGCCTCTCTGGCTGCCCTGTTCCAGTCAGGTTCTGCGTCTCCTTAATAAAGACGTCACTGGAACGTTTCTATTGTGCACGGATCAAACACCGTGTCTTACGCAGGAACATCCAACAATATGAGTAACCATCAACAGATCCAGGCTGCCTTTGGCACCCTTTCCCAGGCCTTCGCCCCACTGAAGTGCCTTATCGTTGCCCCACGCAAGGGCAGCTTCAGCTTCACCCTGGTCGACGAGCATGGCATCGCCTGCCACAGCGAGCGCCTCTACCCGGAACAGTACAACCGGGCCGAACCGCTGCAGGCGGTGATCGAGCGCACCCGCCAGTCGCTGACTGCATGAACGAATGGCGGGTGATTCACGCCATGAATACGCCATGCAACACCCAGCCTGAAGGTAATTGGCCTAATCGCCAGCGGGCATATGCCCCGCGCCTTCGGGCTGCAATCGATTTAAAAACAGCCCTTTACACCACAGTTATCACACTACACTTCAACTCGAGCGGCACCTGCCGCTTCCGGCGGGCCTGACCACTCACCAGCTGCCAAGCTCCAGCGCCCGTCGGCCCTTTTCAGCAGAGGGCATCATGGGCATCGCTGCGAACGAGTTGAGTCGATATGTGATCCGACCGACCCTGATCTACCTGGGTCGTCACTGCGACAGCGCCGAAGCTTTGTTACTGGGCGTTGCCGCGAGTCAGTCTGCGCTGGGGGCCGCCCTGCATGACCGACGTGGCCATGGGCTCTACCGAATCGGTGGGAATCGTCACCGTTGCCTGTGGGACGAATACCTGGCCCGCGACCCCGAACTGGCGAGCCTGGTGCGTGGCCTGGCCAGCCAGCACGCCTTCCTCGGCGGCCCGCACCTCGAACTGACCGTCAACCTGCGCTACGCCACTGCCATCGCCTGGATGCTGATCGAAGAGCAGGCCATGCCCTTGCCGGCAGCCGACGATCTGCTGGGCCTGGCGCGGATCTGGCGGCAGACTTTCCAACCCCAGGGCCGCCTGCGGGATTTCACCCAGGCCTGGCACCACTGCATCGAGCCGATGCTCACCCCTGCCTCCTGAGCCAACGCGTCCTACAACCGGAATAAACGGAATTTTGGTCGGATTGTCCTACAAAACCGCTCTATCTCCTGCGTTTCAGCCTATGGCGCAGCGCGGCATTTGTTGGTAGCTTTTCGCCCCGGAGATCCCAAGGAGTTTTCTAATAATGAAAAAAGTTATGCTCAAAACCTCTCTCGGCATTGCCGTTGCCCTCGCTTCCAGCCAATTGCTCGCCAGCGGCTTTGCCCTGAACGAACAGAGCGTCAGCGGCATGGGGACAGGTTTCGCGGGTCGTTCTTCTTCTGCCGAAGATGCCAGCACCGTGTATGGCAACCCGGCGGGCATGTCCCGCCTGAAGCGCGACCAGATGACCGTCGGTGGTGCCGCGGTCATCGCCAAGTCCGATATTTCCGGACGCGGCAGTAACAAAGGGGGGGAAATGGACGGTGACATGGTGCCCGTGGTCGGCGTGCCGATGGGTTACTACGTCAAGTCCATCGATGACCACTGGAGCGTCGGTTTCGGCGTCTACGTGCCGTTCGGCCTGGTCACCGACTACGGTAGCGACGATGCCGCGCGCTACTGGGGCAAGAAGAGCCATGTCGAGGTCGTGACCTTCCAGCCGACCGTGAGCTATGCGTTCAACGACAAGGTCTCGATCGGTTTCGGCCCGACCATCAACCGCATCAAGGGTGAACTGGGTTCGAACCTGGCCAGTATCTCGCCGCTGCGTCCGGCTGATGGCGAGGTGAAGATCAAGGGCGACGACACCGCCGTCGGCTACAACATCGGTATTCTGGTGCAGGCCACCGACCGCACCCGCGTCGGCCTGACCTACCACTCGATGGTCGACTACAAGCTCGAAGGCAAGACCAAGGTCAGCTACCCGCTGCTCGGCCTGGACGGCAACAAGTTCGATGCCACCCTGAAGATCAAGACCCCCGAGTCGGTGGACTTCTCGGTCACCCACGAACTGGACGACAAGTGGACTCTGTACGCAGGCAGCACCTGGACCCGCTGGAGCCGCCTGGAGAACATCACGGTCAACAACGAAGTGCCGGCAGGCCCTGCCGGGCAGTTCAAGACCATCAACGAGGAACAGAACTGGCACGACACCTGGGCTCACGCCATTGGCGCCTCCTACAAGGTGAACAAGGAGTGGGTCCTGCGCACCGGCTTCTCGGTTGACCAGTCGCCGACCAACAACACCAACCGCTCCCCGCGCATCCCTACTGGCGATCGCAAGATCTTCAGCATCGGCGCAGGCTGGAGCCCGACCGACGACATGACCATCGACGTGGCCTACTCCTACCTGTGGGAAGAGGACACCAAGGTCAACAACCAGCCGCACAGCCTGACCGAGGCCGGCCTCAAGGGCAGCTACCAGGCCAAGTACGAAAACAGCGCCCACGGCGTTGGTGCTTCGCTGACCTACCGCTTCTGAGTGGCACCCGCTGCATGAAAAAACCGCCCTCGTGGCGGTTTTTTCATGTCTGCACGCACCACCGCACGCCAAAGTACTCTTGGTTTGCCTTCCACATGTCAGCAATCATGACCCCGTTGATGTGTTTCGTCATTACAGTTGCCAATGTCGAACTCAACTCTGAATGAGTTCAAAGTCTATTGACTTGCAATGCCAGTAGCTTTTTTTGTGTGCTGGCTGTGCTGCCGATAGTTGTCCGCCTGGTAGTATTAACCATGCCACACAGTGATCAACGCAAATACTACGATGTCAAGCATTAGGTTCTACGCCCCTTCGGATCATTTCACCATTATCAGTAGGTAACCCAACGTCATTCGTATTCACCATAGCGGGAGGAATAAACACCCTCTGCTCTCCTTCTTCGACCCTCTGTACTTGTAGACCCTCTGGTTTCACACTTTTTCTGGCCACATCCAATGCAAGAACGTCAAAAACGCCAGAGGTCGCCTTTATCCCCAAATCCACCCTTGCAATAGTTTCGAACAACGGGTCATCCCAAAGCGTCATCTCTCTATTCGAATGAAGACTTAAACCAAAATAACCCTTTATACTCTCCACAGACAAATCAATAACATCAAGGACCATTGCCGTAGCAACTATAGACTTATCAAACAGACCCGCCCCATTTTTTCTAATTTCCCCCAACGCCACCCAATGCTTATGAAAGAGCACTCCTTTCCCAGCAGCATAAAAGGTACTTGATAGACTCGACACGCCCATCCGCCCACTACGATCATGATGGTTAATAGGGTCAGACGTACAATACGCATAGGCATTGACTCCCCCTGCGCCGAAAGGACTCAGCGCATCAGGGGAAAGGAACCGCATCAAAGCGGGATCGAAACTTCGGTGACCATTACCCAGGTGGTAGATGCCCTTGAGCGGATCCCGATGCTGCCCGCAATAAGCCAGGCTCGGCCCAGTAATCGCCGACAGTGCGCCATAGGCGGAATAACTTCGAACAGTATTGGCCGCGCCCAACACCGACTGCTGACGGTCACACATAAGTAGGTGGCTCATCGACGCAATAACCTCTGGACCGATGCACTCTACCGATAAGCTGCACCATCCCAGCGACGGTTAAAACTGGCAAAAATATCAGGCCTCGGCCTCAGCACTCCCACACCCACTGTTTCAAGGCTGCGACGCAATCGCCTTGTCGATCGCCGCCCTGAACGCCGGATCATCCGGTTTTGTCAAACTGGAGAAGTTGCCAATCACCTTGCCCTTGCGGTCCACCACGTACTTGTAGAAATTCCACTTCGGCGCGCTGCTCTGCCGGGCCAGTTCGACGAACAGCGGGATCGCGTCCTTGCCGCGCACCGGCTGGGCCTTGGTCATGGTGAAGGTCACGCCGTAGTTGGCGTAGCAGACCTTGGCGGTCTTGTCGCTGTCGGCGTCTTCCTGCTTGAAGTCGTTGGACGGCACGCCAAGCATTTCCAGGCCCTGTTCGTGGTAGTCCTTGTAGGTCGCCTCAAGGCCTTCGAACTGCGGGGCGAAGCCGCAGTAGCTGGCGGTGTTGATCACCACCAGCGGCTTGCCGGCGAAGCGCTGGCACAGGTCGATCTGCTCCTTGCCGCGCAGCTCCGGCAAGCTGCCCTGGAGCAGCGCGGGGCAGTCCGCCGCCCAGCTCGAAGTGGCGGCGGCCAGGGCCAGCAGGGGTAGGGTCAGCCAACGGGCATGCATGATAGCGGTCTCCTGCACATGGTTCCTTGAGTGTGCAGGGTAGCGTTTAACACAGGCTCATGCCCAACTGCATCAACGCCAGCCCACCCTTGTGCCAGCCCCACCACACCAGCGCCAGCACCAGCACCGTAGCGACCAGCAGCAAGCCACGCCCAAGCAGGCGGTTCATGCGGCCTGGGCCTGCAGGCGGGCGACCGGGCGCTCGCGCACCGGCCAGTTGAGGGCCGCGGCCAGCAGGCTGAGCAGGATCGAGATCTGCCACACCAGGTCGTAGCTGCCGGTCTGGTCATACACCACCCCGCCCAACCAGCCGCCAAGGAACGCGCCCAACTGGTGGAACAGGAACACGATGCCGCCGAGCATCGACAGGTTGCGCACGCCGAACAGCGTGGCCACGGTGCCATTGGTCAACGGCACCGTGGACAGCCACAGCAGCCCCATGGCGATACCGAACAGGTAGGCGCTGAACTGGGTCACCGGCGCCCAGAGGAACAGCACGATGACCACGGCGCGCAGCAGGTACAGGCCGGTCAGCAGGCGCGGCTTGGACATGCGCCCGCCGAGCCAGCCCGCCGTGTAGGTGCCAACGATATTGAACAGGCCGACCAGCGCCAGCACGGTGGTGCCGGTGATTGCCGGTAGGTGCTGGTCGACCAGGTAGGCTGGCAGGTGCACGCCGATGAACACCACCTGGAAGCCGCAGACGAAAAAGCCCAGCGCCAACAGCCAGAAGCCGGAATGCGAGCAAGCTTCGCGCAGCGCCTGGCCGAGGCTCTGCTCGGCGCCGTGGCTGGGCAGCGGGTTATCACGCAACAGGCCTACGAACGGCACGATCAGCGCCACCATCAGACCCAGCACCAGCAAGGCCGCCGACCAGCCCAGCCACTGGATCAGACCGAGGGTGCCGGGGAGCATGGCGAACTGGCCGAAGGAGCCGGCGGCGCTGGCAATGCCCATGGCCATGCTGCGCTTTTCCGGCGGCACCGCGCGCCCAACCACGCCGAGGATCACCGAGAACGAGGTACCGGACAGGCCGATGCCGATCAGCAGGCCGGCGCTCAGCGACAGCGACCAGGCCGAGTCGGCCATGCCCATCATCACCAGGCCGGCGGTGTAGAGGATGCCGCCGATCACCACCACCTTGGCCGCGCCCAGGCGGTCGGCCAGGGCGCCGGTGAACGGCTGGGCCAGGCCCCAGATCAGGTTCTGCAGGGCGATGGCGAAGGCGAATACCTCGCGGCCCCAGCCGAACTCGGCGCTCATCGGCGCCAGGAACAGGCCGAAACCATGTCGCACCCCCAACGACAGCGCCAGGATCAGCGCCGCCCCCAGAAGTACCCAACCGCTGCTCCGCCAAAGGGAAGTCATTGTCGTTGTCTCCAGCCCATCGCAAGGTTGACGCGGGTATATACCCGCTTTCTATCGTAGTCGTTCATGCAAGCTGCTCCAGCAAGCGCACCAACTCGTCACGCTGGCTTTCACCCAAGCGCTCCACCAACTGCGCCTGGGCCTGCTGCCAGGCCGGGTAGGCGGCGTCAAGGCGTGCCCTGCCCGCTTCGCTCAGCAGCACCACACGGTTGCGCTGGTCGTCGCCGTCGGCAAGACGCACCAGGCCGTCGGCCTCGAGCACCTTGAGGTTGCGGCCCAGGGTGCTGCGCTCCAGGCCCATGGCCTCGGCCAGGCAGGTGATGCTGGGGCGGTCGAGGCGCTGCACATGGCGCAACAGGGAAAACTGGGCGACATTGATGCCGAAACCGGCAAGGGCCTCGTCGTAATGCCGGCTCACCCCGCGGGCGGCGCGACGCAGATGGGTACAGATGCATTCACTGGTCAGCATGAATACGTGTATATACCCGCATTATGGATGTTGCAAGAGATTTCACTGTGTCGATTCAGGCTGCAGGCGCTGGCGGATCGGCTCGAACTCGGCCGTGGCCTTGCGCGGCAAAGGGTCCGGCGCGGCGTTTTCGATGGCTTGCCAATAGCGCCACGGCACCTTGGCCGAACCCAGCTCGTAATCCATGCCATCCCAACTGTCCTCGCGGAAGCTGTAGAAGGCCCAATGCAGTTGCTGGCGGTCCAGCACCGCGAGCACATCCTCCAGGTATTCCCGGCACCCGGGTAACCGGCGCATGCAGCCGAACTCGCCCACCACCAGCCGCGAATGCGGCAACTTGATCGAATCGGCCCAGTCCACCGGTTGCTGCAGATAGCGGGCTACCTGCTCGGCATCCCACTGCCGGGTCTGCCCGGCAAACGGCACAGGCCCCGGATAGGCGAAAGGTTGCTTGCGGGCAAGATTGGGCGCACTGGTGGCGGCATAGGGTTCGTACATGTGCACGCTGTACAGCACACGCTCATCCGCCAGCGCCTTGGGCCAGTAGCCGAAGGCATCGGCGGCGGCGTACCAGCCGGCATCGACCATGATCGGTGTCTTGCCGTCGACCTCGCGGATTGCCGCCAGCAACTGCCGATAGAGCGCCGGCAGGTCACGCGCCCCGCCCTGCTCGCGGGCGTACCACTGCTTCATCCGATCGAGGTCGGCATGCTCGGCCAGGCCGCCATGCTTCTCGGGCGCGGGCTCGTTGATGAGGTTGTAGGCGGCAACGGCCGGGTGGTCCTTGAGGGCCTGGGCAACGTCTCGCCAGAAGCGGGCGGACTGGGTCCAGTAACGCTTGTCCTGCCATAGCCGGTCGTCGAAGCGATTCTGGTTGTTCTGCGCCCAGCGCATGCCGGGGAGCGACAGCGGCGTGATGACCACCTTGAGACCGGCGGCGTGGGCACGGTCCAGCACCGCGATAAGCTGCTTCAGGTCGGCGCTGGCCAGGCCCTGGTAATCGTCGGCGTTGCCCAGCAGGAAATCGCGTTCGGCCGGGTGCCATTTATCGTAGGAGAGGCGCACCCAGCTGGCGCCGTAACCTTTCAGGGCATCGAAGTAGGCTTGGTTCGGGGGCAAGCGGTTGAAGCTGTTGCCGCCGTGGCGGGGGGTGTTCCAGAAATCGATCAGGTCGGCGGCGGTGGCGGGTATGGCGGTAAGGGCCAGCAGGCTGGCGAGTATCCAGTGGTGCATGGCGGGGGTTCCTGGTGGTTTTGGGGAACGAACGAAGATAGACGCAATAGTTGCGGAAGGTTTCCGGGATCTTTGTAAGACACGTCCCCTTGTAGGAGCGTGTCGGCCTGAAGCTATGCGCGTAGTGCCAGAGTAACCACCACCGTCAATTCCAGCAGTTCCAACAGCGCCCCGGCCGTATCCCCTGTGCTTCCACCCAAGCGACGGCACATCAGCTGACGCAACCACACGAACACGACCAACGCCGCCAGCAGCGGCCACAGCACCGCCCAGCCTCCCAGCGCCAGTCCGGCCAGCGCAGAAACCAACAATACCCAGATCGCGCCGCGCCGGGGCAGGTGTTCGGCCAGGGCCGCCCCCAGCCCGCCCGCACGCACGTAGGGCGTGCCGAGAAACAACCCGAGCATCGCCGCCCGCCCCACCACCGGCGCCAGCACCAGCAGGCCACCAGCGCCCCGCTCGACCAGCACCCAGAGAGCACAGAACTTCAGCAGCAATACCAGCACCAGCGTGACCACGGCAATCGGCCCGCTGCGCGGGTCCTTCATGATCTGCAAGGTGCGTTCGCGATCACCGAAGCCCCCCAGCCACGCATCGGCGCTGTCGGCCAGGCCATCCAGGTGCAGCCCGCCGCTGAGCAGCACCCACAGCGCCAGCAACAAAGCCGCGTGCAAGGGCGCCGCAGTGCCATGCAACAGATGGCTGGCCAGCCACAGCAACAGGCCGAACAGCAGCCCCACCAGCGGATAGCACAACAGCGAACGCCCCATCTCCCGAGGCGCCGGCATGCCCGGCAAGCGTACCGGCAGGCTGCTGAGGAACTGCAAGGCAATCCAGAACGGCAGCATCTCAACCCACCTCGCGCATCTGGCCGTCGTGGTCCAACGCCAGCCTCACCAGCGCGCCATGCCCAACCTCGACCTGCAACAACTGCTCCCGTGGCAGGCCACGCGCCCGCGCTAGCAGCAGACGCATCACCCCACCATGGGTGACCAGCAGCACGCGCTTGCCTGCATACGCGCTGCGCAAACCCTCGACCGCCGCCACCACCCGTTCGGCAAAGGCCAGCACCGGCTCGCCGTCCGGCGGAGTGAACGCATACGGGTCATTCCAGAACTGCCCCAGGGCATCGGCATCGACCTGCATGATCTGCGCGGCGCTTTGCCCTTCCCACTCGCCGAAGTGCAGCTCGCGCACACCGGCCTCGCGCAGCACTGGCAGGTTCAGGCGCGCACCCAGCTCATCGGCGAACGCCGCGCAGCGCTGCAACGGCGAACTGACCAGCACGTCCCAGGGACCGGCGTCGGCGACGGCCTGGCGCATCTGCGCCCAACCAGTTTCGGTCAGGGCGTCATCGAGGCTGCCACGCAGGCCGCCCCCCAGTTCCGTCTCGCCATGGCGCAGCAGTTCGAGGATCATGCCGGGCGATCCGCCACCGCCGCCTCGGCGAAGGTCGCCATCTGCCCGTGCAGGGCGCAGGCCAGGCGGATCAGCGGCACCGCCAGCGCCGCGCCGCTGCCCTCGCCCAGGCGCAGCCCCAGGGCTAGCAGCGGCTCGGCCTCCAGGGCCGCCAGCAAGGCCTTGTGACCCGGCTCGGCGCCCTGGTGGGCGAACAGCAGCCAGGGGCGGCACTGCGGATTGAGGCGGACCGCCACCAGGGCGGCGACACTGCAGATGAAGCCATCGACCAGCACCGCCACGCCATGCTGGGCGCACGCCAGGTAGGCACCGGCCAGCGCGGCGATCTCGAAACCGCCGACACAGGCCAGCGCCTGCAGCGGCTGGTCGGCACGCAGGCCGTGCAGCACCAGGGCACGCTCGATCACTTCGGCCTTGTGCCGCACGCCAGCGCTGTCCAGGCCGGTGCCCGGGCCGCTCAGCTCGCGCGCCGGGCAGCCCAGCAAGGTGCTGGCCACAGCCGCCGCTGCAGTGGTGTTGCCGATGCCCATTTCGCCGCCGATAAACAGCTGGGCGCCGTTGTCGAGTGCGCGCAAGGCGCTGTCGCGACCGGCCTGCAGTGCCGCAGCCAATTGCACGTCGGTCATCGCCGGCTGACGGGCGAAGTTGGCGGTGCCGGGCCCAACATTCAGGTGATGGACACCGGGCAGTTGCAGCGTCGGGTCGATGGTACCGAGGTCGACCACCTCAAGGTCTGCGTCCAACTGGCGCGCCAGCACGCTGATCGCCGCGCCACCGCCGACGAAGTTGCGCAGCATCTGCCCAGTCACTGCCTGCGGGTAGGCGGATATACCCTCCTCCACCACGCCATGGTCACCGGCGAAGATCGTGATGGCGACCCGCTCCAGGCTGGGACGCTCGCGCCCTTGCAGGCCGGCCAGGCGGATCGCCAGGCCTTCGAGCTGGCCGAGGGAGCCGGCGGGTTTGGTCAGCTGCTGCTGACGAGCGCGGGCCTGATCCATGGCGGCGGTATCGAGGGGTTGGCAGGCGTCACGCCACCACATCTGGGTCATAGGGCAGGTCCTTTGAGCATGAGAGGGAGGCCGGCCACGGTCAGCACCACGCGCTGGCAGCGTTCGGCCACGGCCTGGTGCAGCGTGCCCGCCAGGTCGACGTAGCGACGGGTCAGTTCGCCCATGGGCACCACGCCCAGGCCGGTTTCGTTGCTGACCAGGACAAGCGTGCCCGGCAGCTGTTCCAGGCAATCGAGCAGCGCATCGCGCTCCTGCGCCAAGTGCAGGTCATCCTCGAGCATCAGCAGGTTGGTCAGCCACAGGGTCAGGCAGTCCACCAGCAGGCAGCGCCCTTCATCGGCTTCGGCGCGCAGCACATCAGCCAGCGCCACGGGCTCCTCGACCAGCCCCCAATGGGCCGGACGGCGCTCGCGATGCAGACGCACGCGCTCATTCATCTCGCCATCCAGCGGCTGGCTGGTGGCGATATAGGTCACCGGCAGGCCGCTGGCCTCGGCCAGTTGCTCGGCCAGGCGGCTCTTGCCCGAACGGGCGCCGCCGAGGATCAGGTTGCGCATGTCAGGCGACTCCACACAGTTGGCGCAGGCGCGCGGTGTCCAGGTGCTGCTCGACCAGGTCGGCCAGGCGCTCGATATCGCGTTCGCGCAGGGCCTCGTAGTCGATGGGCTGCACCTCGGCCAGACCCGCCCAGCGCAGCAGCGCGGCGCACGACTGGGTGCCCTCGAACAGGCCATGCAAGTAGGTGGCGAGGATCTGCCCGTCGGCGCTGATGGCCCCGTCGGCGCGGCCATCGGCCAGCAGCACCGCCGGACGCTCCAGCGCCGGGCCGTGGGTAACCCCGGCATGGATCTCGTAACCCGACACCGGAGCCTGCTCGAGATTGAACGTGCCCGACACGTTGCGCAGTTGCTTCTCGGCCTCCAGCACGGTGCTGTAGGCCAGCAGGCCGAGACCGGCGCTGGAACCGGCGGGCCCTTCCAGGCCCAGTGGATCGTGCACCTGCTCGCCGAGCATCTGCAGGCCGCCGCAGATGCCGATGAGCTTGCCGCCGTAGCGCAGGTGCCGGGCGATGGCGGTGTCCCAGCCACGCTCGCGCAGTTGTGCCAGGTCGCCGCGCACGCTCTTGGAGCCGGGCAGGATGATCAGGTCGGCGGGCGGGATCGGCTGGCCCGGGCCGATGAACTGCAGGTCCACCTGCGGATGCAGGCGCAGCGGGTCGAAGTCGGTGTGGTTGCTGATCCGCGGCAGCACCGGGACGATCACCTTGAGCACGCGCTCGCCCTTCACCCCCTGGCGGGTATCGATACCGTCCTCGGCCTCCAGGTGCAGGTCGGTGACATAGGGCAGCACGCCCAGCACCGGCTTGCCGGTGCGCTGCTGCAGCCAGTCCAGGCCGGGCTGCAGCAAGGCGATGTCGCCACGGAAACGGTTGATGACAAAGCCCTTGACCCGTGCCTGCTCGCTTGCCGACAGCAGCTCCAGGGTGCCAACAAGGTGGGCGAACACACCGCCCCGGTTGATATCGGCCACCAGGATCACCGGGCAGTCGACCGCCTCGGCGAAGCCCATGTTGGCGATGTCGCCGACACGCAGGTTGATCTCCGCCGGCGAGCCGGCGCCTTCGACCATCACCACCGGGTAGGCTTCGCTCAGGCGCTCGTGGGACGCCAGCACCGCCTGCATGGCGATGGCCTTGTAGTCGTGGTAGGCGACGGCGTTCATGCTGGTCACCGCGCGGCCATGGACAATCACCTGGGCGCCGGTGTCGCTGTTGGGCTTGAGCAGCACCGGGTTCATGTCGGTGTGCGGCGCCAGCCGGCAGGCCTGGGCCTGCACTGCCTGGGCGCGACCGATCTCGCCGCCGTCGGCGGTCACGGCGCTGTTGAGCGCCATGTTCTGCGGCTTGAACGGCACCACGGCGATGCCCTGGCGCAGCAACCAGCGGCACAGGGCGGTAACCAGCGTGCTCTTGCCGGCATCGGAGGTGGTACCTTGCACCATGAGGGTGGTCATGCCGATTCCTTCTGGTAGTCCGCCAGGGCCTGGGCCAGGCGTTGTTCGTCGGCGGCTGTGGCGGGCAGGCCGAAACGCAGCGCGGGCGGCTGCTCGAACAGGCGCACCAGAATGCCGCGGCGGGCGAGAAAATCATGCAGGTGCGCGGCACGCTCATCACGCACGTACTGGAACAGGTCGCAGCCGCCGCCGGGTGTCAGGCCTGCGCCGTCGAGCAACGAGGCCAGGCGCTGGCTGGCCTGGGCGCAACGAGCAATCTGCGCCAGGTGCGCCGCCTCGTCGGCGAAACAGGCCTGCCCCAGCACTCGGGTCGGGCCGCTGACGGTCCAGGGCCCGAGCGCTTCGGCCAGGCGCCGCAGCACATCGGGCTGGGCGACGACAAAGCCCAGCCGCACACCGGCCAGGCCAAAGAACTTGCCGAACGAGCGTAACACGATCAAACCCGGTTGCCCGGCCTGATCGACCACACTGTGTTCGGGCGTATTGTCCATGAAGGCTTCATCCACCAGCAGCCAGCCACCACGCTCGGCCAGACGCGCATGCCAGGCCAGCAGGCGTTCGCGGGTCACCCGTCGACCAGTGGGGTTGTTGGGGTTGACCAGCACCAGGACGTCAAGGCTGTCGAGTACATCCTCGACCTCGGTCTCGTCCAGTTCGACCAGCGTGTGCCCTGCCCGTGCCCAGGCATGCGGATGCTCGGCATAGCACGGAGACAGGACCCCGACCCGTCCGGTCGGGCGCAGGTACGGCAGGGCCTGGATCGCCGCCTGGGAACCGGCCACCGCCAGTAGCGGCTGCGCGCCATAGTACTGCCGCGCCGCCGCCTCCAGGCCGTCCTCGGTCTCCGGCAAGCGGGCCCAGGCCTCCAGCGGAATCGGCGGTATCGAGTAAGGCCATGGCGCGATGCCGCTGGACAGGTCGAGCCACTGCTCCCGAGGGATGGCGTACTGTTTCACCGCCCGCAGCAGGCGGCCACCGTGTTCAAGCATTCAGATAGGCTCCCACGCAGATCAACAGCACCCACAGCCACACGCCGCGCTGCACCAGGCTCCAGCCGCGCTCGATGGCAGCGGCGTCGGCCATCGGCCCTTCACCCAGGCGCGGTCGTTCGTGCAGCTCACCGTGATACACCGCCGGGCCGCCCAGCTCCACGCCCAGGGCGCCGGCACCAGCAGCCATCACCGGGCCGGCGTTGGGGCTGTCCCACAGCGGCGCCTGCTCGCGCCAGCAGGCCAGGGCCAGGCGGGTCTTGCCCAGCAGCGCATAGGTCAGCGCCACCAGCCTGGCGGGAATATAGTTAAGCCCATCGTCGATGCGCGCCGCGCACCAGCCGAAGCGTTCGAAGCGCTCGTTGCGGTAGCCCCACATGGCATCCAGGGTATTGCTCAGGCGGTACAGCACCACCCCCGGCGCACCGGCCACGACGAACCAGAACAGCGCGGCGAACACCGCGTCGCTGCCGTTTTCAAGCACCGATTCGGTGGCCGCCCGGGCCACGGCGGGCTCGTCCAGCTCGCGGGTCTCGCGGCTGACCAGGTAACCGACGCGCCGCCGCGCCTCGCCCAGGTCACCTTGGCGCAACGCCTGGGCCACCGGTAGCACATGCTCGCCCAGGCTACGCAGGCCCAGGGCGCAGTACAGCGCCAACACATCCACTAGCCAGCCGATGTACGGCAGCCAGGACAGGATCAGCGCCAGCAGGGTCAGCGGCACCACCGCCAGGAACCACGCGGTGACGCCATGGCTGCGCCAACCGCGCCCACCGGCGTTGAAGCGTTGTTCCAGGCGCGAGGCGAAGTTGCCAAACCCCACCAGCGGATGCCGCCGGCGCGGCTCGCCCAGCAGCGCATCCAGGGCCACGCCCGCCACGGTCAGCAAGGCCACGCTCATGGGCGCTCTCCCCAATGGTTCTCGTACAGCATCTCGCTCAAGGGCCGTTGCTCGGCCCACTCCTCCAGCACCAGCATCGGTGCCGGATAGAATTCGGTCACCGGCCCCAGGCACAGCACCGCCATGGGCTTGGCGCCAGTGGGCATGCCCAGTAGCTCGGCCAGGGCCAGGGGGTCGAACAGCGACACCCAGCCCATCCCCAGCCCCTCGGCGCGTGCCGCCAGCCACAGGTTCTGGATGGCGCAGGCCAGCGAGGCCAGGTCCATCTCGGGCAGGGTGCGGCGGCCGAAGACGTGCGCCTCGCGCTTGTCCATCAACGCGGCCACCAGCACTTCGGCGCAGTCGTTGATGCCTTCGACCTTGAGCTTCATGAACTCGTCGGAGCGCTCGCCCAGGGCCTCGGCGGTGCGCACCCGCTCCTGCTCCACCAGCGCCTGGATCCGCTCGCGCAAGGCACGCTGGCTGATACGGATGAACCGCCACGGCTGCATCAGGCCAACGCTGGGCGCCTGGTGGGCAGCGGCGAGCAGGCGCCCGAGCAACTCGGGGGCCACCTCCCCCCCGGCGAAATGGCGCATGTCGCGGCGTTCGCCAATGGCCCGGTAGATGGCCTGGCGTTCGGCTTCGCTGTAGGCGTGTCGGCTCATGGTCGCAGCAGCGCCGCCGCCGCGTCGGGGTTGGAGGGGAAATAGAAGTGCACGTAGGAGGCGGTCAGGCGCCCCAGGCGATAGACCGCCTCGTTGCCCCGGCCACCGTTGGGGCTCAGGCCACGGGCGATCGGCGCCAGCTCGGTGCTGGTCAGCGAATGATGGTAAGTGTGGCCACGCAGGGTGCCTTCGGGCAGTTCGACCGCCTGCAGGGCCAGGGCCGCCAGGCGCTTCTGCATGGTCGCCTCGCCCGGCAGCAGGCCCAGCAGCGCGGCGCGCTCGCCTGCCACGTCAGTCAGTGCGTCGAGCAGGTAGAGCATGCCACCGCACTCGGCCAGCAATGGCTTGCCGGCGGCATGATGGGCGCGGATCGCTTCCAGCATCGGTGCGTTGGCGGCCAGCGCCTGGTGATGCAGCTCGGGGTAGCCACCGGGCAGGTAGAGGCTGTCCACCACGGGCAGCTCGCGGTCATGCAACGGCGAGAAGAATTCCAGCTGCGCGCCAAGGCCGCGCAGCAGGTCGAGATTGGCGCCATAAGTGAAGGCGAAGGCCTCATCACGGGCCACACCGATGCGCACCCCGGTCAGCGACGCAGTCACATTCACAGGCTCAGGCCCGGAAAAACGGACCGGTGGCGGCAGCGCGGCATCGCAGCTGGCGCCCAGCGCTTCGGCGGCGGCATCCAGGCGTGCATCCAGGTCGTTCAACTCACTGGCCTGGACCAGGCCTAGGTGACGGCTGGGCAGCTCGATGCCGCGCTCGCGGGACAACCCGCCGTACCAGCGCAGGCCTTCGGTCAGGCTGCCTTCGAGCAGTTGCGCATGGCGCAGGCTGCCGACCCGGTTGGCCAGCACCCCGGCGAACGGCAGGTCGGACTGGTAGCGTGCCAGGCCCAGGGCCAGGGCGCCGAAGGTCTGGGCCATGGCCGTGCCATCGATCACCGCCAGCACCGGAACGCCGAAGTGGCGCGCCAGGTCGGCGCTCGACGGCGTGCCGTCGAACAGGCCCATCACGCCCTCGATCAGGATCAGGTCGGCCTCACCTGCCGCCTCCCACAGCAGGCGCCGGCTCTCCTCGGCACCGATCATCCACAGGTCGAGCTGGTAGACCGGCGCGCCGCTGGCGCGTTCGAGGATCATCGGGTCGAGAAAGTCAGGCCCGCACTTGAACACCCGCACCTTGCGCCCGAGGTTGCGGTGCAGACGGGCCAGGGCGGCGGTGACCGTGGTCTTGCCCTGGCCCGAGGCCGGGGCGGCGATCAGCACGGCGGGACACTGGCGCGACTCACTCACAGTTCGACGCCCTTCTGCGCGCGGATACCGGCCTGGAAGGCGTGCTTGAGCATGCCCATCTCGGTGACGGTGTCGGCCAGCTCGATCATTTCCGGCTTGGCGGCGCGCCCAGTGACGATCACATGCTGCATCGGCGGACGGGCCTGGATATCGGAAAGCACCTGATCCAGGTCCAGGTAACCGTGCTTGAGGGCGATGTTTAGCTCATCGAGCACGACGAACTGGATAGACGGATCCTGCAGCAACTGCCGCGAGACCGCCCAGGCGGCCTCGGCGGCGGCGATGTCACGCTGGCGGTCCTGGGTTTCCCAGGTAAAGCCCTCGCCCATCACGTGATAGCGCACCTGCTCGGGGAATCGACGGAAGAACAGCTCCTCGCCGGTGCTGTTGCGCCCCTTGATGAACTGCACCACGCCGCACTGCATGCCATGGCCCAGGGCGCGGGCGAGCATGCCGAAGGCCGAGCTGCTCTTGCCCTTGCCATTGCCGGTCAGCACCAGCAGCAGCCCGCATTCGTTGGGGGAATTGGCGATGCGCTCGTCGATGATCGCCTTCTTGCGCTGCATGCGCGCCAGGTGACGTTCGTCGCGTTCGATGGATTCGCTCATCAGGGGTCTCCGCAGGCTGTCGCGGCGGCGGCGACAGGTAAAAGGCAGGCAGACGAGGAGCGCGCAGGGGGCATGGCAACAGCCACATCGCACCGCGCATCACCCTCCGTGATGCCGTTTGGCAGTGACAGGCCGGTCTCCGGGCTCATGAGCGGGCGCAGGCCCTGGCCACGCGCCTTCCCGGACTTGGAAATCCAGTGGCCTTGCGTAACCGTCGACTCATCTACCGTTGCGGGGGCAGCGCCGGACTCGCGCCTGCTGGCGCCCACCGGCTTCCCAGTTTCACCCTGCCGAGCCGCGGCTCGCAGGGCACCTGAAACACGCCGCGAAGGTTAGAGGGTTGCACCGGGAGCGTCAATCGAACGAGGGCCGATCTGGCCTGGATCAATGGCCGATCCGCCAGCTTGTGCCACACTGAAAGCAGTGATATCACATAGCCACCATTTTCGGCTGACCTCGATCACAATGACAAGGAGAGCGCAGCATGCAAGGCCTGATCATCAACAACCCGCGCCTGGAGTTCCTGCGCCCGGCCCTCGAACGCTGGGTCGACTGCATCGACCGCTTCAACCAGCTGCAGGGCGACAACGAGGCGCCCTACTGGCACGGCACCGCCGCCAACGTCGGCCTGCTCGCAGCCGCCGCCTGGCAGGGTGAGCTGGTGGCGCTGGAACGGCACATGAGCAAGAAGCAGCGCGACGAGGGCGAGCGCGACGGGCGCTGCGACCTGTCGATCAGCAGCGCCGAGGAGTCGCTGCACCTGTACGCGGGCCAGCGCTGGCCGCGCATCGCCCGCCTCGACCTGACGGCGGCCCTGCAGGAAACCGCCACCCTGGCCAAACCGATCGCCTATGCCAGCCAGCTCAAGGCCGGGGCGCTGTTCGTCACGCCATGGAAGGCGGGCCAGCACGCCAGCCCCGAGGAACTGCAGGACCTGGTGGACGACCTGCAGAAACATACGGCCTGTGCAATTGCCTGGTACTTCCCGTATGCCTACCGCAAGCTGCATAACGAACTGGGGCAGTACTACCCCGGGGTGGCGTTGCTGCTCAAGCAGGCGTGATCCCCGTCGCCTCAGTTGGCGGCTGCAGCCGGCGGGTCGACGGGAAAGAAACGCTCTGCCAGCCCAGCTGTCCTGAAGCGCGCCTTGTAGGCCTGTTCGTCGAACAACAGGCCGGTGCGCAGGTCGTAGACAGGCCCGGCAGCAGGCTTGGGCACCTGGTGGAGCGTGACATGCACGAAGCGATAGTGCTCACCGTAGACCTGCTCCAGATTGTCGATCTGGAAATAATGGCCGGGCAGGAACAGGGTCTCCCCTTCGTCCCAGTAAAGCGAGAATGCGCTGATCGGCGTGCCTTCCTGGTAGCGGCCTAGGGGCAGCTCGAAGATCACCGAGGTGTCGTCGAACTGCCCCGCAAGATGGCTGGGCGCATTCACCGAAGGTTGTGAGGCGAACTCGGCAACCTTATAGGGATTCTCAGTAAACGAGGTCAGGTCGGTATTGACCAGTACATCCCCTACCCGCAGCTGGCCATTGCGATAATGCTGGCCACTCGTGCCCCGAGAACCATGTCCGCCACGATACAGGTTCACCTCGTTACTCTCGGGCAGCTCGTCCAGGGTATCGGCCAACGCTTGAATGTAATCGTCCTCATCGTCGTACCGGTAAGTACCCGAGCGGAACACATCGTTCACTTTGGACTCGTCGCTGGTGTAGTACTCGATCAGAGAATTGTAGTATTCGCGATCATAGCGATAGGAATACTGCAGGCGACCGTCGACCTTTACACAATCCAGGCCATTGGCGTCCACGCCAGGCACCTGATTCTGCTCCAGCACGGGAATCGGATGAGCCTGCAACAGCGTTTTCTGACGGCGAAGTGCATTGGCGGAGAGCACCTTGCTGCGCACATCATCCACCACCAGATGCAGGTCCCAGAACCTCGACCTGGTACTGGACATGCTCACCGCCGCAGGCGGCATACCCCCGACCAAGCGCGGCGGCACCAGCAACTCCCACTCGTTCGCCTCGTTCAGTCGTACCGGGTAAAGAGGGCCAAAAGCAAACGGGTTATGGGCCGACACAACCAACCAGGTATGCAGCTCCTGGTCGTACCGCACGCGGTACGACAAACCATTGAGCACGATCCAGCAACTGCCATCGCTCTCCAGCCTGATGCCACGCAAACGCCCGGAAGTCACCTGCTCACCACTGAGCAACGCGTTGCTCTCCCGCCCTTCGACCAGCAGGGTGGCGGACTGCGACACCTGCCACTGGTCCAGGTTGCCATCCAACCCATCGAACGGCACGTCATGAGCCAAAGAGGCAAAACTCGACTGAAACCCCAGATCGACCATGTTCAAGGCCGCGAACAGGCTGTCGAGCATGGCATCGCGCAATGCACTCTTGCGGCTCTGTTCGTCGGCGGCATGCAAGGCGACATCGATGTCCAACCCCACCTTGCCCAGGCTGGCCCCCAACAGCATCAGCGTCATCGGCCAGCCAAGCGGCGCAAAACCACCGAACACCTTGATGAACGCCGAGAGATAACCGCTCCACATCGCCTTGCGCAGTTGAGCGTTGTCCAACAAGGCCGTGGCGTTGTCGTTCATCTCAGTGGTGGCCTGATTGGCCAGGTAGGTGAAAAGGTCGAGGGTGATCGGCCGCTTCAGGTAGCCGAGCAACTCCAGCGCCGCTTCATCGCTCGCGCTGCTGGCGATACTTTGCAGATGCATCCTGACTGAGTGGGCACGCGAAGGGTCACGGGCATCGGTGAGGGCAGCGGCCACATAGCTGGCCAGGGCGGCGGGATCCTGCAATTGCCTGCGTAGCCACCCAGCCTGATCCTGCTCCGAGGCAAAGCTCCTTAACGCCTCGCTAGCCCAAGGGCGATAGAGAAGCGTGCGACCGCTACCCACCACAAAACTGTAGAGGCAACCGCGATCGCTTCGATCCAGTACATAACGGAAGATCGAAAAGGGCACTGTCGAACTGCCCTGCTTGAGTGTGTCCAACGTCGGCAGCACGCCAGTAACCAACCCGTCGGCAACCATTGCCCGCAACGAAACCCAGTCACTCTCGCTGATCCGTCCTGCACGAACAGCGATACTCCCCTGCCCCAGCAGGTTGACCTTGGCCAGGACGCGAAAATGTTGTGAATAGGTGTTCCAGAATCGCGTGATTGCGGTGCGATAGGCTACCGAGAAGTCGAGCGCCCACAGGTCCTCCTGGACCTTGCTGCCGAGCATCGCCACTTCGTTGCACTCATCGAAGTGTTCGGCCTGCCGTCCCTGGCGGTAGAAACCGCCATACAGGTCAAGCTCGTCCGGCGCCTCCTGGAAGTGCGCATCGAAACGCTTGATCACCAACTCGGTCAGGGACATTGACTTCAATGGCGGGCCGCCGTGCTGCCATCCCGTGAAAGTGTGGCTGCTGGTGCTGGCGGTGCCGAACTGATGCCACCAGATGAACCGCGGATCGATTGCCTTGCCCGTGTGCTTGAGCACGATGCGCTGCGCATGCTGGCTTGCCAGCACGAAGGGATCGGGGTACTCGCGGACGATCTCGTCCACCAGGCGAACCAGCGGCCGCCCTGCTTCCAATGTGTCGAGACTGCGCTCCACGCGCTCCTTGATCGTGGTCATGACCCGCTCCCGGGATGTCGTTATGGAGCGAGCATCCTGGCGTAACGGGAAGCGGGAGGAGCGGTAGAAGATTGTAGAGGCAAGAATGCCCAGCAGTTCGCCAAGTCACTCAGACAGGTCTGGCGAACGCCATCAGGGATCAGGGATTCTGCGCCAGATGCCCCGGCGGCAACACGCGCTTGGCCTGCAGGTAGGCCTTGGACCAATAGCTGTTGGACAGGTAGTCCAGGCGCACGGTGCCGCCTGTCGAAGGCGCGTGCACGAAACGTCCTTCGCCGACGTAGATGCCGGCATGGCTGACCTGCGACCCACCGCTGGTGGCGAAGAACACCAGGTCGCCCGACTGTAGCGCATTGATGTCCACATTCGGCGCGCGCATGACGATCATTTCGCGGGTCGAGCGCGGCAGGCTGATGCCCGCCGCGTCACGGTAGACGTAGCCGATCAGGCCGCTGCAATCGAACCCGGAATCCGGCGTGTTGCCACCCCAACGGTACGGCGTGCCCACCAGGCCAATGGCGCGGAACAGCACATCATCAGCCGCAGGCGAGGAAGGCGCTTGATTGAACACCATCGGCGACTTGGGTACCGGTGCCGGTGCGGGCGCACGGCTGGAGCAGGCCGCAAGCAGGGCCACCAGGGAAAGGAATGCGAAGCGCGCCAACATCGCCATGATGCGAACGTCCTGTCAGGAACCCCACGACCACGGTCGAAGGTAAAAAGAGTTGAGAAATTAGATTAGACGCTTTCTGTAAATGCGCACGGCGGCGAGCTTTTCAGCTACGCCGCCGTGCGAGGTTACAGCATTTTGATATCAAATCAATTGCGCGAGATCGTGGTCGGCGCCATGGCGAGCGCGCGTTTGGCCTCGATGAAGGTCTTGCTCCAGTAGCGATCGCCCAGGCTGTCGATGCGCACGCCACCGCTGCGGCGGCTGCTGGAGTGGATGAACTGATTGTCACCCAGGTAGATACCGGCATGACTGACGCGGCCACGGCCGTTGGTGCTGAAGAACAGCAGGTCGCCGGGCTTGAGCTTGTTGCGGGCGACCTTTGGCGCGTCGACGTTGATCATCTCGCGGGTCGAGCGTGGCAGGTTCATGCCCGCTTCTTCGCGGAACAGGTAGCCGATGAAACCGCTGCAGTCGAAGCCGGACTTCTCGGAGGTACCGCCGAAACGGTAGCGGGTGCCGATCAGGGCCATGCCGCGTTCGAGAATGCTGTCGGCCAGCACGGGCAGCTGATAAGGCTTGCCGTTGCTGGAGAAGGCGTCGAGGTCGTCTTCGCTGGCCAGCTCTTCCTCGGTGAATACGGAAGAGGCGGAAGCCTTGGCCTTGACCGATTGCTCGGTGGCCACGCGGTGGTCCTGCGAAGGCTCGACCGGGCCGGTGGAGGCGCAGCCGTAAAGTAGGGTGACAAGTGCAAGTGGCACGAGGGGTGCGAAGCGCTTCAGCATGGGCACGACCGTGTCTGTAGTCCTTTAGAAGGGGGAAACTATGCCTTCTATCGGACCAATTTGCAAATTTTATCGAAAAAGATGTGACTTTTCCGTTTTGACGCTCTGGCACCGTGTTCTCAGGGTTACCAGCCGAGGGTTTCCTTGAGGAACGGGATGGTCAGCTTGCGCTGGGCTTGCAGGGAGGCTTGGTCGAGGCGCTCAAGCAGGTCGAACAGCGCGCTCATGCTGCGCGTGCCGCGGGTGAGGATGAAGTGGCCGACTTCGTCGGTGAGGTGCAGGCCACGGCGCGAGGCGCGCAGTTGCAAGGCGCGCAGTTTGTCCTCGTCGGACATCCCGCGCATCTGGAAGATCAGTGCCAGGGTCAGCCGCGATTTCAGGTCGGCCAGCTTGATCGGCAGTTCCCGTGGCGAGCTGGACGCCGCCAGCAGCAAGCGCCGGCCGCTGTCGCGCAGGCGGTTGAACAGGTGGAACATCGCCTCTTCCCAGTCCGCCTTGCCGGCAATCACGTGCAGGTCGTCGATGCACACCAGTTCGTACTGTTCGAGGTGGTCGAGCAGTTCGACGCCGCGATCGAGCAGTTGCGCCAGGGGCAGGTAGACGGCGGGTTGACCCAACTGCTGGAAACGCTGGGTGGCGGCCTGCAACAGGTGGGTGCGGCCCACGCCCTGCTTGCCCCACAGGTAGATGAGGCTTTCGGTCCAGCCGGCATCGGCTTCGCACAGCCGCTCGACATAGCCCAGTGCCGCAGCATTGGCGCCGGGGTAGTAGTTGATGAAGGTGGCGTCGTCGCGCAGACGCACACCCAGGGGCAACTGGATCGGTTTCATGCTCGCGGGCGGTCGCGGGGACCACAGGGGGCCTTTGATGAACAGTGTGCAAAGTCTATACCCGCAGCGCTGACGGCACAATCGGCGAGGGGAATAGCGCAAGTAAAATCAATCAGTTGCACCACTTTACAAGCATCGCGGGGCAAGCCCGCTCCCACGAAAGCCAGGCGGACATGGGAGCGATCGATCATAGCTCCGGGTCGATCTCCCCGGCATACATGTCCGATTCCTTGTACAGGTCATGCACATGCCGCAGCAGCACCATGATCACCGCCGCCACCGGCAACGCCAGCAACACCCCGGTAAAGCCGAACAGCTCGCCGCCGGCCAGGATCGCGAAGATCACTGCCACCGGGTGCAGGCCGATGCGGTCGCCCACCAGCAGCGGTGTCAGCACCATGCCTTCGAGGGCCTGCCCGATCATGAATACCGCGACGATGCCCAACATCGGGTAGAGCTCGCCACCGAACTGGAACAACCCGGCGACCAGCGCCGCGCCGATGCCGATGATGAAGCCCATGTACGGCACGATCGCCGCCAGCCCCGCGAGCATGCCGATCAGCAGGCCCAGCTCCAGGCCCACCAGCATCAAGCCGGTGGAATAGATGACGCCCAGCGCCAGCATCACCAGCAGTTGCCCGCGCACGAAGGCCCCCAGCACCTCGTGGCACTCGCCGGCCAGCCCCACCACCTGCGGTTCGCGCTGGCGCGGCAGCAGGCTACGCAGCTTGGCCATCATCAGGTCCCAGTCGCGCAGCAGGTAGAAGCCCACCACCGGGATCAGCACCAGGTTGGCCAGCCAGCCGATCAGCGCCAGGCTCGAGGCGGTGGCCTGGGACAGCAGCACGCCGACGATGTCGGTGGTCTGGCCCATGTGCTCGCCGATGGCAGCCTTGATCTTGTCGAATTTCCAGAAGCCATCGGCGAGGCCCAGGCGGCTCTGCACCCAGGGCAGCGCCACATGCTGCAGCCAGTCGAGCATCTGCGGCGCCAGCTCGTACAGGCGCAGCAGCTGCTTGGCCAGCATCGGCACCAATACCAACAGCAGGGCCAGGAAGATCAGGGTAAACAGGCTGAACACCACCACCACGCCCCAGGTGCGCGACAGGCCGAGCCGCTCCAGGCGATCCACCAGCGGGTCTGCCAGGTAGGCCAACAGGATGCCCACCAGGAACGGCGAGAGGATGTTGTGCAGGAAGTACAGCAGCACGGCGATCACAAAAGCCGCGCCCAACCAGATCCAGCGACGCATATCAATCATTCAAGTATTCCTTACCAGCGAAAACGCAGGCCGTCGAACGGCTTGGCGGCGGTGGCCGGCGGTGTCGCGCCGGCCGGGTCCTGCGTGCTCGGCGCAGGCGTGGCGGGCACAGGCTCGGCGGGCAGTTCCTGGAGCTTGGCCAGGCTCAACTGCGCGCGCAGCTGCTCGCGATTGCCGCTGACGCGGTAGGTCAGGGTGCCGCCATCAGCCATCTGCAGGCGCGCGCCATAAGGCTCGAGCACCCGGCTCAGCTCGGCGTAGCGCGCCAGGTTCATGCCCTGGACCTGCACCTGCAGGTCGCTGCTGGCACCGGGACGGGTGACGTAACGCGGCGCCAGGCGGTTGCTCACCGCCAGCAGCACGGCATCGGCCAGGGCCGCCTGGTCGGCGCCCTCGGCGTTGCCCTGCTCACGCTGGTCGCCCAGCCACAGCTGCCACTTGCCCTGCCACTTGCCGTCAGCCTCATGGGCGTGTACCGCCAGCAGGGCATCGGCGCCATAGCGCTCGGAGGCCTCGCGCAGCGGCGCCGGGTCGTTGCCTTCGAGCAGCTTGGCATTGGCCACCAGTTGCTCCTGCAGGTCGGCCAACGGCAGGCGCAGGGGCAGGCCACGGTGCTGGGCGGCCCGGCGCAGGGGTTCGGCGACGGCCTGGCCATCGCCGACCAGGTTGCTGCCCTCGACGCTGTCGTTCAGCCACCAGCCAAGGATCGACGGCCGATTGCTGCCCCACAGCGCCAGGCCAGCCTGGCGCAGGGCGCGCTCGGTGCTGCCGGGGTCGAACTCGACCAGCACCGACTCCGGCGGCCCGGCCTCGCTGCCGACCTGGTTGATGATCTGCTGCGGGTCCTTGCGCAGGGCGGCCAATGCCGGGTTCTGCGCCGCCTTGGGATCGCCGGTCAGGCGCAGCACCAAGGTATCCAGGGCCTTGCCGGTGGCCTGGGCGCGGGCTTCGCCGCCCTGCCCTTCGACGGGCTCGCGTACCTGATACAAGCCGGAGACGGTTTCGGCCTGGGCGACGGTGCCGGCCACAGCCAAGCAGGCACACGCGAGGAAATTGAGAAGACGCATTGAGGATTCCTGTCCAGATGACCTTGGGGCGACACGCCCTTGCCTGTCGGCTGTGACCGCGCAACCATGGAAAATGCTCCGCGTTGCCGGCCCGTTACGTGGGTCGCCATGCCTATACCTTATACAGGCACCGGCGCGGCAACCAGTCGCACGGGGTGAAACACGGTTTTTTGCCCAGATTTCCCGCCTGCCCGTCGGCCTGAGGATGGCCGCCTTGGGGCAACCCTGATAAAATCGCGCGCCTTCGCAGACCAGTGACGTACAGGCAGCCGCCGTTTCTGAAACCGGCCTTGGCCGTCCCGGTCGTTTTTCTGAATCCCTCCCTCCTAAAGGCCTGGATCAATGAGCAAGCAACCCTCCCTGAGCTACAAAGACGCCGGTGTAGACATCGACGCCGGCGAAGCACTGGTCGAACGCATCAAGGGCGTCGCCAAGCGCACCGCACGTCCTGAAGTCATGGGTGGCCTGGGCGGCTTCGGCGCCCTCTGCGAGATCCCGGCTGGCTACAAGCAGCCGGTGCTGGTCTCCGGCACCGACGGCGTCGGCACCAAGCTGCGCCTGGCGCTGAACCTGAACAAGCACGACAGCATCGGCCAGGACCTGGTCGCCATGTGCGTCAACGACCTGGTGGTGTGCGGCGCCGAGCCGCTGTTCTTCCTCGACTACTACGCCACCGGCAAGCTCAACGTCGACGTGGCCGCCACCGTGGTCACCGGCATCGGCGCCGGTTGCGAACTGGCCGGCTGCTCGCTGGTCGGTGGTGAAACCGCCGAGATGCCAGGCATGTACGAGGGTGAAGACTACGACCTGGCCGGTTTCTGCGTCGGCGTGGTGGAAAAGGCCGAGATCATCGACGGCTCGAAAGTGGTCACCGGCGACGCCCTGATCGCCCTGCCGTCCTCCGGTCCGCACTCCAACGGCTACTCGCTGATCCGCAAGATCCTCGAGGTGTCCGGCACCGACATCGACAACACCCAGCTCGACGGCAAGCCGCTGGCCGACCTGCTGATGGCGCCGACCCGCATCTACGTCAAGCCGCTGCTGCAACTGATCAAGCAGACCGGCGCGGTCAAGGCCATGGCCCACATCACCGGCGGCGGTCTGCTGGACAACATCCCGCGCGTGCTGCCAAAAGGCGCCCAGGCCGTGGTCGATGTGGCCAGCTGGCAGCGTCCGGCGGTGTTCGACTTCCTGCAGGCAAAAGGCAACGTCGACGAGCATGAAATGCACCGCGTGCTGAACTGCGGCGTGGGCATGGTCATCTGCGTGGCCCAGGACCAGGTCGACAACGCCCTGAACGTGCTGCGCGCCGAAGGCGAGCAACCGTGGGTGATCGGCCGTATCGACGTGGCCGCCGAAGGCGCCGCCCAGGTCGAGCTGCAGAACCTCAAGGCACACTGATGCCCTGCAATGTAGTCGTGTTGCTGTCGGGCTCCGGCAGCAACCTGCAGGCACTGATCGACAGCAACAGCGCCAGCGACAGCCCGGCACGCATCCGCGCGGTCATCTCGAACCGTGCCGATGCCTACGGCCTCGAGCGCGCCAAGGCCGCCGGCATCGAAACCGCCGTGTTGTCGCACACCGGGTTCGACGGGCGCGAAGCCTTCGACGCGGCGCTGATGGCGCTGATCGACGGCTTCCAGCCCGACCTGGTGGTGCTGGCCGGTTTCATGCGTATCCTCAGTGGCGATTTCGTGCGCCACTACCAGGGCCGCCTGCTGAACATCCATCCGTCACTGTTGCCGAAGTACAAAGGCCTGCACACCCATCAGCGCGCGCTGGAGGCGGGCGACGCCGAGCATGGCTGCAGCGTGCACTTCGTCACCGAGGAACTCGATGGCGGGCCTCTGGTCGTACAGGCTGTGGTGCCCGTGGCAACGGACGACACCGCGCAGACGCTCGCCCAGCGCGTGCACCTGCAGGAACACCAGATCTACCCGCTGGCGGTGCGCTGGTTCGCCGAAGGACGCTTGCGTCTGGGCGAACAGGGTGCATTACTGGATGGCCAGCCGCTGGCGGCCAGCGGTCACTTGATTCGATCCTAGGAGAATTTATGCGTCGCGCCCTGCTCTTGGCTCTCGCCGTGCTCGCCCTGCCCCTCCAGGCAGCTGATCTGAAGCCTTTCGCGGCCAGCTACACCGCCGACTGGAAACAGCTGCCGATGAGCGGCACCGCCGCACGCAGCCTGGAAAAGAACGCCAACGGTACCTGGAGCCTGAACTTCAAGGCTTCGATGATGATTGCCAGCCTGACCGAGCAAAGCACCCTCAAGTTCGAGAACGACACCCTGCTGCCGCAGCAGTATCACTTCGAACGCGGCGGCCTGGGCAAGGCGAAGAAGGTCGACCTGAACTTCGACTGGGCCGGCAAGAAGATCACCGGCAGCGACCGTGGCGACGCCATCAACCTGCCGCTCAACCGCGGCGTGCTGGACAAGTCGTCCTACCAGCTGGCACTGCAGCATGATGTGGCCGCCGGCAAGAAGAGCATGACCTACCAGGTGGTTGACGGTGACGAGATCGACACCTACGACTTCCGCGTGCTGGGCACCGAAAAAGTGACCACCAAGACCGGCCAGGTCGACGCGATCAAGGTCGAGCGCGTGCGCGACCCGAGCCAGAGCAAGCGCATCACCGAGCTGTGGTTCGCCAAGGACTGGGACTACCTGCTGGTGCAGCTGCGCCAGGTCGAGACCGATGGCAAGGAGTACGTGATCGTGCTGCAGGATGGCACGGTCGATGGCAAGGCGGTCAAGGGTAACTGATACCGCTGCCTGCAACACCCGAAGCCCCGCCTTGTGCGGGGCTTCTTTTTTGCTGCACACCGCTCTTTCCTGTAGGAGCGGCCTCGTGCCGCGAAAGGGCTGCGCAGCGGCCCCAGGATCTTGGCATCATGCAAAATTGCCGGGGCTGCTGCGCAGCCCTTTCGCGACACAAGGCCGCTCCTACAGGGTATGCGTTACCTTTCATGAAACTTGTTTCATCGCTGTTTTATTTACTTAGCCTGCTAACAAATTCTATAAAGGAGACCTGCGACACAGTGCCGCAGCCAACCCAAGCAGTGGAGTTTGACGATGACAGTCCAGGTAACCGAACGCGACGAATCGAAAATGTCCCACGAAGGCCAGGCCGCTGGCCTGCGGATCTGGGACGTGCATCAACAGGGCCAGCTGGTCGGCATGTTCCATGACGAGCAACAGGCTCAGCAGTACCGCATGGAGCTGGAGTACCTCGAGCGCCAACGCCCGGCGCAGTGACCCGGCCCTGCAACAAAAAACCCCGCCAAGGCGGGGTTTTTCGTGCTTACCACATCAGATCGTCAGGGATCTTGTAGGCCGCGTACGGATCGTCCTCGTCCGCCTCCTCGACATGAGTGTTGAGCAGCAAAATGCGATTGGGGTCACGCTCCTGGATCTTCACCGCCGCCTCGCGCGGGATCACTTCGTAGCCGCCACCATGGGCGACGATGGCCAGCGCGCCATTGCTCAGCTTGCTGCGCATCAGGGCGTTGACGGCGATGCGCTTGACCTTCTTGTCATCGACGAAGTTGTAGTAGTCCTCGGTGGTCAGCTTGGGCAGGCGGGTCGCCTCGATCAGTTGCTTGATCTGCGCGGCACGGGCCTTCTGCTCGGCCTTCTCCTGGACCTGGCGGTTCAGCTCCTGGTCCTTCTTGGCCTTCTCGGCCATGGCTTCCTTGGCCAGGCGCTGCTGGCTGTCGTCCACGTCCACCTGGCCCTTGTGTTCCAGGCGTTTCTGTTTCTTCTCGGCTTTGTTGGTCTGCGAGACCTGTTTCTGGTTGACCAGGCCGGCTTTGAGCAATTGGTCGCGAAGGGAAAGGCTCATGGGTGTTCTACTCACTTATGCATCGGCTCAGCCGCAGCTGGGCAGGTTCTTTTCCTGACGCTTGGCCTCGCCCCAGAGGGCGTCCAGCTCGTCGAGGGTACGATCTTGGATGTTCAGGCCCTGCTCGCGCAATGCCTGTTCGATGAATCGGAAGCGCCGCTCGAACTTGCGGTTGGCGCGGCGCAGGGCGTTTTCCGGGTCGTGCTTGAGGTGCCGGGCCAAATTGACGGTGGCGAACAGCAGATCGCCCAGCTCGTCCTCCAGCGCATCGCTGTCGCCGTCGGCCATGGCCTGCAGCACTTCGTCGAGCTCCTCGCGGACCTTGTCCAGCACTGGCAGCGCCTCGGGCCAGTCGAAGCCGACCGTGGCGGCGCGCTTCTGCAGTTTGGCGGCGCGGGACAGGGCGGGCAAGGCAGCCGGTACGTCATCGAGCAAGGACAACTGCTCCGGGGCGCCTTTCTCGGCGCGTTCCTCGGCCTTGATTTCTTCCCAGCGCGACTTGACCTGACCCTCGTCGAGCTTAGGTGTGTCCAACGGAGCGTACAGCTCGCCGGTAGGGAACACATGGGGATGGCGGCGGATCAGCTTGCGAGTGATCGAATCGACCACCCCATCGAACTCGAAGCGCCCTTCCTCGCGGGCCAACTGGCTGTAGTAGACCACCTGGAACAGTAAATCGCCCAACTCGCCCTGCAGGTGCTCGAAATCGCCGCGCTCGATGGCGTCGGCGACTTCGTAGGCCTCCTCGATGGTATGCGGGACGATGCTTGCGTAGTTCTGGATCAGGTCCCAGGGGCAACCGTATTGCGGGTCGCGCAAGCGGGCCATGAGGTGCAGCAGGTCTTCAAGGGTGTAGGTCATGGGTTGTCCTTACCGGCCCCATAGCGGGACAAGTCGCATCGGCGCACCGCCGCTCCCACGCTGGGAGCGGGCGGTATCAAGGGGTACGGTTACGCCGCGTCTCGATGATGTTGGGCAACTGCGAGATCCGCCCCAGCAAGCGCCCGAGGGCATCCAGGCCCGGGATCTCGATGGTCAGCGACATCAGCGCGGTGTTGTCTTCCTTGTTCGAGCGGGTGTTGACCGCCAGCACGTTGATCTTCTCGTTGAGCAGCACCTGCGACACGTCGCGCAGCAGCCCCGGGCGGTCGTAGGCACGGATGACGATGTCGACCGGGTAGGTCTGCACCGGGATCGGCCCCCAACTGACCTGGATCATGCGCTCCGGCTCCTTGCCCGCCAGCTGCAGCACCGAGGCGCAATCCTGGCGGTGAATGCTCACGCCACGGCCCTGGGTGATGTAGCCGACGATGGCATCGCCCGGCAACGGCTGGCAGCACCCGGCCATCTGCGTAAGCAGGTTGCCGACGCCCTGGATCTGGATATCGCTGCGCTTGCCCGCGCGGATGCCCCGGGCCTGGCGCGGGATCAGCTCGACCGGCTCCAGGCGCTCGGGCTCGAGCAGCTGCTGGGCGGCGTTGACCATGTGCGCCAGGCGCAGGTCGCCGGCGCCAAGGGCGGCGAACATGTCCTCGGCAGTCTTGACGTTGGCCTTTTCCGCCAGGCGTTCGAAGTCCACCTGGGGCAGGCCCAATCGGCTCAGTTCGCGCTCGATCAGGGTCTTGCCGGCGGCCACGTTCTGGTCGCGGGCCTGCAGCTTGAACCAGTGGACGATCTTGGCCCGGGCCCGCGAGGTGGTCACGTAGCCCAGGTTGGAGTTCAGCCAGTCACGGCTCGGGTTGCCGTGCTTGCTGGTGATGATCTCCACCTGCTCGCCGGTCTGCAGGCTGTAGTTCAGCGGCACGATACGGCCGTTGATCTTGGCGCCCCGGCAGTTGTGGCCGATCTCGGTGTGCACCCGATAGGCGAAGTCCAGCGGCGTGGCGCCCTTGGGCAGGTCGATGGCGTGGCCGTCGGGGGTGAACACATAGACCCGGTCCGGCTCGATATCGACACGCAGCTGTTCGGCCAGGCCGCCGATGTCGCCCAGTTCCTCGTGCCACTCCAGCACCTGGCGCAGCCAGGAGATCTTCTCTTCGTAGTGGTTGGAGCTGGGCTTGACGTCGGTGCCCTTGTAGCGCCAGTGCGCGCACACGCCCAGCTCGGCTTCCTCGTGCATGGCGTGGGTGCGGATCTGCACCTCCAACACCTTGCCCTCGGGGCCGATCACCGCGGTGTGCAGGGAGCGGTAGCCGTTTTCCTTGGGGTTGGCGATGTAGTCGTCGAACTCCTTCGGAATGTGCCGCCACAGGGTGTGCACGATGCCCAGCGCGGTGTAGCAGTCGCGCACTTCCGGCACCAGCACGCGCACCGCGCGCACGTCGTAGATCTGGCTGAATTCCAGGCCCTTGCGCTGCATCTTGCGCCAGATCGAGTAGATGTGTTTGGCCCGGCCGCTGATGTCGGCGTTGACGCCGGTGGCCAGCAGCTCGTTCTGCAGCTGGTTCATCACGTCGCTGATGAAGCGCTCGCGGTCCAGGCGACGCTCGTGCAGCAGCTTGGCGATCTGCTTGTACTGATCGGGCTCGAGGTAGCGGAACGACAGGTCCTCGAGCTCCCACTTGATATGGCCGATACCCAGCCGGTGCGCCAGCGGCGCATAGATGTCGAACACCTCGCGGGCCACGCGCAGGCGCTTCTCGTCATCGGCGGCCTTGACCGCACGGATGGCGCAGGTACGTTCGGCGAGTTTGATCAGCGCCACGCGCACGTCGTCGACCATGGCCACCAGCATCTTGCGCAGGTTCTCGACCTGCGCCTGGGAACCGAGCACCAGCGACTGGCGCGGGCTGAGGCTGGCACTGATGGCCGCCATGCGCAGCACGCCGTCGATCAGCTTGGACACCACCGGACCGAAACGCTGGCCGACCTCGGCCAGGGTCACCTTGCCTTCACGCACCGAACGGTAGATAACCGCCGCCACCAGCGAATCCTGGTCGAGCTTGAGGTCGGCGAGGATTTCGGCGATCTCCAGCCCCGCCTGGAAACTGGAGGTGCCGTCGGCCCAGGAATGCTTGGCCGGATTGCCTTTCTTCTCGACTTCATGGGCGAACTCGCAGGCCTCTTTCAGCCCAAGGCGATCGAGCTGCGAATCGACGCTCACCACATGATCGAGCCATGCTTCGAGATTGATACTGCCGTCGTGGTTGACCGGCTGGTGCACTCTCACCTGTACCATCTTTGTTCTACCTTTCCATACAGCGCACCACGCGGGTGCACTGGCTATCACCTGTGCGTCCCTCACTCCCTGAAGGGCGCACCAAGAGGGCCAGCCCGGCTAGCCCGCTTCGAATAACGCCATGGCCTCGACATGCGCCGTCTGAGGAAACATGTCGAGAATCCCGGCCCTTTTTAACCGGTACCCCTGCCCGACCAGCACCTGCGCGTCTCGCGCCAGCGTGGCCGGGTTGCACGATACGTAGACCAGCCGCTTCGCACCCAGCCGGGCGATGCCTTGCACCACCTCGAAAGCCCCGTCGCGCGGTGGATCCAAGAGTACCGCAGAAAAGCCCTCGGCGACCCATCCGGCGCCTGCCAAAGGCTGCGATAAATCGGCCTGAAAAAACCGAGCGTTATGCACATTGTTACTGTCGGCGTTGGCCGCGGCGCGCTCGACCATGGCCTGCACGCCCTCCACTGCCACCACCTCGCGCGCCTGGAGAGCCAGGGGCAGGGCGAAGTTGCCCAGGCCACAGAACAGGTCCAGGACCCGCTCGTGCGCCTCGGGCGCCAGCCAGGCCAGGGCCTGCTGGATCATCAAGGTGTTGACCTGGGCGTTGACCTGGACGAAATCACCCGGCCGCCAGGCCAGTTCCAGGCCCCAGGGCTCCAGGGCAAAGCCCAGTCGCGCCGCGGCATCCAGCGGCGCCGGCTCGCCATCGCCCTGCAGCCACAGCTGGGCGCCGGCTTCGCGGCAGAACGCCTCGAGCCGTGCCAGGTCTTCACTGGGCAATGGCGCTACATGCCGCACCAGCACCGCCTCGGCGGTACCGCTGAACAGCTCCACGTGCCCCAGTGCCTGTGGCTTGCCCAGGCTGCGCAACACGGTCGGCAGGTGGCGCATGATCGTTTGCAAGGGTTGTACCAGCACCGCGCATTCGTCGATGCCGACGATGTCCTGGCTGGCCTCGGCGCGGAACCCAACGTCCAGTTGGCGCGCCTTGGTGTCCCAGCGTACCGCGACCCGCGCCCGGCGGCGGTAGCCGAATTCCGGTCCGCTCAGGGGAACAGCCCACTCCTCGGGCTGCACGCCAGCCACCCGCTGCAGCTGCTCGGCGAGCAGGCGCTGCTTGAGCGCCAGCTGGCCGTCATGGGGCAGGTGCTGGAGGTTGCAGCCACCGCAGCGGGCGTAGTGCCGGCAAGGCGCTTCGCGGCGCTCGGGGCTGGCCTGGAACACGCGCTCCAGACGCGCCTCGACCACCTTGCCACGGGCAGCGAGCACCCGCGCCTCGACGTCCTCGCCGGCCAGCGCGCCGCTGACGAACCAGGTACGTCCTTCGATGAAGGCGATGCCGCGACCGTCACCGGCCACGCGCTCGATCGACAGACGCTGCTTCTTGCCCACGGGCACCTGTGCGGCACGGTTGCCGCCGGCCGGCTGAAAACGCAGGCCGGTGTTGCTTTTCTTTCTGGACATCAGGTCGGATCGAACAGGCCGGTGGAGAGATAACGGTCGCCGCGGTCGCAGATGATGGCGACCATCACCGCGTTCTCGACTTCACGGGACAGGCGCAGCATCGCCGCCACCGCACCGCCGGAGGATACGCCACAGAAAATGCCCTCTTCGCGGGCCAGGCGACGGGTGGTCTCCTCGGCCTCCTGCTGGGACATGTCGACCACACGGTCGACGCGGGTGGCGTCGAAGATCTTCGGCAGGTACTCGTGAGGCCAGCGGCGAATGCCGGGGATGGCCGAGCCTTCCATCGGCTGCAGGCCGACGATCTGCACTGCCGGGTTCTGCTCCTTGAGGTACTGCGAGCAGCCCATGATGGTGCCGGTGGTGCCCATGGAGCTGACGAAATGGGTGATGGTGCCCTGGGTCTGCTGCCAGATTTCCGGGCCGGTGCTGTTGTAATGGGCGATCGGGTTGTCGCCGTTGGCGAACTGGTCAAGGACCAGGCCGCGGCCTTCGGCCTGCATCTTCTCGGCGAGGTCGCGTGCGCCCTCCATGCCCTCTTCCTTGGTCACCAGGATCAGCTCGGCGCCGTAGGCGGTCATCGCCGCCTTGCGCTCGGCGGTGGAGTTGTCCGGCATGATCAGGATCATCTTGTAGCCCTTGATCGCCGCGGCCATGGCCAGGGCGATGCCGGTGTTGCCGGAGGTGGCTTCGATGAGGGTGTCGCCGGGCTTGATCTGGCCACGCAGCTCGGCGCGGGTGATCATCGACAGCGCCGGGCGGTCCTTGACCGAGCCTGCCGGATTGTTGCCTTCGAGCTTGAGCAGCAAGGTGTTGCTGGTGTCCCCGGCGATGCGCTGCAGGCGAACCAGAGGCGTATGGCCGACGCAATCGGCAATGGTTGGGTACTGCAGGGTCATGGGCGTTTTCGCAATCCGGACGGCAGGGGCGACTATCATACCGGCAAACCCTGCGCGGCCATATCACGCAATTGCTGGATGTTATAGCTCATAGCTATAAGGGCATGGGCAAACCGTAAGTCATAGATTCAGCGAGTCCCTGTGGGAGCGGCCTTGTGTCGCGAACGGGCTGCGCAGCAGCCCCGGCGGCAGTGGCGGTGACGCTGACATCCAGGGGCCGCTTCGCGGCCCTTTCGCGACACAAGGCCGCTCCCACAGGGCTGGGCGGTCTCCTACAGGGTGTGCAAAGCCTTTGTGGGTGCGGGCTTGTCCCGCGATGGGCTCAACTCCCCCGCAGCCAGGCGCATGCACAAGCGCAGGCCATGCTCGCCATTGACCGCCCACACGCTCCCGCCCTGGCGGCGGATCGCATTGCGGGCAATGCTCAAGCCCAGGCCGAAACCACCATCCCCGGGCCGCGAACCCTCCAGCCGGGAAAACGGCGCGAAGATCCGCTCCAGGTCTTCCTCGGCCACGCCACCGCCCTCGTCCTCCAGGTCGATACGCCAATACCCGCCCTCACGCCAGCCGCTCAGGCGCACCACGCCCGCCTCCGGGGAGTGACGGATGGCGTTGCGCAGCATGTTCTCCAATGCCTGGGCCAGGTCGTTGAGGCTGCCCTGCACCCAGCAGTCGGCCGACAGCTCGCAACGCAGCCGTCGCGGAGCCCAGCCACTTTCGTAGCAGGCGTTCTCGCTGAGCAGGTCCCACAGCGCCGCCACCTGGATCGGCTCGAGGTTCACCGGCGCGCGCTCGGCGTCCTGCCAGGCCAGTTGCAAGGTGTCCTCGACCAGTTGCTGCATGCCATCCACCTCGCGGTGCAGGCGTTCGCGCAGGCGCTGCAGGTCGGTCTCGCCATCGCAGGCCACGCGCAGGCGGCTGAGCGGCGTGCGCATCTCGTGGGACAGGTCGCGCAGCAACTGCTGCTGCAGGGCCACGGTACCCTGCAGGCGCTCGGCCATCTGGTCGAAGGCGCGGGCCAGCTCGCCCAGTTCGTCCTTGCGCCGGGTGGTGCGCGAATCCAGGCGCGCCGCCAGCTGGTCGGCGCGCCAGGCATTGGCCTGCTCGCGCAACTGGTTGAGCGGCACGATGAGCATGCGGTACAGGCCGACGCATAGGAGCAAGGTGAACAGCCCGGGGATGATGCCGTTGGTGACGACACGCCAGAACAACCGGTACTGACCAGGGTTGAAACGCTCCGGCAGCTCGATCACCAGCATGCCCTGCTCCGGGGCGCCGGGGAACGGCAGGCGCAACCAGGGCTGGCCGATGGTGCGCCGGCTCATGGGCCAGTCGACGCCACGCAGGCGGGTCAGGCGCTGGGCCTGGCCGGCGGTCAGGTCGGCGCTGCCCAGCGGCTGCAGATCGCCATCGAGCACGCCCACCCAGCCCCGCTCGCGCTCGCGCATGGTGGCCAGCCAGGCATCCACGCCCTCGCGGTCGCCGCTGCGCCAGGCCTGCTCGGCCTCCGCCGCATAGCCGCGCAACACTTGCCGTGCCGGCTCGGACAGGAAGGCATCCTGGGTTTCCATGTGCCGGCCCCAGCTGTAGCTCAAGCCGATCATCAGCAGGCAGAAGCCCACCAGCAGAACGGTCAGTTTCCAGAACAGCGAGTGACGGTCAAGCACGATTCAGTCGGCCTCGCCCGCGCCGAACACATAGCCTTTGCCCCACACGGTACGCACCTGTCGCTCGTGGTAGCCGATGGCCTTGAGCTTGCGGCGGATCTGGCTGACATGCATGTCCAGGCTGCGGTCATGCCGCGAGTAGCCGCGCTGCAGCACCTGCTGGTAGAGGAAGGGCTTGCTCAGCACCTCGTCCTGGCTGCGGTGCAGGGTGTCGAGCAGGCGGTACTCGCTGGGGGTCAGACCGGCACAGGCTCCGGCGAGGCTGACATCGGTGGTCTGCTCGTCGAAATGCAACTGCCCGGCTTCCACCTCACGCGGCGCCCGAGCGCGTCGCTCGAAGGCCACCCGGCGCAGGATCGCCTCGATGCGCACGCGCAGCTCGGCAAAACTGAACGGCTTGGGCAGGTAGTCGTCCGCGCCGCGCTCGAAGCCGCTGATGCGGTCGGCCTCGGCGCCCAGCGCCGACATCAGGATCACCGGCGTGGCGCTGCGCCGACGCAGACTGGCCAGGGCGTCCAGGCCATTGAGGCCGGGCAGCAGGATGTCCATCAGCACCAGGTCGAACACCTGCCGCCCCGCCGCCTCCAGGCCTTCGAAGCCATTGCGGCACCAGGTCACCTGGAAGCCACCGCGCTGCAGCTCGTCATGCAGGTAGGCGCCCAGCACGGGATCGTCCTCGATGGCGAGGATGTTGGTCGCGTGAATCGCTTCAGGATGCATTGGCAACTGCCATCAATTCTCAGTTACGCGATTATTGGACAAGCGGTCCGAACAAGGCAACCGTCGTCCGACTGACGTGACCTCGAAGTGGCCGCACCGGCAACGCCCGCCGAGAAAAGCAAAAACCACTACAAATCCTGTGCATTACCCCTCAGTGCAGAGTAACGTTCCCGCTGATGCGCGAATCGCGCCTTCAACAGCACATGACAGGAGACAGGTGTGCTCGACCGTTTGGGAATCCGCAGCCGCGTCCTGCTGCTGGCCTTACTGCCCGCCAGCCTGATGGCCCTGGTACTGGGCAGTTACTTCACCTGGCTGCAACAGAGCGACCTGCGCACGCAGCTGCTGCAGCGCGGCAAGATGATCGCCGAGCAGCTGGCGCCCTTGGCGGCACCGGCCCTCGCCCGCCAGGCTCCGGCGCAACTGGAGCGCATCGCCGCCCAGGCCCTGGAGCAGGCCGATGTGCGCGCCGTGGCGTTCCTCGCCGCCGACCGCACGCGCCTGGCCCACGCCGGCCCCAGCATGCTCAACCAGCCCCCCAGCGGCGGCACCGGCACGCAGTTGCTGCAACGCACGGGCAACGACGCCACCCGCTACCTGATGCCGGTGTTCGGCCATCACCGCGACCTGGCCACCGACGCCGTGCCCGCCGAGGCCGAGCGCCTGCTCGGCTGGGTGGAGATCGAGCTGTCCCATGACGGCACCCTGCTGCGCGGCTACCGCAACCTGTTCACCAGCCTGCTGCTGATCCTCGCCTGCCTGAGCCTGACCGCGTTGCTGGCCCTGCGCATGAGCCGCACCATCAACAACCCGATCAACCGCATCAAGCATGCGGTCAACCAGCTCAAGGACGGCCACCTGGACGAGCGCCTGCCGGCCATGGGCAGCCACGAGCTCGACGAGCTGGCCGCCGGCATCAACCGCATGGCCGAAACCCTGCACAGCGCCCACGAAGAGCTGCAGCACAGCATCGACCAGGCCACCGAGGACGTGCGCCAGAACCTGGAGACCATCGAGATCCAGAACATCGAGCTGGACATGGCGCGCAAGGAGGCCCTGGAGGCCAGCCGCATCAAGTCCGAGTTCCTCGCCAACATGAGCCACGAGATCCGCACTCCGCTCAACGGCATCCTCGGCTTCACCCACCTGTTGCAGAAGAGCGAGCTGACCCCGCGTCAGCTCGACTACCTCGGCACCATCGAGAAGTCCGCCGACAACCTGCTGGGGATCATCAACGAGATCCTCGACTTCTCCAAGATCGAGGCCGGCAAGCTGGTGCTCGACAGCATCCCGCTGAACCTGCGCGACCTGATCCAGGACACCCTGACCATCCTTGCCCCGGCTGCCCACGCCAAACAGCTGGAACTGCTCAGCCTGGTCTACCGCGACACGCCGCTGTCGCTGGTGGGCGACCCGCTGCGGCTCAAGCAGATCCTCACCAACCTGGTGAGCAACGCCATCAAGTTCACCCGCGAAGGCACCATCGTCGTGCGCGCCATGCTCGAGGACGAACAGGAAGACAGCGTGCAGCTGCGCATCAGTGTGCAGGACACCGGCATCGGCCTCTCGCCCCAGGACGTGCGCACCCTGTTCCAGGCCTTCAGCCAGGCCGACAACTCGCTGTCGCGCCAACCCGGCGGTACCGGCCTGGGGCTGGTGATCTCCAAGCGCCTGATCGAGCAGATGGGTGGCGAGATCGGCGTCGACAGCACGCCCGGCGAAGGCTCGCAGTTCTGGATCAGCCTCAACCTGCCCAAGGCTCACGACGACGCCGAGGAACAACCTGCCCAGGCCCTGCTCGGCCGCCGCGTGGCCATCGTCGACGGCCACGACCTGGCGCGCCAGGCGCTGGAGCACCAACTGGAGGACTGCGGCCTGGCGGTCAGCGTGTTCGCCTCCTGCGACCAGCTGCTGCAAGGCGTGCAGGCCGCCAGCCAGGCCGGGCAGCCGTTCGAGTTCGCCGTGCTCGGGGTCAACCTGGGCAGCCTGGCGCCGGAACAGCTGGGCCAGTACCACCAGCAGCTCGAACGTCTCGGCTGCCAGTGCGTGGTGCTCTGTCCGACCACCGAGCAGCCGCTCTACCACCCTTACTTGCCCAATGCCCATGGCCAACTGCTGGCCAAGCCGACCTGCACCCGCAAGCTGCGTCGCCTGCTGCTGGAACTGGTGCAGCCGCGCCGCCCGGTGTGCGAGCAGCGCAACCACGGTGGCCAGCGCATGCCGAAGATCCTCTGCGTCGACGACAACCCGGCCAACCTGCTGCTGGTGCAGACTCTGCTCGAAGGCATGGGCGCCGAAGTGCTGGCGGTGGACAACGGCTACGGCGCGGTACAGGCCGTGCAGGACGAACCTTTCGACCTGGTGCTGATGGATGTACAGATGCCCGGCATGGATGGCCGCGCCTGCACCGAGCAGATCCGCCAGTGGGAAAGCAGCCAGAGCGGCCCGCCCCTGCCGATCGTGGCCCTCACCGCTCACGCCATGGCCAACGAAAAGCGCGCCCTGCTGCACAGCGGCATGGACGACTACCTGACCAAGCCGATCAGCGAGCGCCAGCTGTCCCAGGTGGTGATGAAGTGGACCGGCCTGAGCCTGGGCTCACCGCCACCGGAGCGCGCCAGCGAACGCCTGGCCGACAGCAGCGAGCTGAAGGTGCTCGACCCGGAGGAAGGCCTGCGCCTGGCGGCCGGCAAGCCGGACCTGGCGGCGGACATGCTGGCCATGCTGCTGGCCTCGCTGGAGTCCGACCGTGAAGCCATCCGGGCCGCCCGCAACGCCGCCGACCGCACGGCGATGATCGAGCGCGTGCACCGGCTCAACGGCGCCTCTCGCTATTGCGGCGTGCCGCAGTTGCGTGCGGCCTGCCAGCGCAGCGAAACCTTGCTCAAGCAGGACAGCCCCCAGGCGTTGCAGGCCCTGGACGAACTGGATCAGGCCATCAACCGACTGGCCGAGCAGGCGCGTGAGAGCGCGTAGGAGACACAGGTCAACGCCAAAGCCAGCCATATGGCTAGACTGGTGGCATTTCAGATAGGACTCAGATCATGCGCGCCCTGTTGTTCAGCAGCCAACACTACGACCAGGAAAGTTTCACCCGCGCCGCGAGTGCGGGCACCGTGGAGCTGCACTACCAGCCCGCCCGCCTGACCCTCGACACCGCGCCCCTGGCCCAGGGCTTCGAGGTGGTCTGCGCCTTCATCAACGACGAGCTCGACGCCCCGGTGCTGGAGCGCCTGGCCGCCGGCGGCACGCGCCTGATCGCCCTGCGCTCGGCCGGCTACAACCATGTCGACCTGGCCGCAGCACAGCGCCTGGGCCTGACCGTGGTCCGCGTCCCGGCCTATTCGCCCCACGCCGTCGCCGAGCATGCCGTGGCCCTGATCCTGGCCCTCAACCGCCGCTTGCACCGGGCCTACAACCGCACCCGCGAAGGCGACTTCACCCTGCACGGGCTGACCGGCTTCGACCTGCACGGCAAGATCGTCGGCGTGGTCGGCACCGGCCAGATCGGCGTCGCCTTCGCCCGCATCATGGCCGGCTTCGGCTGCCAGCTGCTGGCCTACGACCCCTACCCCAACCCCGAGCTGGTCGCCCTCGGCGCCCGCTACCTGGAACTGCCCGAGCTGCTGCGCCAGGCACGCATCATCAGCCTGCACTGCCCGCTGACCGAGCACACCCGCCACCTGATCAACGCACAGAGCCTGGCCCAGCTGCAGCCCGGCGCCATGCTGATCAACACAGGCCGCGGCGCGCTGGTCGACACCCCGGCGCTGATCGACGCGCTCAAGAGCGGCCAGCTCGGCTACCTGGGGCTGGATGTGTATGAAGAGGAGGCGCAGCTGTTCTTCGAGGACCGTTCCGACCTGCCGCTGCAGGATGACGTGCTGGCACGCCTGCTGACCTTCCCCAACGTGATCGTCACCGCCCACCAGGCCTTCCTCACCCGCGAGGCCCTGGACGCCATCGCCGAGACCACCCTGGACAACATCAACCGCTGGGCGGCAGGCAATCCGCACAATCTTGTAAACGGTTGATGCTAGGATACGCGGCAATTTTGGAGGACCCATGGTCGAACACGATTTCCGCTACACCCTTTTCAACCCGCAACACACCCTGATCGAGTGCCGCGCGCTGGTGCCGGGCCGCTACCAGGTCACCGGCAACGGCGGCTCGATCCAGAAGGGCGACGTCCTGCTGGTCACCCTCAAGGGCAGCAAGGACCTGTCCATGCGCCTGACCGTCGAGACCGTGCGCCACCTGATCAACCCGCACGGCCAGTGGGTCGCCGTGGCTCAGGGCCCGGCGTTCAACGAGCTGGAAATCCTCAACTGGCAGGTCAAGTGCGACAGCTGCGACGCGGTGCTGGACTTCGAGTTTGCCAACGACGCCAAACAGGGCAAGAAGGGCCAGGCCCCGGCCGCCAGCGCGCGTATCCAGGAACTGGGCTGGGCGAGCAAGGGTGACAAGCACCTGTGCCCGCAGTGCCGGGAGCGTGGTTGAGTGAAACAGCTGCTGACCGGCGCGCTGATCGCCTGCGGCCTGATGGGCTGCGCCGCACAACCCTCGAAGCTGCAGCAGGAGCAGAGCTACGTGCTGGAGTGGATCGGTGAGCGCCCGCTGATCGACTACAGCCACCTGACGCTGACCCTGGCCAGCGATGGTCGCGCCTACGGCAACGGCGGCTGCAACCACTGGTTCGCGCCCTACACGCTGGATGGCGAGCGCATCAGCTTCGGCAAGGTCGGCAAGACCCGCAAGCTGTGCGCGCCGGCGCTGATGGACCAGGAAAAACGCTTCCTACAGGCGTTGGAAACGGTGCAGCGCTGGGATGTGTCGCCGATCGAGCAGATCCGTTTCTGGCCGGTTGAAGGCAAGCCGCTACGGTTCTGGCCTGAGGAAGGCTGAAACCATCGCGGGGCAAGCCCGCTCCCACGTGGGGGCGGG
>NZ_JAZDCT010000036.1:0-64486 GCF_036324045.1 Pseudomonas carassii | reverse complement strand
CCCCCCCCCCCCGGGGGGGGGGGGGGGCCCCCGCGATGGCCGTTACAACGCTTCCAGCTCCGCCATCAGATCGCTCAACCGATCGACCTTGGCGTCATCCAGCGCGCTGTCCTGCAGCCCGCGCACATAGTCCGCCAGCTCTTCGACCGTGCTGCACTCGAACATCGCTCGCAACGGCACGTTCAACTGCAGGGACTTCTGCACCCGCGAGGCAATCTGCGTCGCCAGCAGCGAATGCCCGCCCAGCTCGAAGAAGTTGTCGCGCACGCCCACCCGTTCGGCCTTGAGCACATCGGCCCAGATGCCGGCGAGGGTCTGCTCCAGCTCGTCGCGCGGCGCCAGGTAGGCCTGGCTATGCTGGCCGCCGATCTCGATGGCCGGTAGCGCCTTGCGGTCGAGCTTGCCGTTGGCGTTGTGTGGCAGGCTGTCGAACCAGCCCCAGTGCAGCGGCACCATGTACTCCGGCAGCTCGGCGCGCAGGCGCTGCTTGAGCTGGTCGAGCAGCGCGGCGTCGGCGGCGACGCCCTGGTGCGCCACCAGGTAGCCGACCAGGTGCTTGCCGTTGGCGCCTTCCTGCACGCCCACCGCGGCATCGCGCAGCTCGGCTTGCTCGTGCAGGCGCGCCTCGATCTCGCCCAGCTCGATGCGGTAACCACGGATCTTCACCTGGTGGTCGATACGCCCGACGTACTCCAGCACGCCATCCGGACGGCGGCGGGCCAGGTCGCCGGTGCGGTACAGGCGCTCGCCCGGCGCACCATACGGATGCGGGATGAAGGCCTGGGCGGTGCGCAGCGGATCGCCGACATAGCCACGACCCACGCCGGTACCGGCGACGCACAGTTCACCCACCGCGCCCAGCGGCACCAGGGCCTGGTCCTCGCCGAGCAGGTACAGGCGGTTGTTGTCGGTCGGCGTGCCGATCGGCAGGTAGCTGCCCTGGGTCGAGGCGGCATCGACGCGGAAGAACGCCACGTCATCCGAACACTCCGCCGGGCCATAGGCGTTGACCAGGCCGATGACCGGGTAGCGCTGCAGCCACTGGGCGGCCAGCTCGGGCGGCATGGCCTCGCCGGTCGGCAGCATCCAGCGCAGGCCGTCGAGAGCCTGATGGTCGTTGGCCAGCATGCCCTGGATCAGCGACGGCACGCTCTCCAGCACGGTGATGCCGGTGGCCTGCACATGGCTCAGCAGGCCCTGCGGGTCATGGGCGATGGCGTTCGGCACGATCTCCACCTTGGCTCCGAACAGCGGCGCGGCGAGGAACTGCCACACCGAGATGTCGAAGCTCTGCGAGGCGGTCTGGGCGATCACGTCCTGCTCGTCCAGGGCCAGGTACGGCACCTTGCTCAGCTGGTTGTTGAGCATGCCGCGCTGCTCGACCATCACGCCCTTGGGCAGGCCGGTGGAGCCGGAGGTGTAGATCACGTAGGCGAGGTTGTCCGGCGCGCTGTGGATGCCCGGATTGTGGCTGGCCACGTTGCTCGCCTGTACCTCTTCCCAGACCAGCAACTTCGGCCGCGCCGCGCCCGCCACTTCGTCGAGCAGCTGGCGCGCCTGCTCGGCGCAGGCCGCGCTGCACACCAGCACCGGCGTGCGGCTGAGCTCGACGATGCGTTGCAGGCGCGCCGACGGCAGGCCCGGATCCAGCGGCAGGTAGCCGGCGCCGGCCTTGAAGCTGCCGACGATCATGCCCAACAGCGCCAGGCCGCGCTCGGCCAGCAGCGCCACCGGTTGGTCGATGGCCACCCCGGCCGCGACCAGGGCATGGCCGAGGCGGTTGGCCGCCACGTTCAAACCGGCATAGTCGTAGGCGGCCTCCAGGCAACGGGCGACGGTGCGCTGCGGGTGCGCGGCGACCCGCGCCTCGAACAGCTCGACGTAGCTCTGCTCCAGGGCGTAGCTGTGCTCGGTGCGGTTGCAGTCGTCGAGCAGGAAGTGCTGCTCGTCGGCGCCCAGCAGTGCCAGCTCATCCACCTCGCCATCGAAGCCCTCGACCAGTGCCAGCAGCAGGCGCTTGAACTCGGCGAGCAGTCGCTCGACGGTTGGGTAGTCGAAGTAACTCTGGTCGAACGACAGGTGCAGGCCCAGGTCGTCGCCCGGGTAGCACACCGCAGTCAGCGGGAAGTTGGTGTGGGTGCGGCCCGAGTCGGAACTGGCATCCAGGTGCTGGGCATGGTCGAGCACGGCGGTTTCCACCGGGGCGTTCTCGAACACGAACAGGCTGTCGAACAGCGGCTGGCCCTTGGGCAGCTCGCTGCATTCCTGGATCGCCACCAGCGGCAGGTACTCGTACTCGCGCAACTGCATGTTGCGGTCGAGCAAGCCTTGCAGCCAGTCACGCACGCTGCGCCGCTCGCCGGGCTGCGGCATCTGCACACGCAGGGCAATGCTGTTGATGAACAGGCCGACCGTGCGCTGCATCTGCGGCAGGCTCACCGGGCGCCCGGCCACGGTGACGCCGAACACCACGTCGCGGTCGCCGCTGTAACGGGCCAGGGTCAGGGCCCAGGCCGCCTGGGCGAAGGTATTGACCGTCAGCTGGTGGGCCTGGGCCAGTTCGCGCAGGCGAGCGCCCTCGCTCACCTCAAGGCGGGTGTAGCAATCGCCCACCACCATGCCGTCACCAGCGTGATCGTGGCGCAGCGGCCGATCGCTGGGGATCGCCGTGGCCCGCTCGAAGCCGGCCAGGTTGGCCTGCCACCACTGGCGCGCCTCGTCGAGGTCCTGGCGCTGCAGCCAGCCGATGTAGTCGCGGTAGCGCGGCGGCACCGGCAGCTGGGCCTGGCGCCCTTCGCCCAGGGCCTGGTAGATCTCGAAGAAGTCGTTCATCAGCAGCGAGCGGCACCAGGCATCGATGAGGATGTGGTGGTTGCTCATCATGAACCAGTAGCGCGCGTCGTCGACGCGCACCAGGCGCAGGTGGAACGGCGCTTCGCGCAGCAGTTCGAAGCCGGCCTCGCGCTCCTGCTTGTGCAGCGCCTGCAGGCGCGCTTCCTGGGTGGCCTCGTCGAGGCCGCGCCAGTCCTGATAGTCCACCGGGGTCTTGCCGGGCTTGTGGATGATCTGCAGCATCGCTTCGCCGGCGTTCCAGCTGAACGATGCGCGCAAGGCCTCGTGCCGTGCCACCACGGCCTGCCAGGCCTGGGCGAAGCGCTCGGGGTCGAGGGCGCTGTTGATGCGGTAGCGGTCTTGCATGTAGTAGATGCCGGTGCCCGGCTCGAGCAGGGTGTGCAGCAGCAGGCCTTCCTGCATCGGCGTCAGCGGGTAGACGTCCTCGATCTCGGCGGCCGGGATCGGCAGCGCGTCGATCTGCTCCTGGGTCAGTTGCGCCAGCGGGAAGTCCGACGGCGTGAAGCTGCCGTTGCCGTCCGCCAGGCAGTGGCCGACCAGGGCCAGCAGCTCCTGGCGGTAGGCTTCGGCCAGGCGGGCAATGGTCGCTTCGTCGTAGCGCTCGGCGCTGAAGCTCCAGCGCAGTTGCAGCGCGCCGCCGTACACCTGGCCATCGACGCTCAGCCAGTTCGGCAGCGGCGCGTCGAGGTCATGGGCCAGGCCTGCGGGGGCGTCCAGCGGCTGGAACAACGCCGCCTGGTCGAACTGCTGGTCGAACTGGCCCAGGTAGTTGAAGGTGATGCGCGCCTGGGGCAGCGCGGCCATGCGTTCGCGCCCGGCCTCGTCGGCCAGGTAGCGCAGCACGCCATGGCCCAGCCCCTTGTGCGGCACCTGGCGCAACTGCTCCTTGATGCGCTTGATCGAGCCGGCACGGGCCGATTCACTCTCGCCCATCTGCGGGCTCAGGCTCAGCGGGTAGGCGTTGGTGAACCAGCCGACGCTGCGGGTCAGGTCCATGTCCTCAAACAAGCCGTCGCGACCATGGCCTTCCAGCTGCACCAGCACCTGTTGATCGCCGCTCCACTGGCACAGGGTGCGCGCCAGGGCGGTCAGCAGCAGGTCATTGACCTGGGTGTGGTAGGCCGCAGGCGCCTGTTGCAGCAGCTGGCGGGTCTGCTCGACATCCAGCTCGATGGCGATGCTGCGGGCATGGCGGTGCAGGTTGCCGCCCTGGGGATGGTCGCAGGGCAGTTCGCGACGGGCGTTGCCCAGTTGCGCTTCCCACCAGCCCAGCTCGTCGCGCAGCGAATCGCTGCCGGCATAGCTGGCCAGGCGCGCCGCCCAATCGCCCATGGCATGGGTCTTGGCGGCCAGCGTTTCACCGCGGTACAGCGCCTGCAGGTCTTCCAGCAGGACGCGCCAGGACACGCCATCGACCACCAGGTGGTGGATCGCCAGCAGCAGGCGCTGGGCGCCCTGCTCGTCGCTGACCAGCAAGGCGCGCAGCAGCGGCCCCTCGGCAAGGTCGAGGCTGCGCTGCACATCGGTATAGAGTGCCTGGCAGTCCTCGAAATCGCTCACGGTCGCGGTCCACAGCAACGGCTGGGTGCTCGGCTGGGCGTACTCGGCCTGCCAGCGGCCGCTGGCCTGGCCGAAGCGCAGGCGCAGGCTGTCGTGGTGTTCGACCAGCGCGGCCAGGGCCTGCTCCAGCGCCTCGGCCTGCAGCGGCTGGCGTACCTGCAGCAGCACGGCCTGGTTCCAGTGCTGTGGTTGCGGCACTTCGCTGTCGAAGAACCAGTGCTGGATCGGCGTCAGGCCGGTTCTGCCCTCACGCGGTCCTTGCTCGATGCTGCTCGGCGCCTCGCTGCGGGTCACCACCGCCGCCAGGGTCTGGATGGTCTGGTGCTGGAACAGGTCGCGCGGGGTGAACTGCAGCCCCAGCTGACGGGCGCGGCTGACCACCTGGATCGACAGGATCGAATCGCCGCCCAGTTCGAAGAAGTTGTCCTGCACGCCGATGCGCGGCAGGTTGAGCACTTCGCGCCAGACCTGCGCCAGCTGGCTTTCCAGCTCGTTGGCCGGAGCCTGGTAGTGCTGGCGCGCCTGCTCCAGGTCCGGCGCCGGCAGCGCGCGGCGGTCGAGCTTGCCGTTGCCCATCAGCGGCAGGCTGTCGAGCAGCACCAGGTGCGCCGGTACCATGTAGTCCGGCAGGTGCTGGCGGGCATCGGCCTTGACCGCCTCGCGCAGCAGGGCCTGGGCCTCGCCGTCGGCACTGGCCTGCGGGCACACCAGGTAGCCCACCAGTTGCTTGCCGCCCGGCAGGTCGAGGGCCAGGACCACCGCCTCCTCGACGTCGGCGTGCTCCTGCAGGCGGCTCTCGATCTCGCCCAGCTCGATACGGAAGCCGCGGATCTTCACCTGTTGGTCGGCACGTCCGACATACTCCACCAGGCCATCGGCGCGCAGGCGCACCAGGTCGCCGGTGCGGTACAGACGGCCACCGTCATGGCTGAACGGGTCGGCGACGAAGCGCTCGGCGCTCAGGCCCGGACGGTCGTGGTAGCCCTGGGCCAGGCCCGCGCCGCCCACGTACAGCTCACCGATGCCACCCTGGGGCAACAGGGCCAGATCGTCGTCGAGGATGTAGGCGGTGCGGGCGCCGATCACCCGGCCGATCGGCACGCTGCCGGCATCGACGGGCAGCGTGTCCGGTGCCAGGCAGGCCAGCGGCATGACCACGGTCTCGGTCGGGCCGTAGGCGTTGAAGAACTGTTGCGGGGCAAAGGCCTGGCGGATGCGCTGCAGGTGTTCGCCGGTCAGCGCCTCGCCGCCGGTGATCACCAGGCGCACCGGCAACTGCTCGCCCTGCCCGGCCAGGTACTGGGCCAGCTGGCTGCCGTAGCTCGGGGTAAAGCCAAGCACGCTGACCTGCTGCTCGCGCACCAGCTGGCAGATTTCCTCGGCGCCCCACTGCCCTTGGGCACGCAGCACCACGCGGGCGCCGCACAGCAGCGGCACCAGCAGGCGTTCGCTGGCGGCGTCGAAGTTGATCGAATAGAAATGCAGCTCGCAGTCGTCGCTGCGCATGCCGAACTCGGCGATCACCGCCTTGCAGTGCATGGCGATTTCACCGTGGCTGACCACCACGCCCTTGGGCTTGCCGGTGGAGCCGGAGGTGTAGATCAGATAAGCCTGGTGCTGCGCCAGGTTGAGGTTGTCCAGGGCACCGTCGCTGTAGGCAGACAGGCTCGCGGCATCGTCCTCCAGGCTCCAGCGCGCGACGCCCGGCGGCAGTTCGCCCAGGGTGTCGAGCAGGTCGCGTTGGCCGATCAGCAGGCCGAGGCGGCTGTCCTCGATCATGTAGCGCAGGCGGTCGAGCGGGTACTCCGGGTCCAGCGGCACATAGGCGCCACCGGCCTTGAGAATGGCCAGCAGGCCCACCACCATCTCCAGCGAGCGCTCCAGCGCCAGGCCCACCCGCACCTGCGGGCCGACGCCGCGCTCGCGCAGGGCGCGGGCCAGGCGGTTGGCCTGCTGGTCGAGCTCGGCATAGCTCAGGTGCTTGCCGGCAAAGGTCAGGGCCAGGGCCTGCGGGGTGCGCTCGGCCTGGGCGGCGAACAGCCCGTGCAGCGTCTGGTTCAGCTCGAAGTCCTGCTCGCCCTGGAGCTGGCCGATCAGCACCTGCTGCTCGGCTTCGGCGAGCATCGGCAGTTCGCACAGGCGCTGTTGCGGGTCATCGATCAGCGCTACCAGCAGTTGCTGCCAGTGCTCGGCCATGTGGGCGATGCGCGGCTCGTCGAACAGGTCGCGGCTGTAGGTGAAGCAGCAGCCCAGGCGGCCGTCGAGGTCGGTGACCTCCAGGTACAGGTCGAACTTGGTGGCGCTGGCGTCGTTGACCAGGTAGTCCACCTGCATGCCCACCAGCTCGCGGCTCTGCTGGAAGGCCCAGCGCTGCACGTTGCACATCACCTGGAACAGCGGGTTGTAGGCGCTCGAGCGCGGAGGCTGCAAGGCCTCGACCAGTTGCTCGAACGGCAGGTCCTGGTGCGACTGGCCGTCGATGATGGTCTGGCGCACCTGGTCGAGCAGCGCGCCGGCGCTCATCTGCCCGTCCAGCTCGCAGCTCAGCACCTGGGTGTTGAGGAAGGCGCCGATCAGTCCTTCGCTTTCCGGGCGGATGCGGTTGGCCACCGGCGCGCCGATGCGCAAGTCGCGCTGGCCGCTGTAGCGGTGCAACAGCGCGGCCAGGGTAGCGGTCATTGTCATGAACAGGGTCAGGCCGCGCTGGCTGTTGAAGGCATGCACGCGCTTGACCAGCGCCGGATCCAGGTCGAAGCGGTAGAGCTCACCCTGGTGGCTCTGCACCGCTGGACGCGGACGATCGGCCGGCAGCGCCAGCACCGGGTGCTCGTCGCCCAGGCGGTCTTTCCAGTAGGCCAGCTGACGGGCGCCCTCGCCACTTTCCAGCCACTGGCGCTGCCACACGCTGTAGTCGAGGTACTGCACCGGCAACGGCGCCAGCGGCGACTCGCGCTCGTCGACGAAGGCCTCGTACAGCTCGCCCAGCTCACGGGCGAAGATGTCCATGGCCCAGCCTTCGGTGACGATGTGGTGCAGGGTCAGGACGAAGTAGTGCTCGCGCTCGCCGGCCTTGACCAGGCAGGCGCGCAGCAGCGGGCCGCGCTCCAGGTCGAACGGCTGGTGCGCCTGGTCGTCGGCCAGTTGCTGCAGGCGTTGCTGGCGGGCCTCGTCGGCCAGGGCGCTGAAGTCATGCCAGTGCAGTTGCAGGTGGCTGTCGTCGGCCACGCATTGATAAGGCTTGCCGTCGATGCTGGGGAAGGTGGTGCGCAGGGTTTCATGGCGCACGATCAGCGCCTGCAGGGCGCGCTCGAAGGCGTCCACATGCAGCGGCCCCTGGAAGCGGGCCATGCCGCCGACGTTGTAGGCGGGGCTGTGCGGGTCCATCTGCCAGAGGAACCACATGCGCTGCTGCGAGTACGAAAGCGGCACGGCCTGGCGGCGGTCGACACGGGCGATGGCGCCCTGGCGGTTGCGCTCGCCGCTGCCCTGCAGGCGGGCGATCTCGGCGCAGAACGCGCCCAGCTCGCTGGCGTCGAACAGAGCTTTGAGCGGCAGCTCGACATCCAGCGCCTGGCGGGTGCGCGAGACGATCTGGGTGGCCAGCAGCGAGTGGCCGCCGAGGGCGAAGAAATCGTCCTGCAGGCCGACCTGCGGCAGGTTCAGCACCTCGCGCCAGATCGCCGCGACCTCCTGCTGCAGCGCGCTCTGCGGCTCGACATGTTCACGTTGTTGCCAGACCGGCGCCGGCAGCGCCTTGCGGTCGACCTTGCCGCTCGGCCCCAGGGGCATCTGCGCCAGGTGGATGAGCTGCGCCGGCACCATGTAGGCCGGCAGGCGCTCGGCCAGTGCGGCCAGCAGCGCGTCGCTCTGCTCGATGCCGCTGTAGTAACCCACCAGTTGGGCGCCGACGGCGTCCTGGTGGATCAGCACCAGCGCCTGGGCGACACCCGGCTGGGCCAGCAGCACCGCCTGCACTTCCTCGGGCTCGACGCGGAAACCGCGCACCTTCACCTGCTGGTCGAGGCGGCCCAGGTACTCCAGGGCCTGGCTCGGCACATGCCAGCGAGCGCGGTCGCCACTGCGGTACAGGCGCGCGCCGTCGCCATCGGGCTGGGGCACGAAGCGTTCGGCGGTCAACCCCGGACGGCCGAGGTAACCACGGGCCAGGCCCGCGCCTCCCAGGCACAGCTCGCCGGGTACGCCCGGCGCGCTCAGCTCGAATTCGTCGTCCAGCACCCGGCACAGCACGTTGCCCAGCGGGCGGCCAATGGGTGAGCGCGCACCGTCGTCCGACTGGCAGTGCCAGTGGGTAACGTTGATGGCGGTTTCGGTCGGGCCGTAGCGGTTGTGCAACTGCACCTGCGGCAGCAGCTGCAGCGTGCGATCACGCAGGGCCGCGGACAGCGCCTCGCCTCCAGAGAACAGCCGGCGCAGGCTGGTGCAGCCAGCGGCCAGCGGCTCCTGGACGAACACCTGCAGCAGCGGCGGCACGAAGTGCAGCGTGGTCACCCCGTGTTGCTGGATCAGCTGGGCGATGCGCTGCGGGTCACGGTGCTCGCCGGGGCCGGCCAGCACCAGCCGGCAACCGGTGCCCAACGGCCAGAAACACTCCCAGACCGACACGTCGAAGCTGATCGGCGCTTTCTGCATCAGCACGTCGCTGTCGTCCAGCGCGTAGGTTTGCTGCATCCACTGCAAGCGCTCGGCCAGGGCCGCGTGAGTGTTGCCCACGCCCTTGGGCTGGCCGGTGGAGCCGGAGGTGTAGATCACGTAGGCAAGGTTGTCGCCGTGCAGGTGCAGGCCGGGGGCCTGGCTCGGCCAGCTGTCCAGGTGCAACTGGTCGAGGGCGATGGCGCTGATGCCGTCCACCTGCGGCAGCTTGTCGAGCAGGCTGCCGTGGCTGAGCAGCAGGCCGGCCTTGCAGTCGGCCAGCATGTAGGCCAGGCGCTCGGCCGGGTAGTCGGTGTCCAGCGGCACATAGGCGCCGCCGGCCTTGAGGATGGCCAGCAGGCCGACCAGCAACTGCGGCGAACGCTCGAGGGCAATGGCCACGCAGGTGTCCGGGCCGACGCCCTTGTCGCGCAGGTAATGGGCCAGGCGGTTGGCCTGCTGGTGCAGCTCGGCATAGCTGAGCTGACCGCCTTCCCACACCAGCGCGGTGCGTTCGGGAGTCAGGCGGGCCTGTTCATTGAGTTGCTCGACCAGCAGGCGCGGCGCGTTCGCCATCGGCGCCTGCCCCCAGCCGAGCAGTTGCGCGCGGCCCTGCTCGTCGAGCAGGCGCACCTCGCCAAGGGCCAGTTGCGGTTCGGCGCAGACCTGCTCGAGCAAGGCCAGCAGATGGCTGGCCAGACGCTTGACGGTAGCCGCCTCGAACAACCCGGCGGCGTAGTCGAAGGCCAGCGTCAGGCGGCCCTGGTGGTCTTCCTCGCTGTGCAGTTGCAGGTCGAACTTAGCCTCGCGGCTGTGCCACGGCAGCTCTTCGGCCAGCAGCCCGGGCAGGCGGCGCAGGGCCGACAGGTCGCGCTGCTGGTGGTTGAACATGACCTGGAACAGGCCCTGTTCACGGGCCTGCGGCAGCGCCTCGAGGAGTTGTTCGAACGGCAGGTCCTGATGGGCCTGGGCCTCCAGGGTGGCCTGGCGCGCCTGGGCCAGCAGCCCGGCGAACGGCAGACGGCCATCGAGCTCGGCGCGCAGCACCTGGGTGTTGATGAAGAAGCCGACCATGCCCTGGGTTTCCAGGCGCGGGCGGTTGGCGTTGGGCACGCCGACGCGGATGTCGCCCTGGCCGCTGTAGCGGTGCAGCAGGGCCTGCCAGCCGGCCAGCAGGACCATGAACAGGCTGGCCTGCTGGTCGCGGGCCAGGTCCTTGAGAGCGCTGGTCAGCGCCGCCGGCACCTTCAGGCTGTGGCGCGCGGCGCGGGTGTGCTGCTGGCTGGCGCGGGGCTGGTCGGTGCACAGGTCGAGCACCGGTAGATCATCACCCAGCTTGTTTTTCCAGTAGCCGAGCTGACGGGCGCTCTCGCCGTCGGCCAGCCACTGGCGCTGCCATTGGCCGTAGTCGGCGTAACCCAGCGTCAATTCGGGCAGTTGCACGGCCTGGCCCTGTGCGGCGTACAGGCGGGCGAACTCATCCAGCAGGATGTTCAGCGACCAGCCGTCGGCGACGATGTGGTGCAGGGTCACCCACAGCTGGTGCTCTTCATCGTCCAGGCGGGCCAGGGTCACCCGCAGCAGCGGGCCCTGGCGCAGGTCGAACGGCTGCTGCGCCTCGTCCTCGCGGCGCGCGGCCACCTCGGCGGGCGACAGCCCTTCGAGGTCCAGATGACGCAGGCTGAACGACTGGTCCGGCAGGATGCGCTGCACGGCCTGGCCGTCAACCTCGTCGAACAGCGTGCGCAAGGATTCATGGCGGGCGACCAGGGCCTGGAAGCTCGCCTGCAGCGCCGCCTCGTCAAGCTCGCCGCGTAGGTGCAGACCGGCGGGGATGTTGTAGGCGGCGGACTGCGGCTCCAGTTGCCACAACAGCCACAGACGATTCTGTGCCAGTGACTGCGGCAACGCCTGGTCGCGGTCCTGGTTGCGGATCACGCCGGCTGCGCTGCCGCCTTCGTCAAGGATGGCCGCCACGGCAGCGCTGTACTCGGCCAGGGTCGGCGCTTCGAACAGGGTGCGCAGGCTCAGTTGCAGGCCCAGCTCGTCGCCCAGGCGCGCGGTCACCTGGGTGGCGGCGATGGAATTGCCGCCCAGCAGCAGGAAGTGATCGTCCGCCGCCACCGATTCGACCTTGAGCAGCTCACGCCAGATACCGGCGATCCGTGCCTGCAGGTCGTCACCAGCCACGCCATTACCCTGCTCCGTTTGCGCCGTCGGGAACCTCGCATAGATATCCAGGCTACCGTCGTTCATGCGCAGGCGGCAGGCCGAGCGCTGCAGCTTGCCGCTGGAGGTCTTGGGAAGCGCGCCGGGGTTGAGCAGCAGGACCACGGCCGGGGCCTGACGACAGGCGTCGGCGATGACCCGGCGCAGGGTGTTGATCAGCGTCTCGGGCGTGTGTGCCTTCTGCACGTTGCGGCTGATCTCCACCGCCACGCCGATGCCCTCCTCGCCCTGGTCATCGACGGCGAATACCGCCACCCGGCCCTTGCGCAGCACCTCGACCTCACGCTCCAAGGTCTTTTCCAGGTCCTGCGGGTAGATGTTCTGGCCACGGACGATGAGCATGTCCTTCAGGCGCCCGGTGACGAATACCTCGCCGTCGCGCATGAAGCCCAGGTCGCCGGTGCGCAGCCAGGTCTGGCCGTCCATCTCGACGAAAGTGCGGGCGCTAGCCTCGGGGTTGCGCCAGTAACCCAGGGCGATGCTCGGCCCCCCGGCCCAGATCTCGCCCACCTGGTTGTCAGCCAGCACCTGCAGCTGTTGCGGCTCGACGATGCGCACCGCGTGGCCCGGCTGCGGATAGCCGCAGCTCATCAGCACACTGCCCTTGCCCGGCTCGGCACGGTTGGCGGCGAAGGCCTCGGCATCCAGTTCCAGGGCGCCGATGCCCTGGCCACGGCGACTGCCGCTGACAAACAGGGTGGCCTCGGCCAGGCCATAGCTGGCGAAGAAGCTGCTGGCGTCGAAGCCACAGGCGGCAAATTTTTCGGCGAAGGTGTCCAGGCTGTCCTGGCGAATCGGCTCGGAACCGGAATAGGCCACACGCCAGCGGCTCAGGTCCAGGCCGGCGAGCGCGGCCTCGCTGACCCGCTCGCTGCACAGTCGGTAGGCGAAGTCCGGGCCGCCGCTGATGGTGCCACCGTACTCGCTGATCGCCTGCAGCCAGCGCTGCGGTCGGGCGAGGAAGTAGCCCGGCGACATCAGCACGCAAGGCACGCCGCTGAAGATCGGCTGCAGCAGGCCACCGATCAGGCCCATGTCGTGGTACAGCGGCAGCCAGCTGACGATCACGTCGTCCGGGTTCAAGTCGATGCCGAACCCCTGGCGGATCAGCTGTTCGTTGGCCACCAGGTTGCCGTGGCTGACCTGCACGCCCTTGGGCAGCGCAGTGGAGCCGGAGGTGTACTGCAGGAAGGCGATGTCATTGCCTTTGAGCTCAGGCTCGCGCCACTGCTCGGCCAACTGCGGGTCGAGACGATCCACGGCCAGCAGGCCCGGAGCGCTGGCGCCAGCCAGGGCTTCGAGGCCCTGCAAACTGTCACACAGCGCTTCTACCGTCAGCAGCAGGCGCGGCTCGGCGTCGTCGATGATCGACAGCAGGCGTTCCTGATGATGCTGGCGCGAAGACTCCGGCGGATAGGCCGGCACGGCGATCACCCCGGCGTACAGGCAGCCGAAGAAGGCCGCGACATAGTCCGGGCCGCTGGGGAACAGCAGCACGGCACGCTCGCCGAACCCGGCCCGGGCCTGCAACGCCGCGGCGATGGTCCGCGCGCGCTGGTCGAGGTCCCGGTAGCTGAGCACCGCCGGCTCGCCGGGCGCGTCGGCCAGGAAGCGCAAGGCGATGCGCTCTGGGGTCTGGGCGGCGCGCTGCGCCAGGGCCTGGACCAGCGAGTGCGGGAGTTCGAAGGCGTCCGTCATGGAATGTTCCTGCCAGTGTCTGGGTGAGTCGCGCCTGACTGGCCCGCGCATGACAGGCGGGCAGTGTTCGGCAGCCGAGATGTACACAGGGGAACGGATGGGCCGGGGAAGAAATTAGGCCTGTCGGACGGCCCGGGAAGGCCGGGCGCAGAGGGATGGAGTGAAGCAGTTCACAGCCTCGAGCTTAGAACCAAAATGGATCAAAACTCATTAACTTTCGTATTTGACAATCATTATCATTACGAATAGTTTGTCGCACGTCGTAGGAAGCCTGCCCCAGCGGTGCGCTCCCCCTCCTCTTCGAGACAAGGTGATTTCCATGGCGGAACAACTATCCACAAGTAAGTGCGATTCACCATTACTCCAGGCATTCGTCGACAACCGCAGCATCCTGGTGAAGATCGCCGCGCGCATCACCGGCTGCCGCTCCCGCGCCGAGGATGTGGTGCAGGACGCCTTCTTCAGGCTTAGCGCCGCCCCGCAGATCACCTCTTCCTTCAAGGCCCAGCTCAGCTACCTGTTCCAGATCGTGCGCAACCTGGCCATCGATCACTACCGCAAGCAGGCCATGGAGCTGAAATACACCGGCAGCGAAGAGGAAGGGATGAATGTAGTCATCCAGAATGCCTCGCCCGAAGCCACCCACATCAATCTCGCCACCTTGGAACACATCGCCGACGCTCTCGACGAGCTACCCAAGCGCACCCGCTACGCCTTCGAGATGTACCGCCTGCATGGCGTGCCGCAGAAGGACATCGCCAAGGAGCTGGGCGTGTCGCCGACGCTGGTCAACTTCATGATCCGCGATGCGCTGATCCATTGTCGCAAGAGCAGCCGCTTGGGCTGACACCGTCATCGCGGGGCAAGCCCGCTCCTACAGGGCGCGCTCCCAGAACTCAGTGTTGACGCAAAGATCGCCGGGGCCGCTTTGCGGCCCTTTCCGACCGGTCCGACGCCTCGGCAAGGCCGCTCCTACAGGGCGCGCGTTTGTCTTGGGTACTGCAGAATCCTGCACACTCAATACTGAATACGCGGCGACTTCGCCGAAATTTAGTCGTGCGGTGCTTCGACGGTGATCTTGTAGGGCTGGAAGATGCGCAGCAACTCGCCATTTTCCCGCAGCTGGCGCAACAGGCTGGCAAAGGCCTCGGGAGTGATCGCCGCCCCCGGGCGCAACAGCGCGTAGTGGTGGTAGACCTGGTCGACCCGTTGCGACGCCAGCAGCTGGCCGGCGCTGTCCGGGTTGCGCTGGAGGAAGTCGCTCAGGTACGAGCGGGTGACCAGGGCGATGTCGGCACGCCCACGCTCGACCATGTTCAGGTTGCTGTCGTGGGAGTAAGTCAGCGTGGCACGGTAGCGCTTCTTCAACCAGGCCGGGTCCGCGTTGAAATCGGCGAAGGCGTAGTGATAGCCATTGAACAGCGCCAGGCGCTTGCCCTCAAGGTCGTCGAAGTAATGCTGGTCACGCCCGGCCTGCTGGCGACTGACGAAGATCTCGGCATCCTCCAGCCCCATGTCCACCGCCTTGTGCTCGATCTCCTGCCAGCCCCACTGCGGATTCTCGAAGATCGCCATGTCGGTGCGGCCCTGCTGGAAATCGCCGAAGCGCCGGGGAATCGAGGTGGGCACCAGGACGAAACGGTACAAGGACTGCGAGCGGTTCAGCGACTCCACCAGTTGCGGCAGCAGACCGGTATCGGCCCCCTGCTCCGGACGCACGGTGTAAGGCGGGAAATGCGCCGCCCCGATCTTCACTTCCCGCACCACCTCGGCCTGTGTCGCGGCACTCAGCAAAACCGTCGCGAGCAGCAACAGGGAGGACGACAGCTTGGCATTGGGCAGTGGAATCAAGTCGGGGCACTCATCACGGGTAAAGGCCTGAATGCACCTAAGCTAGGCGTTTTCCTGCACAGGCACAACCGCCGAATATGCCAAAGTGCCAGGGGATGTCGTGGACCTCGAGTTTGGCTACGCTCTACTGGCCTGTGCACGCGCCGCGGCGAGCGCGCAGGCTTTTTGGCATTGATAGGGAGCCTGGCATGGGCCACTGGTTGGTGATCGACCTGGAAGCCACCACCGACGACGGCGGCTGGCCGGTCACGGAGATGGAAATCATTGAAATCGGCGCAAGCCTGGTCACCCGCGACGGGCGCGAGGTCGATCACTTCCAGCGCTTCGTGCGGCCCCGGCGGCGGCCGCAGCTGACCCCCTTCTGTCGCGAGCTGACCCACATCGGCCAGGCCGAGGTCGATGCCGCCGCGCCCTTCCCCGAGGTCTGGGCCGCGTTCGAACGCTGGCTGGGCCATCACCAGGCGCAGTTGCAGGCCTGGGTCAGCTGGGGGGACTACGACCGCAAGCAACTGCTGCAGGAATGGCAGGCACACCATGTGCGCAGCCTGCTGGAGCAACTGCCGCACATCAACCTCAAGCAACGCTTCGCCAAGGCCCGCCACCTGCAGCGCCCGGCGGGCCTGAACAGCGCCCTGCAACTGGCCGGCCTGCAGTTTACCGGGCAGCAGCACCGGGCCCTGGAAGACGCCCGCAACACCGCGCGCCTGCTGCCCCTGAGCCTGCCACCGGGCAGCACCTGAAACAGATGACGCAGGGGCGGGCCTTGGGCATACTGGCCAGCCCTTTTTTCAGTCCTTTTTCAGGAGTCGCCCGATGTTCAAGGTCAATGAATACTTCGATGGCACCGTCAAGTCGATCGCCTTCGAAGGCAAGGAAGGTCCGGCCACCGTGGGCGTGATGGCCCCGGGCGAATACGAGTTCGGCACCGCCAAGCGCGAGATCATGCACGTGGTCTCCGGTGCCCTGAGCGTGAAGCTGCCAGGTAGCGACAACTGGGAAACCTTCAACGCGGGCGACAAGTTCAACGTGGCCGCCGACAGCAAGTTCCAGCTGAAGGTGGCCGTGGATACCGCTTACCTGTGCGAGTACCGCGACTAAGGTGAGGCCCTCATCGCGGGGCAAGCCAGCTCCCACCCTCGTGGGAGCTGGCTTGCCCCGCGATGATTACACCCGCAGAAAAGCCGCCACCCGCTCCGCCGCCGCCTGCATGTGCTGCTCATGACTGAACCCCGACGCCTTCAACGGCTTGAGGTCATGATCCGCCGCCACCAGCCAGCTCACCTCGATCGCCGGCGATAGCTCATACCCCGCCACCGCCTCACGATTGCCCAGGGCATCCCGCTCGCCCTGCACGATCAACGCTCGCGTGCGCAGCCCGGCCAGGTGCTCCACCCGCGGCTTCTCAGGCTTGCCCACCGCATAGAACGGATACCCCAGGCACACCAGCGCATCGGCGCCCAAATCGTCCGCCAGCAGGCTGGCCATGCGCCCGCCCATGGACTTGCCGCCAACGGCCAACCGCCCTGCGACCAATGGTCGCAGCTGGTCGTATACAGTCCGCCAACATTCGAGCAACACCTTCTGCGGATTGGGTGGCCGCTTGCCGCCGTTCAGGCGCCGCTCGGCCATGTACGGGAACTCGAAGCGCACCACCCCTACCCCTTGCCCCGCCAGCCTTTGCGCCATGTCCTCCATGAACCCGCTGTCCATTGGCGCACCGGCGCCATGGGCCAGGATCAGGCAGCTGGAAATGCCGCGATCCTCCGCCATTTTCGGAGGATCGCAGCGCAAGCCTGGGACATTTCCGATCTTCGCCCATTGATCCCCGTCAATACCGGCACTTTGCCCATTAATCATGCTTGCCTCGCTGTTTAGCCTGCCTATAACCGTGGATGGGAACCCATACATGAACACAACCAGCAGTACCGCCTACAACTATCAGGTGGTCCGCCAATTCGCCATCATGACGGTGGTGTGGGGCATCGTCGGGATGGGGCTCGGCGTCTTCATTGCCGCCCAGCTCGCCTGGCCCGCCTTCAACCTCGACCTGCCGTGGACCAGCTTCGGCCGCCTGCGACCCTTGCACACCAACGCGGTGATCTTCGCCTTCGGCGGCTGTGCCCTGTTCGCCACTTCCTATTATTCGGTGCAACGCACCTGCCAGACCACCCTGTTCGCGCCACGCCTGGCCGCGTTCACCTTCTGGGGCTGGCAACTGGTGATCCTGCTGGCGGCGATCAGCCTGCCGCTGGGCTACACCAGCACCAAGGAATACGCCGAACTGGAATGGCCGATCGACATCCTGATCACCATCGTCTGGGTGGCCTATGCCGTGGTGTTCTTCGGTACGCTGATGAAGCGCAATACCAAGCACATCTACGTGGGCAACTGGTTCTTCGGCGCCTTCATCCTGACCGTGGCGATCCTGCACATCGTCAACAACCTGGAAGTACCGGTCAGCCTGACCAAGTCCTACTCGCTGTACGCCGGCGCCACCGATGCCATGGTGCAGTGGTGGTACGGGCATAACGCCGTGGGCTTCTTCCTGACCGCCGGTTTCCTGGGGATGATGTACTACTACGTGCCCAAGCAAGCCGAGCGCCCGGTGTATTCGTATCGCCTGTCGATCGTCCACTTCTGGGCCCTGATCACCCTGTACATCTGGGCAGGTCCCCACCACCTGCACTACACCGCGCTGCCGGACTGGGCGCAGTCGCTGGGCATGATCATGTCGCTGGTGCTGCTGGCCCCGAGCTGGGGTGGCATGATCAACGGCATGATGACCCTCTCGGGCGCCTGGCATAAGCTGCGCAGCGACCCGATCCTGCGCTTCCTGGTCGTCTCCCTGGCGTTCTACGGCATGTCCACCTTCGAAGGCCCGATGATGGCCATCAAGACGGTCAACGCCCTGTCCCACTACACCGACTGGACCATCGGCCACGTCCACGCCGGCGCCCTCGGCTGGGTGGCGATGATCTCCATCGGCGCGCTGTACCACACCATCCCGAAAGTGTTCGGCAAGGAGCGCATGTACAGCCTCGGGCTGATCAACGCGCACTTCTGGCTGGCCACCATCGGCACCGTGCTCTACATCGCCTCGATGTGGGTCAACGGCATCGCCCAGGGCCTGATGTGGCGCGCGGTCAACAGCGACGGCACGCTGACCTACTCGTTCGTCGAAACCCTGGTGGCCAGCCACCCAGGCTTCGTCGTGCGCTTCGTCGGCGGCGTGATCTTCCTCAGCGGCATGTTCCTGATGGCCTGGAACACCTGGCGCACCGTGCGCGCCCCGGCCGCCGAGCAAGCCACCGCCAACGCCCAGCTGGCTTGAGGAGTAGAGCCTGATGAACCATGAAGTCGTTGAGAAAAACATAGGCCTGATGGCCCTGCTGATGGTGTTCGCCGTCAGCATCGGCGGCCTGACCCAGATCGTCCCGCTGTTCTTCCAGGACGTCACCAACAAGCCGGTCGAGGGCATGAAACCCTACACCGCCCTGCAGCTCGAAGGCCGCGACATCTACATCCGCGAAGGCTGCGTGGGCTGCCACTCGCAGATGGTCCGGCCGTTCCGTGCCGAGACCGAGCGCTACGGCCACTACTCGGTGGCCGGCGAGAGCGTGTGGGACCACCCGTTCCTGTGGGGCTCCAAGCGTACCGGCCCGGACCTGGCCCGGGTCGGCGGCCGCTACTCGGATGACTGGCACCGCGCGCACCTGTACAACCCGCGCAACGTGGTACCGGAATCGAAGATGCCGTCGTACCCATGGCTGGTGGCCGCGCAGGTCGACAACAGCCACACCGACGTCAAGATGCGCGTCCTGCGCGGCCTCGGCGTGCCCTACACCGACGACGACATCGCCGGTGCCAAGGACGCGGTCAAGGGCAAGACCGAGATGGATGCGCTGGTCGCCTACCTGCAGGTGCTCGGCACCGCGATCAAGAACAAGAGGTGAGTGCGATGGACATCGACATCGGCATGATCCGTGGCCTGGGCACCCTGGTGGTGATGATCGCCTTCATCGGCCTCTCGCTCTGGGTGTTCAACCGTCGCCGCGACCGTGATTTCGCCGAAGCGCGCCTGCTGCCCTTCGTCGACGACCGCCTGCCCCCCGCCGGGCAGGAACCTGCTGCAATGAGGAGTACCCGGCAATGACCACCTTCTGGAGTACGTACATCAGCGTACTGACCCTCGGCAGCCTGATCGGCCTGACCTGGCTGCTGCTCGCCACCCGCAAGGGCCAGAGCAGCGACACCACCGACCAGACCATGGGCCACAGCTTCGACGGCATCGAGGAGTACGACAACCCGCTGCCGAAATGGTGGTTCTGGCTGTTCGTCGGCACCCTGGTGTTCTCGGTCGGCTACCTGATCCTCTACCCGGGTCTGGGCAACTGGAAAGGCATCCTGCCCGGCTACGAGAATGGCTGGACCCAGGTAGACGAGTGGCAGAGGGAGATGGACAAGGCCGATGCCAAGTTCGGCCCGATCTTCGCCAAGTACGCCGCCATGCCGGTGGAGGAAGTGGCCAAGGATCCGCAGGCGCTGAAGATGGGCAGCCGGCTGTTCGCCTCCAACTGCTCGGTGTGCCACGGCTCCGACGCCAAGGGCTCCTATGGCTTCCCCAACCTGACCGATAGCGACTGGCGCTGGGGCGGCGAGCCGGAGACCATCAAGGCCTCGATCATGAACGGCCGCCACGGCATCATGCCGGGCTGGTCCACGGTGATCGGCGAGCAGGGCGTGGCCGACGTGGCGGCCTTCGTGCTGACCAACCTCGATGGCCGCAGCCTGCCGGAAGGCGTCAAGGCCGACCCGGCCAAGGGCCAGGAAATCTTCGCCACCAACTGCGTGGCCTGCCACGGGCCTGAAGGCAAGGGCACCCCGGCCATGGGCGCGCCGAACCTGACCCATCCGCAGGCGTTCATCTACGGCTCGAGCTTCGCCCAGCTGCAGCAGACCATCCGTTATGGCCGTCAGGGCCAGATGCCGGCGCAGCACGATATCCAGGGCAACGACAAGGTCCACCTGCTGGCGGCCTATGTGTATAGCCTGTCGCAAGAGCAAGCAGCAGAAACGGTAACCGCCAAGTAAAACCCCGTGGGAGCGGTAGTGCGCCGCTCCCACGACTCCCTCCCTCGCCCCTCCCCGCCTTGCACCCCCTCCGAACACAACTAAGCTTGTTGCCACAGTGGCTCCGCTCGCAGCGACCGGAACAGACGTGGTGCACAGCCTGACATCACGCATCGACTCCACGCTCACGAGCCTGCGGCTTTGGGATGACGCCTTGCGTGCCCGTCCCCGATTAAAAAGCTTGACCGAACGATCAGAAAAACATGGAAAACGGTACACATTACAAATATTTATTTGTGTACAATCATCCAGCCCAAAAGCCGCGGGACGGCGGTGAAAAGGGTCTGGACACGGGTCGGCGCAGGTTTCCTTGCGTTGCCATAACCCTGGTGGTTATCGATACTGGCGCCGATTTACCAACCAACAAGAACACCCAAACCGTGGAACCTTAGAATGAGCACTGCAATCAGTCCGACTGCTTATAACTATAAGGTCGTCCGCCAGTTCGCCATCATGACGGTGGTCTGGGGGATCCTTGGCATGGGGCTCGGCGTCTTCATCGCCTCGCAACTGGTATGGCCCCAGCTCAACCTGGACCTGCCATGGACGAGCTTCGGCCGCCTGCGCCCACTGCACACCAACCTGGTGATCTTCGCCTTCGGTGGCTGCGCCCTGTTCGGCACCAGCTACTACGTGGTGCAGCGCACCTGCCAGACCCGGCTGATCTCCGACAGCATGGCCGCCTTCACCTTCTGGGGCTGGCAGGCGGTGATCGTCGGCGCGCTGATCACCCTGCCGATGGGCTTCACCACCACCAAGGAATACGCCGAGCTCGAGTGGCCGCTGGCGATCCTGCTGGCCATCGTCTGGGTCACCTACGCCCTGGTGTTCTTCGGCACCATCGTCAAGCGCAAGACCAAGCACATCTACGTCGGCAACTGGTTCTACGGCGCCTTCATCGTGGTCACCGCGATGCTGCACATCGTCAACCACATCTCCCTGCCGGTGAGCCTGTTCAAGTCCTACTCGGCCTACGCCGGCGCCACCGACGCGATGATCCAGTGGTGGTACGGGCACAACGCCGTGGGCTTCTTCCTCACCACCGGCTTCCTGGGGATGATGTACTACTTCGTGCCCAAGCAGGCCGAACGCCCGATCTACTCCTATCGCCTGTCGATCGTGCACTTCTGGGCGCTGATCACCCTGTACATCTGGGCAGGCCCGCACCACCTGCACTACACCGCGCTGCCGGACTGGGCGCAGTCGCTGGGCATGGTGATGTCGATCATCCTCCTGGCGCCGAGCTGGGGCGGCATGATCAACGGCATGATGACCCTCTCGGGCGCCTGGCATAAGCTGCGCACCGACCCGATCCTGCGCTTCCTGGTCGTCTCCCTGGCGTTCTACGGCATGTCCACCTTCGAAGGCCCGATGATGGCCATCAAGACGGTCAACTCGCTGTCGCACTACACCGACTGGACCATCGGCCACGTCCACGCCGGCGCCCTCGGCTGGGTGGCGATGATCTCGATCGGCGCGGTCTACCACATGATCCCGAAACTCTACGGCCGCGATCAGATGCACAGCGTCGGCCTGATCAACGCGCACTTCTGGCTGGCCACCATCGGCACCGTGCTGTACATCGCCTCGATGTGGGTCAACGGCATCACCCAGGGCCTGATGTGGCGCGCCATCAACGACGACGGCACCCTCACCTACTCCTTCGTCGAAGCCCTGCAGGCCAGCCACCCGGGCTTCATCGTCCGCGCCCTGGGCGGTGCGTTCTTCGCCTCCGGCATGCTGCTGATGGCCTACAACGTGTTCCGTACCGTGCGCGCCGCCAACCCGGTTCAGGCTGAGGAAGCCGCCAAGATCGTCGTCGTGGGAGCCCACTGATGAAGCATGAAGCAGTCGAGAAGAACATTGGCCTGATGGCCTTCTTCATGGTCATCGCCGTCAGCGTCGGTGGCCTCACCCAGATCGTCCCGCTGTTCTTCCAGGACGTCACCAACAAGCCGGTCGAGGGCATGAAACCACGCACCGCGCTGGAGCTCGAAGGCCGCGACATCTACATCCGCGAAGGCTGCGTGGGCTGCCACTCGCAGATGATCCGGCCATTCCGCGCCGAGACCGAACGCTATGGCCACTACTCGGTGGCCGGCGAAAGCGTGTGGGACCACCCGTTCCTGTGGGGCTCCAAGCGTACCGGCCCGGACCTGGCCCGGGTCGGCGGCCGCTACTCGGACGACTGGCACCGCGCGCACCTGTACAACCCGCGCAACGTGGTACCGGAATCGAAGATGCCGTCGTACCCGTGGCTGGTGGAGAACAAGCTCGACGGCAAGGACACCGCCAAGAAGATGGAAGTGCTGCGCACCCTGGGCACGCCGTACACCGACGAAGACATCGCCGGTGCCCGCGACGCGGTCAAGGGCAAGACCGAAATGGACGCCATCGTCGCGTACCTGCAAGGCCTTGGCACCCTCATCAAAAGCAAACGGTGACGCTGATGGATATCGGGATGATTCGCGGCCTGGGCACCGTCGTGGTGCTGGTGGCCTTCGTGGGCCTGGCGCTGTGGGTATTCAGCCCGCGGCGCAAGCAGGAATTCGACGAAGCGACGCAACTGCCGTTCGCGGACGATCCAGACGCCACCCGGCACGTCGAGCAAGCAAAAGCTTCTAGGAGCAAACAACAATGACAACCTTCTGGAGTCTGTACGTCACCGTCCTGACCCTGGGCACCATCTTCGCCTTGACCTGGCTGCTGCTGTCGACCCGCAAGGGCCAGCGCGAAGAGATTACCGACGAAGTCGTCGGCCACGCCTTCGACGGCATCGAGGAGTACGACAACCCGCTGCCGAAATGGTGGTTCTGGCTGTTCGTCGGCACCGTCGTCTTCGCCCTTGGCTACCTGGTGCTGTACCCCGGCCTGGGCAACTGGAAAGGCATCCTGCCGGGCTACGCCTACGTCGACAACGACAAGAAGACCGAGTTCTCCAACGGCCAGGCCGGCTGGACCGGCGTGCACGAGTGGGAAAAGGAAATGGCCAAGGCCGACGCCCGTTTCGGGCCGATCTTCGCCAAGTTCGCCGCCATGCCGCTGGAGGACGTGGCCAAGGACCCGCAGGCCCTGAAGATGGGCGCGCGCCTGTTCGCCTCCAACTGCTCGGTGTGCCACGGCTCCGACGCCCGCGGCGCCTACGGTTTCCCCAACCTGACCGACAACGACTGGCGCTGGGGCGGCGAGCCGGAGACCATCAAGACCACCATCATGAACGGTCGCCACGGCGTGATGCCGGGCTGGGCCACGGTGATCGGCGAGCAGGGCGTGGCGGATGTGGCGGCCTTCGTGCTGACCAACCTCGACGGCCGCAAGCTGCCCGAGGACGCCAAGGCCGACCCGGTCAAGGGCCAGCAGATCTTCGCCACCAACTGCGTGGCCTGCCACGGGCCTGAAGGCAAGGGCACACCAGCCATGGGCGCGCCGAACCTGACCCATCCGCAGGCGTTCATCTACGGCTCGAGCTTCGCCCAGCTGCAGCAGACCATCCGCTATGGCCGCCAGGGGCAGATGCCGGCCCAGGCGCAGATGCAGGGTAATGACAAGGTGCACCTGCTGGCGGCGTACGTGTACAGCCTGTCGCATCAGGCGGAGCCGCCGGCCCAGCCTGAGTAAGGCAGGCCTGGCCTCTTCGCGGGTAAACCCGCTCCCACAGGTTCAGTGAAGTACCTGTGGGAGCGGGTTTACCCGCGAAGAGGCCGGTACTGACAGCACAATTCCTGCAGGCCTCATGACCTGAATCAATTGACACCCGCCATAACACGATTCACACCACGAACCCAACGCGACTAAAGGTCGCAGCGCGCCCCGCACGCGCCATCTCAGGCGTATCATGGGCCGCAGAGCGCTAGCAGAACGCGCGAGACTGCGGCCGGCACGCACTGGCCGCGGCATTTCTCCACTGCCGTGGGACTTGATGATGAGCAAGCAAATTCCGGTACATGACGTCACCCCGCCTGCCAGCAAAGGGAAGGATTCCGTCGACCTCTACGCCTCGCGCGAAAAAATCTACACCCGCGCCTTCACTGGCATCTTCCGCAGGCTGCGGATGGTCGGTGGCGCGGTATTGTTCCTGCTGTACTTCGGCACCGTCTGGCTGAACTGGGGCGGCCACCAGGCCGTCTGGTGGAACCTGCCCGAACGCAAGTTCTACATCTTCGGCGCCACCATCTGGCCCCAGGACTTCATCCTGCTCTCGGGCATCCTGATCGTCGCCGCCTTCGGCCTGTTCTTCATCACCGTGTACGCCGGCCGGGTCTGGTGCGGCTACACCTGCCCGCAAAGCGTATGGACCTGGGTGTTCATGTGGTGCGAGAAAATCACCGAAGGCGACCGCAACCAGCGCATGAAGCTGGACAAGGCGCCCATGAGCGCCAACAAGTTCCTGCGCAAGCTGGCCAAGCACAGCCTGTGGCTGCTGATCGGCTTCGTCACCGGCATGACCTTCGTCGGCTACTTCGCGCCGATCCGCGAACTGGCCATCGAGTTCTTTACAGGCCAGGCCGATGGCTGGGCCTACTTCTGGGTCGGCTTCTTCACCCTGGCCACCTACGGCAACGCCGGCTGGCTGCGCGAGCAGGTGTGCATCTACATGTGCCCGTATGCGCGCTTCCAGAGCGTGATGTTCGACAAGGACACCCTGATCGTCTCCTACGATCCGCGCCGCGGCGAGACCCGCGGCCCACGCAAGAAAGACATCGACTACAAGGCCAAGGGCCTGGGCGACTGCATCGACTGCACCATGTGCGTGCAGGTCTGCCCCACCGGCATCGACATCCGTGACGGCCTGCAGATCGAGTGCATCGGCTGCGCCGCCTGCATCGACGCCTGCGACAGCATCATGGACAAGATGAACTACCCCAAGGGCCTGATCAGCTACACCACCGAGCACAACCTGTCCGGGCAGAAGACCCACATGCTGCGCCCGCGTCTGATCGGCTACGCCCTGGTGCTGCTGGTGATGATCGGCGCCCTGGTCACCGCTTTCGCCACCCGCTCGCTGATAGGTTTCGACGTGGCCAAGGACCGCGTGCTGTACCGCGAGAACGCCCAGGGCCGGATCGAGAACGTCTACAGCCTGAAGGTGATGAACAAGGACCAGCGCGACCACGTCTACGTGCTCGACGCCGCCGGCCTGCCCGACCTCAAGCTCGAAGGCCTGCGCGAGATCCGCGTCACCGCCGGCGACATCGTCAACCTGCCGGTGCAGTTGTCGGTCGCCCCTGAACAACTGCCCTCGACCACCAACGAAATCACCTTCATCCTCAAGGACGCCGACGACAGCGCCAGCCAGGTTGAAGCCAAGAGCCGTTTCATCGGCCCACAGATCCGCTGAGAGAGAAGACGAACAATGCCTGCCGCCACCGCCGCCAGCCCCTGGTACAAGCACCTCTGGCCCTGGATCATCATCGGCATCCTGGCCACCTCGGTGTGCCTGAGCTTGACCATGGTCAGCATCGCCGTGCGCAACCCGGACAACCTGGTCAACGACAACTATTACGAGGCCGGCAAGGGCATCAACCGCTCGCTGGACCGCGAACTGCTGGCCCAGACCCTCAACCTCAAGGCCAGCGTGCACCTGGACGAGCTGACCGGCGAAGTGGAGGTGCGCCTGACCGGCAACAGCGATCCGCAGACGCTGGAGCTGAACCTGATCTCGCCGACCCAGCCGGACAAGGACCGCAAGGTGCCGCTGACCCGTACCGAGCAAGGCCGCTATGTCGGCCAGCTCGACGACAAGGTCCAGGGGCGGCGCTTCGTCGAGCTGCTGGGCAGCCAGGATGAACATGTGTGGCGGCTGTTCGAGGAGGAGAAGGTCGAGCATGGGGTGACCTTGCAGCTGGGGGACGAGGCGCTGCAAGGGGCCGAGCATCAGCAATGAATCGCGATACCGCTGGGGCTGCCTTGTGCCGCGAAAGGGCCGCAAGGCGGCCCCGGCAATCCCAAGCCAAAAGATAGACTCAAAATGACCCACCCCACCCCCTGCTACCACTGCGCCCTGCCCGTCCCCGCCGGCAGCCGCTTCACCGCCGTGGTCCTCGGCGAGCCGCGACAGTTCTGCTGCCCCGGCTGCCAGGCAGTGGCCGAATCCATCGTCGCCGGCGGCCTGGAGCACTACTACCAGCACCGCAGCGACACCAGCGCCAACCCCGAGGCCCTACCCCGCCAGCTCCAGGATGAACTGGCACTGTACGACCGCGGCGATGTGCAGCAATCCTTCGTGCGCCATGCCGGCGAGCTGGCCGAAACCACCCTGATGGTCGAGGGCATCAGCTGCGCCGCCTGCGGCTGGCTGATCGAGAAGCACCTGCGCAACCTGCCCGGCGTCGACGACGCCCGCTTGAACCTGTCCAACCATCGCCTGCTGGTCAGTTGGGACGACCAGCAACTGCCACTGTCCAAACTGCTGGCCGAGCTGCGCCAGATCGGCTACGCCGCCCACCCCTACCAGCCCGACCAGGCTGCCGAACAGCTGGCCCGGGAAAACCGCAGCGCCCTGCGCCGCCTGGGCGTGGCCGGGCTGCTGTGGTTCCAGGCGATGATGGCGACCATGGCCACCTGGCCGGAATTCAACATCGACCTGTCGCCCGAGCTGCACACCATCCTGCGCTGGGTCGCGCTGTTCCTCACCACCCCCATCGTGTTCTACAGCTGCGCGCCGTTCTTCAAGGGCGCGGCCCGCGACCTGCGCACCCGCCACCTGACCATGGACGTCTCGGTGTCGCTGGCCATCGCCCTGGCCTACTGCGCCGGGATCTGGACCGCGATCACCGGCAGTGGCGAGCTGTACTTCGACACCGTCGGCATGTTCGCCCTGTTCCTGCTCACCGGCCGCTACCTCGAACGCCGCGCCCGCGAGCGCACCGCGGCGGCCACCGCGCAGCTGGTCAACCTGTTGCCGGCCTCGTGCCTGCGCCTGGACACCAACGGCCAGGGCGAGCGCATCCTGCTCGGTGAGCTGCAGTGCGGCGACCGGGTGCAGGTGCTGCCCGGCGCAGTGATCCCGGCCGACGGGCTGATCGTCGACGGCCGTTCCAGCGTCGACGAATCGCTGCTGACCGGCGAATACCTGCCCCTGGCGCGCCGCGTCGGCGACCGGGTGACCGGCGGCACCCTCAACGTCGAAAGCACCCTCACCGTCGAAGTCCAGGCCCTGGGCCAGGATTCGCGGCTGTCGGCCATCGTCCGCCTGCTGGAGCGCGCCCAGTCGGAGAAACCACGCCTGGCGGAAATCGCCGACCGCGCCTCGCAATGGTTCCTGCTGTTCACCCTGGTGGCCGCCGCCGTGATCGGCGTGGTCTGGTGGCAACTGGATGCGCCACGGGCGTTCTGGATCGTCCTGGCCATGCTGGTCGCCACCTGCCCCTGCGCCCTGTCACTGGCCACGCCGACCGCCCTCACCGCGGCCACCGGCAGCCTGCACAAGCTCGGCCTGCTGATCACCCGCGGCCATGTGCTGGAGGGGCTGAACCAGATCGACACGGTGATCTTCGACAAGACCGGCACCCTCACCGAAGGCCGCCTGGCCCTGCGCAGCGTGCGCCCGCTAGGCCGGCTGGACGGCGACCAGTGCCTGGCGCTGGCCGCCGCCCTGGAAAACCGCTCCGAGCACCCCATCGCCCGCGCCTTCGGCCGCGCCGCCCAGGCCGCCGAAAGCGTCAATGCCATGCCAGGGTTGGGCCTGGAAGGCGAACTGGCCGGCCAACGCCTACGCATCGGCCAGGCCGCCTTCGTCTGCGCCCTCAGCGGCGCCGAGGTGCCCGCCGTGCCGGAACCGCGTGGGCAATGGCTGCTGTTGGGCGACCGGCAAGGGCCGTTGGCCTGGTTCGCCCTGGACGACCGCCTGCGTGACGACGCCCAGGACCTGGTGACCGCCTGTAAGGCCCGTGGCTGGCAAACGCTGCTGCTGTCCGGCGACAGCTCGCCGATGGTCGCGGAAGTGGCCGCGCAACTGGGCATCGACCAGGCGATCGGCGGCCTGCGCCCGGACGACAAGCTCGCCCGCCTCAAGGCCCTGCAAGGCGAGGGCCGCAAGGTGCTGATGCTCGGCGACGGCGTCAACGACGTGCCGGTGCTGGCCGCCGCCGACATCAGCATCGCCATGGGCAGCGCCACCGACCTTGCAAAGACCAGCGCCGACGCGGTGCTGCTGTCCAACCGCCTGCAGGCGCTGGTGCAGGCCTTCGACCTGGCCCGCCGGACCCGCCGCAACATTGTCGAGAACCTGCTCTGGGCGACGCTGTACAATGGCCTCATGCTGCCGTTCGCCGCGCTCGGCTGGATCACCCCGGTGTGGGCGGCGATCGGCATGTCGGTCAGTTCGCTGATCGTGGTGCTCAACGCCCTGCGCCTGACCCGGCTGCCCGCCGATGCGGCGCCGGCCGCACGCGAGCCGGCGTCGCTCGAAAGGAAACCGCTATGCCCGCCCTCTACGTGATGATCCCCGCCGCCCTGCTGCTGGTCGGCGTCGCTGTGTACATCTTCTTCTGGGCGGTGGACAGCGGCCAGTACGACGACCTCGAAGGCCCGGCCCACAGCATCCTGTTCGATGACCAGGACCCGCGCCACCAGGCCGCCGTGAAGCCTGGGGACGAACAGCCCGACGACAAGGACCCCGCGCCACGTGCCTGAACTGATTCCACTCCTGGGCTCGGCGCTGGTCCTGGGCCTGCTCGGCGGTGGCCACTGCCTGGGCATGTGCGGCGGCCTGATGGGCGCCCTCACCCTGGCCATCCCACCCGAGCAGCGCGGCCGACGCCTGCGCCTGCTGCTGGCCTACAACCTCGGGCGCATTCTCAGCTATGCCGCCGCCGGCCTGCTGCTGGGCCTTGCCGGCGTGGCGCTGGCGAGCAGCCCGCTGGCCATCGGCTTGCGCGTCATCGCGGCGCTGCTGCTGATCTCCATGGGCCTGTACCTGGCCGGCTGGTGGAGCGGCCTGACCCGTATTGAGGCACTCGGTCGCGGCTTGTGGCGCCATGTGCAACCGGTGGCCACCCGCCTGCTGCCGGTGTCCAGCCTGCCTCGCGCCCTGCTGCTGGGCGCCCTGTGGGGCTGGCTGCCGTGCGGGCTGGTGTACAGCACCCTGCTGTGGGCGGCGAGCCAGGGCGATGCGCTGCACAGCGCGGCGCTGATGCTGGCGTTCGGCGTCGGCACCTGGCCGGTGTTGCTGGCCACGGGGCTCGCGGCGGAGCGCGTGGGCGCCCTGTTGCGCAAGCGCGGTGTGCGCGTGGCTGGCGGATTGCTCGTGATCCTGTTTGGTCTGTGGACATTGCCAGGGCCGCATCAACACTGGTTGATGGGGCACTGATCGCGGGGCAAGCCCGCTCCCACGCCAGCCCCGCGACGGTCGCCAACTCACCTTGATACAAATCAACACGACTTCTTACATCCGCCCCTAGACTCCGGACACTGCAGCTCTATCCGGGGACCACCCACATGCTCGACGACCTACGCTGGGACGCCGACCTGATTCGTCGCTACGATCTGGCCGGGCCACGCTACACCTCCTATCCGACCGCCGTGCAACTGCACGGCGAAGTGGGCTCGTTCGACCTGCTTCACGCCCTGCGCGAAAGCCGCCGCGCCACGCGCCCGCTGTCGCTCTACGTGCACGTGCCGTTCTGCGCCAACATCTGCTACTACTGCGCCTGCAACAAGGTCATCACCAAGGACCGTGGCCGCGCCGCGCCCTACCTGCAGCGCCTGGAGCAGGAGATCCAGCTGATCGCCTGCCACCTCGACCCGAAACAGGTGGTCGAGCAGCTGCACTTCGGCGGCGGCACGCCGACCTTCCTCAGCCATGTGGAACTACGCCAGCTGATGGCCACGCTGCGCCAGCACTTCCACCTGCTGGACGACGACTCCGGCGACTACGGCATCGAGATCGACCCGCGCGAGGCCGACTGGTCGACCATGGGCCTGCTGCGCGAGCTGGGCTTCAACCGCGTCAGCCTCGGCGTGCAGGACCTCGATCCGGCCGTGCAGCGCGCGGTCAACCGCCTGCAGAGCCTGGAGCAGACCCGCACCCTGATCGAGGCCGCGCGCACCCTGCAATTTCGCTCGATCAACCTCGACCTGATCTACGGCCTGCCCAAGCAGACCCCGGAAGGTTTCGCCCGCACTGTCGAGGAAGTGATCCGCCTGCAGCCCGACCGTCTGTCGGTATTCAACTACGCGCACCTGCCCGAGCGCTTCATGCCCCAGCGGCGCATCGACAGCGCCGACCTGCCGGCGCCGGCGGCCAAGCTGGAAATGCTCCACGCCACCATCGACCAGCTGACCGCCGCCGGCTACCGCTACATCGGCATGGACCACTTCGCCCTGCCCGACGACGAGCTGGCCATCGCCCAGGAGGAAGGCACCCTGCAGCGCAACTTCCAGGGCTACACTACCCATGGCCACTGCGACCTGATCGGCCTGGGCGTGTCGGCGATCAGCCAGATCGGCGACCTGTACTGCCAGAACAGCAGCGACCTCAACACCTATCAGGACACCCTTTCCACCGCCCAGCTGGCGACCCAGCGCGGCCTTTTGTGCAACCAGGACGACCGCCTGCGTCGGGCGGTGATCCAGCAACTGATCTGCCACTTCGAACTGGATTTCGAGGCGTTCGAGCAGGCCTTCACCATCGATTTTCGCGGCTACTTCAAGGATCTGTGGCCACAGCTGCAAGCCATGCAGCGCGACGGCCTGATCAGCCTGGACGCCAAGGGCATCCGCATCCTGCCGGCCGGGCGTCTGTTGGCGCGCTCGGTGTGCATGGTGTTCGACGCCTACCTCGCGCAGCAGAATCGCCAGCGTTTCTCCCGGGTGATCTGAAGCGATTGAGGCGTTTCACCGCATGGACAGCCCGCCTTTCGGGGCACACTATGGACAGTTGAACGGTGGCGGAACACACCTTCCGCACCGCCGCTAGCGTGCACCAAAAATGCGCACACTGGCCTACAGCCCATGCCGCAGGTTATCCTTACGGCTTATGTGTGCTTTCCCACAAGGATCGAAAGAAATGTCCGAGCCAGTAAAACTGCGCCCACACAACCAGGCCCACTGCAAGGATTGCAGCCTGGCCCCCCTGTGCCTGCCCCTGTCCCTGAACCTGGAGGACATGGATGCACTGGATGAAATCGTCAAACGCGGCCGCCCGTTGAAGAAAGGCGAGTTCCTGTTCCGCCAGGGTGACAATTTCGGCTCGGTCTATGCGGTCCGCTCTGGCGCCCTGAAAACCTTCAGCCTCAGCGATGCCGGCGAAGAGCAGATCACCGGTTTCCACCTGCCCAGCGAGCTGGTCGGCCTATCCGGCATGGACACCGAGGCCTACCCGGTGTCGGCCCAGGCCCAGGAAACCACCTCGGTGTGCGAGATCCCCTTCGAACGCCTCGACGAACTGTCGGTGCAGCTGCCGCAACTGCGCCGCCAGCTGATGCGGGTGATGAGCCGCGAGATCCGCGACGACCAGCAGATGATGCTGCTGCTGTCGAAGAAGACCGCCGACGAGCGTATCGCCACCTTCCTGGTCAACCTGTCGGCGCGCTTCCGCGCCCGTGGCTACTCGGCCAACCAGTTCCGCCTGAGCATGTCGCGCAACGAGATCGGCAACTACCTGGGCCTGGCGGTGGAAACCGTGTCCCGGGTGTTCACCCGCTTCCAGCAGAACGGCCTGCTCAAGGCCGAGGGCAAGGAAGTGCACATCCTCGACCCGATCCAGCTGTGTGCGCTGGCCGGTGGAGCGCTCGAAGCCTGATCGCCCCGTGAACAGGGTATACTGGCGCCGAGTTTTTCCAGGATACCCGCCCATGCACAGCGACACCTTCGACCTCAAAGCCCTGATCCGCCCGGTAGTGGACTTCCCCAAGCCGGGCGTGATCTTCCGCGACATCACCCCGCTGTTCCAGTCGCCGCGCGGGCTGCGCTATGTCGCCGACCAGTTCATCGAGCGCTATGTCGAGGCCGATTTCAGCCATATCGGCGCCATGGACGCGCGGGGCTTCCTGATCGGCTCGATCATCGCCCACCAGCTGAACAAGCCGCTGATCCTGTTCCGCAAGCAGGGCAAGCTGCCGGCCGACGTGCTGTCGGAGGGTTACCAGACCGAATACGGCGAGGCCTTCCTGGAGGTGCACGCCGACAGCCTCTGCGACGGCGACTCGGTATTGATCTTCGATGACCTGATCGCCACCGGCGGCACCCTGCTGGCCGCGGCCAACCTGGTGCGTCGCACCGGCGCCCAGGTGTTCGAGGCGGCGGCGATCATCGACCTGCCGGAGCTGGAAGGTTCGCGCCGCCTGCAGGCGGCCGGGGTGCCGACCTTCTGCCTGACCGAGTTTTCCCTGAGCGAGTACTGAGTTCGCGCTCGCGATGCTTTGCGTGGGCTTACAGCCACCCCCGTCAAGGTTCTGCGTTTTTTTCGATATGACCGTTCCAACTCAGGATTGCCGGGGTCGCTTTGCGACCCTTTCGCGGCACAAGGCCGCTCCTACAGGAGGGCGCAGTCGCCTGTAGGAGCGGCCTTGTGCCGCGAAAGGGCTGCAAAGCAGCCCCGGCAAATCCAAGCCGAACGCCAACTATCGACACCTTGAAAGGGCTGGGTCTTACAGCGAAATCGGCCTGCGCCCGGCAAAGGCGTGCGCCAGCGTCCCGCCATCCACTAGCTCCAGCTCCCCGCCCAACGGCACGCCATGGGCGATGCGCGTGGCGGCCAGACCCTTCTCGGCCAGCAGCTGGGCGATGTAGTGGGCAGTCGCCTCCCCCTCCACCGTGGGGTTGGTGGCCAGGATAACCTCGCTGAAGGTCCCCTGCTCCTCGATCCGCGCCATCAACTGCGGAATGCCGATCGCCTCCGGCCCCAGGCCATCGAGCGGCGACAGGTGCCCCTTGAGCACGAAATAACGACCGCGATAGCCGGTCTGCTCCACCGCGTACACATCCATCGGGCCTTCCACCACGCACAGCTGACTGTCGTCACGGCGTGGATCAGAGCACTGCGGGCACAGCTCCTGCTCGGTCAGGGTCCGGCACTGGCGGCAGTGGCCGACGCCCTCCATGGCCTGGCTCAGGGCCTGGGCCAGGCGCGTGCCGCCGCTGCGGTCGCGCTCGAGCAGCTGCAGGGCCATGCGCTGGGCGGTTTTCTGGCCTACACCGGGCAAAATGCGCAGGGCGTCGATCAGTTGGCGGATCAGGGGGCTGAAGCTCATCTAGGCAGGCCTGTCAGTCGGTAAACAGAACGAAGAAGGGAGCAACGACCGCTTGGCCGTTGCTCCCCATTGTGCAGCGTGAGCCGGATCAGAACGGCATCTTGAAACCAGGCGGCAGTTGCATGCCGGCGGTCATGCTGCCCATCTTGTCCTGGCTGTTCTGCTCGATCTTGCGCACGGCGTCGTTCAGCGCGGCGGCGATCAGGTCCTCGAGCACTTCCTTGTCGTCCTCGTCGGTCGACATCAGGCTCTGGTCGATGCTGACGCGCTTGACGTCATGACGACCGGTCATCACCACGCTGACCAGGCCGCCGCCGGACTGGCCGGTGACTTCCGCGTTGGCCAGCTCTTCCTGCATCTTCTGCATCTTTTCCTGCATCTGCTGGGCCTGCTTCATCAGGCCGGCCATGCCACCTTTCATCATGGGGGTATACCTCGATTGGGTCATGTGATGCGGCCCCGCACAGGCGGGCCGCATGGTTATCCGTTCATTGGCCCTGGCTGGCCAGGGCGTCTACAGGCTCAATAGTATCCTGCCTGACCGTCGCGCCGAACTGCCGGATCATCTGCTGGATGAGCGGATCCTGCTCGATCGACACCACGGCGTCATGCTGGCGCTCGGCGCGCTTGCGCGAGGCGGCCTGGGCCGGGGTTTCCTGCTCGGGTCGGATCAGCTCGATCTTCAAGCGAATCTCGCGACCCAGCTGCTGGTTGAGCGCGTCGTTCAGCCGGCGCTGCTGCGTCGAGTTGAACAACGCACCCTGCCCCGGGTCCAGGTGCAACAGCCAGTCATCGCCATCGGCGGCGATCAGCGTACAGTTTGCGGCGATGTTGCCTGTCATACCGGAGACAGGCAACTGTGGGAATAATTCCAGCCATTGCAGGGCCAACCCGGTCGCGGGCATGGCCGCCGGCAGCGGCTCCGGCGCCTGGGCGGGCGCCTCTTCCTGCACGTGCTCGGCCAACTCATCCAGATAGCTGAAGCCGGCCGGGTCGCTGTCGGGCGCGTAGTAGTCCTCGTCCGCCGGCGGCTCGTCATCGCGCTCCATGCCCGCCGGGCTGTAGGCCGACGGATCGAACGGCGGCTCGTCGTAGTCCGGCTGCGGGTTGGCGGCCTCGACCGCAGGTGCAGGCTCGGGCGGCTGCTCGGGGGCAACCGGCGCTGGCGCGGCAACGGGCTCCTCCCACGGCAGGTCGATGACCTCCTCGACGGGCTGCGGCTCAGGCTCGGGCTCTGGTTCCGATTGCGGTGCCTCGGCAACCTCGGCAACGACCGGCACTTCGATGACTGGCGGCACGGGCTGTACGGGTGGCTCAGCCACGGGCACCGGCGCGACCGCTTCAGCGACAGGGCTGGCGGCAACGGGCGGCGCCACGGCCACAGCAGCCGCTGCCACCGGTTGGGCCGGATCAGCTGTGGCCTGGCTGATCCCCACCGGCTTTAGTACCGGCTTCGGCGCATCATCGGTGTCAGCCGGACGGAACGCCAGCATGCGCAACAGGACCATTTCGAAGCCGCCACGCGGGTCCGGCGCCAACGGTAGATCGCGACGACCGATCAGGCCCATCTGGTAATAGAACTGTACATCCTCGGCCGGCAGTGCCTGGGCCAGCGCCAGCACGCGCTCACGGTCGCCCTGGCCGTTGTCGACCGCCTCGGGCAACGCCTGGGCGATGGCCACCCGATGCAGCACATTGAGCATTTCCGACAGCACGCCGTTCCAGTCCGGCCCTTGCTCGGCCAGGTCACGCACCGCCTCCAGCAATGCCCGGGCATCACCCTCGAGCAACGCCTGCAGCACACCGTACACCTGGCCATGGTCGAGGGTGCCGAGCATCGCCCGCACATCGGCGGCCAGCACCTTGCCCTCGCCAAAGGCGATGGCCTGGTCGGTCAGGCTCATGGCGTCGCGCATCGAGCCATCGGCGGCGCGACCGAGCAGCCACAGGGCATCCTCCTCGAACGGCACGTTCTCGGCGCCCAGCACATGGGTCAGGTGCTCGACCACCCGCTCCGGGCTCATGTTCTTCAGCGAGAACTGCAGGCAGCGCGACAGGATGGTCGCCGGCAGCTTCTGCGGGTCGGTGGTGGCAAGGATGAACTTGACGTAGGGCGGCGGCTCTTCCAGCGTCTTCAACAAGGCGTTGAACGAGTGGGTGGAGAGCATGTGCACTTCGTCGATCAGGTAGACCTTGAAGCGCCCGCGGCTCGGCGCGTACTGCACGTTGTCGAGCAGCTCGCGGGTGTCCTCGACCTTGGTGCGGCTGGCGGCGTCGATCTCGATCAGGTCGACGAAACGGCCTTCGTCGATCTCCCGACACACCGAACAGGTGCCGCACGGGGTAGAGGTGATGCCGGTCTCGCAGTTCAGGCACTTGGCGATGATCCGCGCGATGGTGGTCTTGCCCACGCCCCGGGTACCGGTGAACAGGTAGGCGTGGTGCAGGCGCTGGTTGTCCAGGGCGTTGATCAAAGCCTTGAGCACATGGGTCTGGCCGACCATTTCGCGGAACGAGCGCGGACGCCATTTACGTGCAAGAACCTGATAACTCATCAAAAAACCATCGTGACCGGAGCGGGCGGAAAGAGCGCTAATGCTAGCGGAGCGGGGCCGAAATTGCACCCTGCCGATCTCGTCTAAGCTCAGTAACGGGCACACCGGCGGCGGATCAAGGAGGATGAGGCGTGCGGCGAGTCCTGGCCATCCTGTTGCTGTGGACCACCCACGGCCTGGCGCAACCGCCGGTGCTGCGCTTTTCCGTCGCCGAAAGCTGGAGCATGCCGTTGATGCGCACCGAGGACCAGCAACCGGTGGAAGGCATCCTTTTCGAGCTGATGCAGGCCATTGCCCGGGAGACCGACGCCCGCCCGCAATACCACGTGATGGCCCGCCTGCGCCTGCAGGAGGCGATGCAGGCCGGTGAAATCGACGTGCGCTGCTATGTCTCCACCCAGTGGCTGACCGACCGGCCGGGCGACTACCTGTGGAGCATCCCCATCGTAGAACAGCGCGACCTGCTGATCGGCCGCCCCGGCGACAGCGGGCCCACCCGCCCGGAAGCACTGCCGCCCCAGGCCATCGGCACCGTGCTCGGCTACACCTACCCCACCCTGGAACCTCTATTCAGCCAGGGCCACCTGCAGCGCGAGGATAGCCGCAACCAGCTACTGGCCCTGCAGAAGCTACAGGCCGGACGCTTTCGCCACGCGATCAGCAACCAGCTGTCATTGCAGTGGTACAACCGCTCCCTGCCCCCGGGACAACGCCTGCAGGCCTTGGCCGTGCTGGAAGAGCAAGCGCTGGGCTGCATGGTGCGCAACGATCCCCAACTGCCGACCCAAGGCGTGCTCAGGGCGCTGGTACGGATCAAGCAGTCCGGGGAGATGCAGCGGATCGTCGAGCGGTATACCGATGACCAACACCGGGCTCCCTCGCTCCCGGTGGCAGAAAATCCGGCCGGCATCACTCCTGGCCGGAAGACTCACTGAGACATTTCGGTTTGGCACCGTAGTAGACGAAATTGTCGAAATCCTCATGTCGATAAGTGTCGTGCCGCTCGTAGTAGTTGTAGACGACGGAAAGCTTCTGCTCGCTCACCGTCGGTTCACTATCATGCAGGACCTTGCGTCCCTGCATGACCAGCAGCGCGCCCTTACGCGCATAGATCTTCCTGTGCTCGATCCACGGCGCATTCTTGCTGGGATGGGTGCGCTCGATCTGCATGCGCAATGGCGCCTCACTGTTGCTGGTCAGGAACAGCAGGACCGTAATACCGTTGGTGTCGTAGTGCAGCCCCAGTGTCCCACCGCCAGGTGGATAGGCCTTGATATTCACATCAGACAGCGGATAAGGCGAAACCACCGTGTCGGTATATGTGACCAGACTAACCAGTGGCACCAATGCGTGATAGATCGCATAGAGTTCTGGCAGGCAGCGCCTGACATCATCGCCTTTGAAAATATGATGGTGATAGTCGCCACCCAGATCCGACACCGCATCCGTACCAAGGCCGGAGTGCCGCACCAAGTCCACGCCCTTTTCATCGATAACAACCTGGGCCCGGCTGGCCAGTTCGTCACAGAGCGTCTCGGGAAGAACACCTTCGATCACCGTGGCCATGTCATAGAAGTACTCGTACCTGTACCTGTTCATGTCAAGCATCGCAGTCTCCCTTGCGTATCAGAACAGTGCCGCCTCAATTGCCTTGCGAGGCCCTCGAACGCGGGGCTCGCCTGGAAAGCACAAGCGCTGACAACGACTGCGCATTCAGGAAGACCGCGATACCAACCAGTACAAGGCCAATGGCAAGCCCCTGGGCAACGCTCAGTACCTCTTCGTAGAACAGGTATGAGGCCAGCAGGCCAGAAACAGGAACCAACAGTGAAAGCGGCGCGACATGGGTTGCCGGGTACTTTTTCATGAGGTTGTTCCAGACCAAGTACCCCAACAACGTGGTGACATAGCTCTGGAACGCGATAGAGAACAACGCCTCCCAGGCCAGGCCTTGCACAAGGCTGGCAAAGGGCGCCGTCCCCTGCGTCACCACCGTCAGCAACATAATCACCGGCACCGAGAACAGGCTCGACCAGATGATGAATGCCATCATCTGCCCAGGTCGCTTGACCTTGACCAGCAGGTTGCATAAGGACCAGGCCATCGCCGCCAGCAACACGAGGAGGATGCCGAACGAGGTGGAGGGCTCACTGCCAAGCAGTATCAGCAACAACCCTGCAACTGCGAACGCCATGCCACCCACGTGCACGGCATTGATTCGCTCGCCCAGGAACAAGGCACTCCAACCGATGGTGAAAAAGGCGCTGAACTGCAGGAACACCGACGACATGCCCGGCGATAGGCCGTTGTACATGGCGAAATTGACCATCCACCACAGGCCTGCTCCGAACATCGCGCCATATCCGGCCAGCACGGCAAGGGAAACGCCGGCCGGACGCCTGATGAAGAACACCAACGGCACGGCGCAGAATGTGAAACGCAGGAGTGTCAAAAGATACGGATCCAGAGTCTTGAGCCCCAGTTCGATCACGGAAAAGTTGCACCCCCAGAGGACTGTCACCAGCACACCGGCAAACAGGTCTCGCCGACTCATGTTCATCTGTGCTTCTCCAGGCCGATTTAGAAACAGCACAGTAATCGCACCGCCACTAAAACGATGCCAGACGGCTCCGGGCAAATCGTGAGACCGCTCCGCAATTAGAGAGTCGACCTAAACATGCCTGTTTAACCTGTCAGGGAAAACTACGAACCCCTGCCAGCACTACCGCACTCAGGAACAGGCCTAAACCGAACACCCCATGCGTGGCCAAGCTACGCAGGCAGCTCCTGAGCGGCATCGGTGTACGACTGGCAAAATACCCCGCCCCAAACGCAGGCTGCACCACACACAATGGCACCAGCACCGAGACCACCCCGAACAGCAACGCGGGCCACAGGAACGGCGCCAGCAACCACCCCTCCCCGGCAATAGCCACCAGCAGCGCCGCAAACACCAGCCCCGTGGCGTAGTGGAACAACCAGCCCCACGCCAGCTCCCCCCTGACCGGCGCAGCCTTGCCGATCGCCGCATGCCGCCAGCGCCCCGCGAACAGGTGGCCAACCCAGCGCCCGACCATCGCGTAGTTCAGGGTGGTGACGCCCAGGCGCCTGAGCAGCAGGGTCCACAGGTCCATGACCAGGGTGGCGCCGATGCCGACAAGCAGGATGGAAAATGCGAGAGAAGAAACGCTCATGTCGAAAGCCCTTGGCAGATTGACGGAAAGGTCGATGCCGAGCAGCATGCAAGTTGAAGTCAACTTCAAGTCAAGGGAGCCGCGATGGACATTGCCGATGTCGCCAGGCGCACCGGAGTGCCGGCGTCGACATTGCGTTACTACGCGAACAAGGGCCTGCTCACATCGCTCGCCGGCCATGGCCAGCGCCGGCAATTCCCGGCGGATACGCCAGAACGCCTGGCCCTGATCGCCCTGGGCCAGGCGGCGGGCTTTTCGCTGGACGAAGTGGCGGCGATGCTGGACGAGCAACGGGTCGACCGAGCGCTGCTGCTGGCCAAGGCCGGTGAGATCGAGCAGAAGATCAAGCGCCTGCAGGCGATGAGCAAAGGGCTGCGGCATGCGGCAGTGTGCCCCGAGGAGAATCACCTGCAATGCCCGACTTTCCAGCGATTGATGCAGGTGTCAGCCAGCAAGGGCAAGCGTGGGAGTCGCCTTGCCCCGCGATAAGGCCCGCCAGACCAGAATACGGCGGCGGGTTCAGTAACCGTGCAACTCTCGGAACGGCTGGCCCTTGTGGTAGTTGATCCACTCTTCTACGTCATAGGGCAGGTACAACTGCCGCCGCGCCCGCGACAGGGCAATGTATACCCCGCAGATCCGCGCATCGAAGGCGTAGGCGTCCTTGAAGCGCTGGGTGGTCATCAGTTCCGGCGTCAACAGCACCTGGTCGAACTCCAGGCCACCGGCCTCCTCGGCCATCAATAGCATGAGGCTGGCGGGCTGCGCGGCGACACGCGCGTCCAGCCCGGTCAGGTCGGCAAGCTTGAAACCCGCCTCCAGCCGCGCTTCGACCCACTGGAACGCGGCATCGAAACGCTCGGACTCACGCACCTGCTGCCAGTCGAGCAGGTGCGCGAAGTACCCATGCGGCCCTTCGGCGTCCTGCCCCGGCGCGTAGAACCCCGCCCTGAACAGGCCAATCGCGGTGACCATGAAGCGCCGCATGTCCGGCCAGTCGGGGAAGTTCAGCAGGCAGTTGGACTCGGCCATCTCCATGGCCCAGCGCATCGTGTCCCAGCGCGAGGCGGTCAGTACCACGCAGCCCTCGGGCGGGACAAAACCTTCGGGGAAGTGCTCGATGCCGACATCGACATGCCGCGCCGCCTCGAACGCGACCTTGGATTTTTTCGAGTGCACACCGATCAACGGGTTGATCAGGCGCTCCACCTTGGGCCCGGAGCGCACGGCGAAGGCCATGTCCTTCTGCCGTACCTGACGCTCGCGCCTGACCACCTCGCCGGTGGCCTTCTGGTATTCGTCACCCAGGGTGATCAGCACCTGGCGGCCACGCTCGATGACCTGCAGCAACGAGGCAGGCACGTCCTGGCTCTCGTCGATGATCACATGGCTGAAACGCCCGGGCACGCTGCAGCCGCCCAGGCTGGCACGTTTGAGCAGCAGCAACGCCTCGAACCCGGTCTGCGCGCCCCAGGCCGGCTGAGCCTCCAGGTAGCGCCACAGGCGGCTGGCGTACTCGAGCAGCACCTGGGCATCGAGGCCGGACAGCGCCTGGCGAAAATGCGGCAAGTGGCGGCTGGACAGGCTGTAGTCCCGTGACTCGCAATAGTTGTGCAGCACTTCCAGGCAGATATCCAGGGCATGCTCGGCGTCGTACTGGCGCAGCCCGACGATCCCCAGCTCCTCGGCCAGCCGGCGTTTGCCGGGACCGCGCTGCGCCGTCCTGGCGGGAACCGGCCGGGTATCCTTGAGCAGGGCCCGGGCGAACTGGCCGAAGGTCATGCCGACCTTGGCCTGGGCATCCAGCCCCATGCGCCGACGCAGGGTACCGAGCTTGGCCGGCGTGCGCGCCAGGGCCAGCACCCGGCCACGGGGCAGGCAGTCCATCAGCGCTCCGAGCAGGTAGCTCTTGCCGATCCCGGCATAGCCCTGCACATGGATGTCCTCGTCGAGGTTGGCCTGGATGACCTTGAGCAGCTTGTCCTGCTCGACGGTCAGCCAGCGCTCGCTGTCGAAGCCGGTGGTCACCCGCTGGCTGAACGGGTTGTCACTGTGATGCAGGCGAATGCGGTAGTCGAAATCCCACTTGCCGTCCGCCAGCAGGTACTCCCGCGCCTGTACCTGCTCGGCATCGAGCAGGCGCAGCTTGGAGCCCTTGATCACCTCGAGGCCGAAATAGAGCTTGCGCGCATCGAACAGCCGACGGGCCTCGGACAGCAAGCCCACGCCAGGCGAGTGCCTGCCATCGACCGCCCACGCCAACAGCTTGCCCAGCACCTTTTCCGCTGCCCGCGCATCGACCTGGCCTTGTGCCTGGGCCAGGTTCTGGATCACCAGTACGGCCGCCAGCTCCGGCTCGCCCAGGGTGTCGAGCGCAGGCGCGCCCTCGGTCTGCAGCAAAGCCTGGCACACCTGCGCGCTGATCGGCAGGTACACCGGATGGGAAAAGTCAAAATGCTCAGGCTGCATGTCGGTACGGGTCCGGGGATCACTCAAGGTTTGTCGGATTCAGCGGCCTGCCCCACCACCAGTTCGAAGCGGTAGGCTCCCAACGACCCCGCCATGTCGCCGGGATAGCTGACACCCGCCTGCGCTGCGTCGAGTACGCCATCGAGTTCATGCAGAGCCAGTTCCAGCAGCTTGCGCAAGTCACGCACCGACTGTGCCGACACCTGCACCTGCAGCTCGAAGGCCGCCGCGTCAGCCGTTACTGCCACTGGCACAATCGCTTCTTCGAGGATGCGCTCATGCTCTTCTTCCATCTGGTCGAGCACCTGCGACAACTCCAGCACGCGCTCGGGGCTGGCGGCCATCTGGTCCTTGATCTCCAGGCGGCGCATTTGCCACTCGCGGATCTTCTGGCGAGTGAGGTCGTCGACATGTTCCACGGTCACACTCCTCTGGCAGGACCAACTGACACTATGGTCACATGATAAAGCGCCGCGCATGATCGTGCAGGCGAAACGGGCCTTGTGGGTTTCGAGGGAAGTAATCCGGCGGGGTAGTGTGTCGAGAGCGGCTTCGAAAAAAGCCTGCGCACAAACTGTGCGACCACTCCACCAGGCAGGCCGTGAGCCGCGCCCGATGTAGCAATAAGGGTACCGGCATTCGTTTCAGGCAGCAAAGTGTACCTGAAACGACGCCATGAAGCCGAGAAGGCTCCAGCCCTCCTTTATGGGTGGGGCCGTTCTGCCGCGCCATTCATCATGGCCTTGCGCGAAAAGTACCCCGGGCTGCCACCCGCGCAACGTGCGCGGGTGGCAAAGCGGGCTCAGGAGGCCAGATGAGGACTACGGGTATCCCGGGCGGCATGGGTATAGGCATAGAGCGTCGCGAGCATCGCCAGCAGGGTCGCCGCCGTACCGATCAGGAACACCACCGACATGCCCTCCTGGCGGGCCAACAGACCGGCAAGCGGTGCGGCCAGGCCGATGGAGATGTCAAAGCAGGCATCGTAGAAACCGATCGCCAGGCCCAGGCTGTGGTGCGGAACGTTGCGAATCGCCACCAATGCCAGCAGCGGATAGATCATCGACACGCCAAAGCCGCTGAGCGCGGCACCGACAATGGCGTAGCCAGGTGACGGCGCCATCCACAGCATGGCCTGGCCTGCCGTCTCGATAACCAGCATCAGCAAGGCCATGTTTGGCCCCACCGCGGTGTCCGAGCGCGAGCCCAGTACCAGGCGGGCACCGACATAACCCGCACCGAAGGCCGCCAGGGCGTAGCCGGCACCGCTCCACTGGTACTGGGCATAGGTCAGAGTGATGAACGAAGATACCGTCACATAACCCACCGTGGCCAGGGCGAAAACCAGGCCCGGACGCCAGATCTTGCCCAGCAGCTCGCGCATTCCCAGGGATTTTTCCACGGAATGGACCAGTCGGGCACCCGGTGTGCGCAGGGCAATGAGCAGACCCACCAGGGGAATGACCATGGTCACCAGCGACACCCATGCAAAGCTCACCACCTCACCCAGCAATGCGGCCACTGCGGCACCTGCGGAAATGCCACCGAACATGGCGATACCGATCCAGGACAGCGCCTTGCCGGCCTTGTCGGCACCGAACATGCCGATCGGCCAAGTGCTGCCACCGGTGAACAACAGACCCTGAGCGAAGCCCATGGCAATACGCCCGGCGATAATCACCGCCAGGCTGATCAGAGGCGTATCAACCAACTGAGCCGCGACAAGGTAGCAGGCACCGGAGGTGGCACTGCCAATCAGGCCGAGCATGACGGTCCATTTCGGGCCGCGCCTGTCGGCGGCGGTGCCAGCAAAGTGCCGAGTCAGCAAGGTGGCCACCGATTCGATGCCCATCACACAGCCGACTACCAACATGCCGTAGCCCAGTTGCCCATGAACCCAAAGCGGGACGGAGGCCAGCGGCATGCCCATGGCCATCAGACCGAGAAAGACCACCACTGCAACCGGTAGTAGTCGTCGTGTATCGCTTTGGGTGGGTACTTGCGTTTCAACAGACATGATCCAGATCCTTCTAGAACGTAAACGAGTTAGGGCCAGGTGAGGAGCCTCACACCAGCGCCGCCAAGAGTATTCCACTATGCGGCTTGGGCGTGAAATAAGTGCTCTTGCGCGGCATTCGACGTCCCTGACGGTACACCGTCACCATGTGCTCCAGCGGTACCGGGGCCATCAGGAACAGCGCATCGGCGCTCTCCGGCACGGTCCCGTCGAACTGCGCCGTTGGCAGGGGCTGCAGCGATCCACCGCCAGGCTGAAGGTGCAAGGTTGTAGTGAGCAAGGCCAGCTCCAGGGTTTCATGGTCCAACCGCAGATTGCCATCGGCATCCAGCAGCTGCGGAAAATGCACGGCAAAAGCGCGCTCGCGGGTCAGCACCACCATCGTTCCCGGGGTATCTGGAGCGGCGGCGGGCACCGGGTCGGTGACTTGGAAACCGGCCTGGCGCCAAGTCTCGATCAGGGCATCCGTGTCCAGCCCAGTGCCGGTCAGGCAGCGATGGAACGCGCCCAGGCGCAGGTCCGGCCCGGCGGTGACCAAGGCAAGCAAGCCCCCCAGATCGGCGGCCAGTGTCGCCGCCACCCGGTGATTGCCATCAGCCACCAGCAGCGGATGGGTACCGGCCTCGCGCAGCAGCGCCTGCTGCCGTCTTTCGTCGTTGACCTGCCATAACGAATGACGCCGGTGCTGATCGTCGACCAGCACCAGGCTGGCCGCCCCCTGACGCCGGGCCTCGTCGCGGACCAGACGCGTCAGCTCGTCGGTCAGCGCCATTGGCGTCAGTAGCACGGCACTGGTGGCGCACTCCAGATCGCGGAGCACGGCGGCCCGCTCGGCGACGATGTCGTCGTAGGTATCCTCGGTCAGCGACACCGTACGAAAACCGTCATCACGCACCTCGGTCGGGTCCACCAGGCACATGACGCCCCATAGTTCGCCATCGTGGCCACTGACGTGGTAGATCACCACCAGGTCGCTGACCTCCTCATAGGTGTCGCGCACGAGTTCGGCCAGAGCCTGGCGCAGACCGATCATGGCCTGATCCAGGCTTTCGCCACGTTCGCGTGCCCCGACCGTATGCTGTGGATACTGGATAGCCAGCAAGCTGGGCTGGCAACTGCCCGACAGCGCCTCGCGGATCTGCCCGACACCCGCCAAGGCGTCGACATTGGGCCCAGGCACGGGACCATTGGCCAGCCAGGCGCGCTTCATGGCTCGCAGATGCAAGGGCTTCATGACACCGGCACCGGGTGTGCGGTGACAATCTCGATCGCCTGGCTCCAGTGCCTCACCAGCCCGTCAAGGTCATCTTCCAGCGGACCGTCGACCACCAGCGATACCGAACGCTGTCCCGACTCGCTCTGTTTGCCGAGCAGGTCGCCACGGCGACGGCTGACCAGCACCGCGCAACACCTCGCCGGCGCGTCGGCCGCCACCGGCAGGCGTTCAGGCCAGGCAACGTCGCTGATGATCCATGCCGGCACAAGTCCTTCGACCTGGACATCCTGGAGAATGCCGTGGGGGTGTTCCATATAGTGCTGACAGGTGCGACGCCGAGGCTTGCTCAATTGTGGCGACTCACCCAAGGCCAGGGCCACCAGGGCCGGCTCCAGGGACTGGCCACAGGCCAGGTGCCACATCATCATGATGGCGTCTCCTGGCGGACGTGCGGCGATTTCCATCAACACCGCGCGACCATCACGCCCCAGGCGGAACTCGGCATGGGCCATACCGCTGCGAAAACCGATCTGGCGCAGCAGATAGGCATTGGCCTCGATCAGCGCCTGCTCGTCAGCCGTCGCAAGACCCGGTGCCGGGGAGGTATGTCCGGTCTCGGTGAAGAACGGCGTGTCACCCTCGTTGGTGCGCTTGGCCGTGATACCCGACCACACGACCTGCCCCTCATGGACCAGCGATTCTATGGAAAACTCCGGTCCCTCGACGCACGCCTCCAGCAGCAACACCTCGTCAGCCTGATAGCCGGCCAGGGCGCGGCGCAAGGTGGGCTCGTCGTCCACACGCAGCACGCCGGAGCTGGACATACGACCGGTCGGCTTGATGATCGCCGGGAACCCCGTACGGGCCACCGCTTGCGCCACATTGTCCAACGACAGCGTCGACCATGCCGGCGCCAGATCCGGGGCGCTGATACGCTGCAACAGCTTGTTGCGGCAGGTCAGCGCAGTGCGGGTGCCCGGCCCCGGCAAACCCAGGCTCTCGGCCACCAGGCCGGCACTTTCCACGAACAGCTCACCACAGTTGAGCAAGGCCTTGAAGTCGAACTCGGACTGCAGGCGCAACAGCACCTCGAGCAAGGTGTTGGTGTGGTAGTCGGCCACATGCGCGATGTGATGGATACCGGCCAGCGGCTTGCCCGAATCGTTGCGGTAATCGGCAAGCTCGGCAGCATCGGTCTGGGGACCGAAAACAACTACCGGGGCCAGGCCGCGACTGAGAATTTCCTCAACCACCAGTGGATGACGGCACAGGATGGTGAGATCAGAGGTGATCAGTACCGCGGGTATCAGAGACTTGGAAGGTTTGGCTTGCATGATGTCCCCCTAGACTGGAATGAAGTTACAGGCATGCCTGAACATCCGGGGCCAGGGCCCGCAGAATGGTTTTCGACGGCGTCGCGTGATCGGCCAGGAACTGCCGATTGGCCTCGGCCACCTGGCTCGGGCAGCCCTCCAGCAAGCTGTCCTCACTCAGGTCCAGCAACCACAGCCCGCGCAACTGGGCACCACGGGCCGCCTTGGCCTCCGCGGCCTCTATACCGGCATGCATCCAGCGCGCATTGAGCCGGGCGGCAATTTCCAGCGGTTTGTAATAGACAAGGTTGAAGTACTCGTAGGCCCCGCGCAGGCGCTCATAGTCGAAACCTGCCGCACGCAGGTAGAGGGTGTCGCCCAGATGGTAGAGCAACGAGAATCCGGCGACGTAGCCCTGCTCGTCCTGGCACAACAGCACGGTGGCCTGCGCATCCATCAGCCGCGCCTGGGTGGCAAACTCAGCGGCCAGCAGCTCGGCCGGTACCGGGTTGCCATAGCGGTTCTCGGTCTGTGCCAGCAGACGCCCGACGATCTCGCTGGTGTCCTTCAGGCTGCGCTCGACGATGGTCAGGCCGCTGGCCTCGAACTGTCGGCGCTCCCGGCGCACGCTGGTGATGCGCGCCTTCGACTCGAGGCTATCCAGATAGCCCTCCCAGCCGCCTTCCGGCACCTCGATCCAGGCATCGAGCTGGGTCAGGACGGCGGGGCTGCGCACGCCACTGGCGCGCAGCGCCTGGACGTCACCTGCTCCCAGTTGCAGGGCGATGCACGCAGGACTCCCCTGCCCCGCAACCGTCAGCGGGCCATGTGCCAGATCGGCGGCCAACCCGCGAACCTGCGGCAGCAGCAGGCGTGCCCGCTGCTCGGCACTGGAACCCGGCTGCCCAAGCAGGTGCGTCTGGTAACCGCGCCGGGCGCCAAGCATCAGACCACTGCTGGCAGGCGAAGGCAGGTTGCGCGATCCGAGGATGTCGGCCCAGCGATAGAACGGATTGGTCTCGGCCGTGACCGCAGTGACCGCCACCGCTGCCAGTGGCGCCTGGCTGCTGCCGACATGCACCGCACCGGTGAGCCCCTGGACGTCCTGACGGCAGAAGTTCAGCCAGCCGGCGCTCGAATAGAAGTGCGCCTGCGCCAACTGGTTATCCCAGACCCGGGGCTCGACCGCCCCGGTGGCCATGGCAAAGGCTGCCGGCAAGTCGGATACCGACGCTGCGGGCGGCGTTGCAACGCCGCGTGACCAGCCCACATCGATGAAGTATTGATCGATCATTTTGCACTGGGCTCCAGATTGACCGCTTGGGTCTGTGGCGAAAACACCACGTCCCGTTCCAGGCGTTTGACGCCATAGTGGGTGCGCAGGTGAATCGACTGGCGATCCTCGGACCAGGCCAGGGAGCGCTCCTCGCTCCAGCCGGCAAAGCGGAACTCGTTGCCACCCAGGTGGATGAGACGAAAACAGGTCTGCCCCTGGTCCTCCAGGTACAACTCGCCGTCTTCCACATAGGTGCGGACATCGACCTGTGGCTGCGGCTGGAGGAATTGCCCATCCTCCTCCTCCCAGTCCAGGAACGAGGCCGGCACGCGGAAGCGGCCACTGAACGACTTCAGCTGGTCAGAGGCCAGGGGTTGTTCGCTGCGGGCATACAACGCATCACCGCGGGCGAAGTAGTCACGCCACTGTTCGGGGAAGATCGCCGCCAACTCGGGCACGAACAGCACATCGATCACCAGGTGTATACGCACCTCCTCGCCACTGTTCTCCACCCAGTGCATTCGGCTGAAGTCACCGAACCAGAATTCCCCCGGCTGCCACCAGTGGCGCTTGCCGTCGAGCACCAGAATTGCGCCTGGATTGGTGGTCAGCGGGATGTGCAGACGGGCCACCCCCCACTGCGGGCCATACTTGGTATCGCTGTGTTCGACCCCCTTGGCCCCAGGCCCCAAGGCCATGAAGCGCACTGAGCGTAGCGGTGCCGGGATGTTGGACAGCACTTCGCGCACATAGGGCGCCCGCTCCAGCCAGGGCGTATCGGCAAACTCCAGGGTGCCCGGGCCACCCGGATCGGTTCGGGCCGGATCGCCGCCCGGGCTGCGCATCGACAGACACCGCCAGTCGGCTTCGGTTACCGTGCCGATATCATTGCCATAGGGTCGCTGCAGGCTCCACTGGTGCTGGCGCAACGCCGCCAGTTCGCCCTTCAGGCGCTCGGCGTCAAAGGTAAAGGCCAACTGCGCGGCCTCGCTGGGCATCCGGGTGTTGAGGATTCCATTCATCAGGTCTTTCTCCTTGACTCAGAGGCTGTGGCTCAGGGACTCGGTGGCGTGGCGGCTGCTGGCCGGTTGCAACTGCTCCTGCTCGCTGTGGCGCACCGGGCGATCAAACCCCTGCTCCGCCAGCTGGTGCCAGCGTTCGAGCATGTACAGGGTCCACAACGCATAGGTGTGGTCGGGCTGGAAGGCAGCGACCATGGCCTGCAGGCGGTCTGCATCGAAGTAACCGCGCGACAGGGCCCGCTCACTGGTCAAGGTCGCCTGGATATCTTCACGCAGGTGAGTAGCCAGCCAATGTTCCAGGGGCACGGCCAGTTCCTGCTTGCGCCGATGAATGATGTCGTCGGGCAGGTAGCCTCGCGCCGCAACTTTCTTGAGCACGGCCTTCTCGTTGCCGTCCTGCAGCTTCAGGCCCGGGGCCAGGCGGGTCACGTAGTCCACCACGCGCTGGTCGAGCATCGGACTACGCGGCTCGACCGAATGGGCCATGGCCATACGGTCGATCTTGACCAACTGGGCATCAGGCAACCAGAAGCCATAGTCCATCTGCATCAGTCGATTGAGCAGGTGTGGCTGCCCCTGGCTGGCGGCCAGGCGTTCACTCAGGTAGTTGAAGGGCGCGGGCTCGGGCAAGCGCTGGGCGAAGGCCTGGCTATACAGCGAATGCTTGAGGCCTTGTCGCACGCCATCGATCAACACTGCCTGGTACTGCTCGGCCAGGCTTCCGTTGGCTTGGGCCAGACCTTGCAGGTCGACCTTCTTCTGGTCGGACAATTTCAGGGCTGGCAGCTGGGTAGTGATTTTGTAGCGGTTGTAGCCGGCGAAAATTTCATCGGATCCGTCTCCGGTCAGGACCACTGTGACTTCGCGCCGGGCCAGGCGATACATGTAGTAGCTGGCGATCGCCGAGGGGAATGCAAACGGTTCGCCCATGTGGGTCAGGATTGCATCGACCGCCACGCGCACGTCATCCGCGCTGATCTGGTATTCGTGATGCTCGGTACCGCAAAAACGCGAGACCCGCCGAGCGAATGGCGATTCGTCGAAGGCGTCCTGCTGGAAGCCGACCGAGAACGTGTGCAGGGGCTGGGGGCGCAGACGCTTGGCCATGGCCACCACCAAGCTGGAATCCAGTCCGCCACTGAGCATCGCGCCGAGCGGTACCTCGGCCTCCAGCCGATCCTCGACCGCCGCCAGCAGCCGTTGTTCGACACCGTCGACTGCCTCCTGCATGCCGATGCTGTCGTCGGTACGCGAGAAGTCCGCACGCCAGTAACGCTCGACCTGCGGTGCCTCGCCTGGAGTGAAACTCAGCCGCGAGCCGGGCTCCAGTTTACGGGCCTGGGCATAGATGGTGTGAGGGGCCGGCACCACGCGATAGCTCAGATACTGGTCGATGGCCAACGGGTCGATGGCGCGATCAATGTCCGGATGCGCCATCAGCGCTGGCAACTCCGAGGCGAAGGCCAGGCCGCTGCCGACCTGGCTGTAGAATATCGGTTTCTTTCCGGCGCGATCAGTAAACAGATGCAGGCGTTTGTTGACGGTGTCGTACAGGGCGATGGCGAACATGCCCTCCAGCTGATGGACAAAGTCCAAGCCGAACTCCTGATACAACGCCGGGATGACATGGGCATCGCTGCTGCCCTCGACTACGCGACCACGCTCAGCCAGCACCTGGCGCAAGCGCTTGTGGTTGTAGATCTCGCCGTTGAACACGCAGACCACGTCACCATCCAGGCTACGACTGGGTTGTGAACCGCCGTTCAGGCCGATGACCTTGAGACGCCGCATGCCCAGACTGGCCTGTGGGCTGTTGAAAAAGCCCGCCTCATCCGGCCCGCGATGGAGCATCCGGGCGCAGGCCGCACGCACGAAGTGCGCGGACAGGGCCGTCGGTGCAAGGGTTATTTCTCCTGCGATTGCGCACATGCTCAGACCCCTTTCAGGTTGAAGCGCCGCTTGGCGTTGGTGGACTTCAAGTCAGTCAGTCCGATGGCGGTGACAGTGATCGGCTGGACCAGCCCGGAAGCAAGCATCTGGGCGACGTCCGGCGCCGCCTCGGCCAAAAGCGCGCGCACCTGCTCCTGCTGACTCGCCGTGACCTGCGGCACTACTACCCGGATATCCAGCTGGCCATCGTTGCGCACCTCGAACGGAGCCCCCGGGAATACCTGGGCAACAGCCTCGCAAAGGTCATGACTGCTGATCCGCTCACCATGCTTGATCTCGCCACCATGGCGACCTTCGATGCGATCGAAAGCGTAGGTGCGTCGTCCTTGCCACTCGATGACCCGCAATCCACTGATGACATCGTTGGTGACGAAACGCAGGGCAGGGAAATAGCGGCGCGTCAACGAAGTCAGCAACAGAATGCCGCTACCGGCCGGACTGGGTTGTGCATGGCTATAGGGGAACAACACATCCAGGCTCAGCACTTCGGGCAGAATGTGGTCGTGGAAGTGGTACAGGCCAGTTTCGGCGCAGTAATGGGCAATGGCGCCGATCTCGATCGAGCCGAGGATGTCGAGTACGTCGTCGGTGTCGATGCCGAAGCGCCCTGCCACCTCGCGACGCCAGGCAATGGGCGCGACATCGCCCACCACGATGATCTTCCTGGGCCGGATGTCGAGGGGCTGTTCGGCCTGGGTCAGGCGATCGAGGATCATCGGCATGGTGAACAACACATCTGGTTGCCAGCGATTGAGCGCCTCGATGTGCTCCTCGATCGGTCGCGAGAAATCGATGTCGTGGGCCTGGTACTGCAGGTCCTGGAAGATCCGCCGGGCAGAGGCTGCGGCATGCCCGGTGCCCAGGTCGGCCACGGCCACCGAGCCAGGCGGAAGATCACGCAGGAAGCCAGCGAACAGGGTACGGCGCTGCTCCAGATAGGCCTCGTCGTCGTCAACCGCGTAGAGAATCTTCTTGCGTGCCCCAGTGGCGGTGCCGGAGGTGAGGTAGGCCGAGCTGTCCGGCAACTGGTCATGGCTGGCGGTGTAGTAATGGTCGATCAGCGTCGCCTCATCGATCAGCGGTAACTGATCGAGGCTGTGAATCTGGCCGGCCAGGCCGACCAGGCGCTGTTTGTACCAGGGGAACAATTCGGCGTATTGGCTGGCCAGGCGGGCGACCGCCAGTTTTTCGGTGTCGGTGAGCGCAATGTCGGTGGTCATGTTCGATCCTTCGAATGTCACAGGCAAAGTCGTTTACCAGCGCTGGGCGCCAGCGAAGAAGTTGTCGATGGCAAGGCCTCGGTTCAAGGCCAGGGCCTGCTCGTGCACGTGCAACCCCACCGCCAGGTCGAGGATGCCCAGGCCGAACGGTGAGAAGATCTTCGGTCGGCTATCGTCCAGAACAACCTTGCCCTCGATGAGCTGGGCCAAGGTGCCGTTGATGAAGCGACGGTGCCCGAGCTTCTGCTCGGCCAGGTGCGGCGAGGTGTTGGATTTCAGGCAATGCTCCACGTCATCGACGATGTTGTGCGAAGCCTCGATGATGTCGGCCGACAGATCCCGTAGCGAAATGTTCAGCACCACCTGGCCTGGGTGCAACGCACTCACTTCGTGCACATGAGGGGTGCCCGCAGTAGTGGCGAACACCAGTAGCGGCGCAGCCAGCGCCTCATCCTGGTTAGTGACGCTACGTGCGCGCTGGTCCTTGCCGTGCAAATGGTCGACCAGGGCTTGCGCGTAGGTGGGTGAATGGTCATGGATGATGAACTCACCCACCTGCCACTGCTGGGAGACAAAGAAATCGGCGATGGTCCGGGCGATTACTCCTGCGCCGACGATGGCGATACTCGCAACCTTGCGCGAACCGTTCAGGTGTTCGGCACCAAGCACAGCCGAAGCCGCAGTGCGCGCAGCGCTGATCGTCGATGCCTCCAGACAGGAAAACGGGTAACCGGTCTCGTAGTCGTTGAGCAGCAGCACTGCCGAGGCACGCGGCAGGTTGTGGGCAATGTTGCCGGGAAAGCTGGCGATCCACTTGATGCCGGCGATCCCGCTCTCACCGCCCAGGTAGGCCGGTAGAGCGATGATGCGAGCCTCGGGTTTGTCCGGAAAACGCAGGAAATAGCTGTCCGGGTTGAGGGTGTCACCACGCTCGTGGAGCAGATAGGTCTGCTTCACGCGCTCGACGACCTGGGCATGGGAGGCCTCGATGACGTCGCGAGCGACCTGGCCATCAATGATGTAGAACGAAGGCATCAGCACTTTCCTCGATTGCAGGTGTTTGAACGGCAGGGCGGGGTTGGGCCTCGATACGACCCAGATCGAAATGCTGGGCGACCCATTCGTCGCGGAAGATGGTCTGGATGTAGCGTTCACCGATATCTGGCGACAGCGCGGCGATACGCGAGCCGGAGTCGAGCTCCGGAGCCAGTTGCTGCACGGCAGCAATGACCGAGCCGGTAGAGCCACCGGCCAGCAGACCATGGTCGCGGGCCAGCCAGCGGCAGCAACGGATGGCGTCTTCTTCGGCGATCAGCACCTCCTTCCACACCGAACCGGGTTGGAATATTTCCGGGCGACGGCTGGTGCCGACGCCCGGAATGAAGCGTGGGCCTGGTGGCGCGCCAAAGGTCACAGAGCCGAGGGCATCGACTGCGATGATGCGGGTCTGCGGCGAGTACTGCTCGAAGTAGGCGACACACCCCATCAACGTGCCGGTGGTGCCTGCAGGGACGAAGAGATAGTCCAGAGGCCCCAGGGCTCGATGCAGCGAACGGGCGGTATGGTTGGTATGGGCCTCAGGGTTGGCCGGATTGGCGTACTGATTGAGCCATAGCAGCCCCGGCTCACGCTCGACCCGTTGGCGGATGTAGTCGATGCGACTGGCCAGGAAACCACCGTTGGCGTCGCGCCAGTCCACCATCACCAGTTCAGCCCCCAAGGCACGAATGATATCGGTGCTGTGCCGCAAGGCGTTGGGGTCGGTGACGCAGGTGAAGTGGTAACCACGACTGGCCGCCACCACGGCCAGAGCGATACCCAGGTTACCGGAAGATGACTCAATGAAATGTCCACCTGGCTCAAGCACGCCACGCCGCTCGGCATCATTGATCAGGTTGACCGCTGTCTTGAGTTTCAGCGACCCCGCAGGGTTGAGTCCCTCAATCTTGAGGAAGAACGAACTGCCAGGCGTGAGTTCGTCAAGTTCAAGAAATACTTCATCCAGCACAATGTCATAGGCATGTTGGTAAATCATTGGATCTCTCCAGGAAAGATGGACCTGTACTTCACAAGACACTTTCTTGCCGTGCACAAAGGCGCGGATCGGTCGCAGGTCGTCCGAACATCACACGTTGTTTTCGGGGAGTGCTAACCACACAACCAAGTGTCACCCGGGGCAATCATCAGCCCCAGACGACGAACACGGCATTGGAGATCAAAACGATGGGCAGAACCTGGCAAAGAGGCGATAAAATACCGCCAGACCGCGCACGAGGCATGGGTAATCATTTTCTCTAACTCCCTTTATCGCCCTGAACTTTCTGATTCATCGCCATTACCCACCAGCAGGCGCTGGAGGATTAAGAATGAACTGTTTCAGTGACGTGAATCCGGTGTGACCGGCCAGACAACCCGTCTGTTTTTTCAAACTAGTGAAGTGAGAATCCCGCTGTCAACAAACTTTTTCTTCTAACCCTAGCGCCAAACTATTCATCCCGACTTAGTTGAGTCACGCCTCGAGATCACGAACTAAAACGTCAAATGAATTTGCCGAAAACCGCTCTATCACAGCCATTACGCTCGAAAAAAGCTACCCAATCAGACACAAGGGAACCTCGCCTAGTGTTCGGACGGCCAATGTCTATTTTCGATGAACAAATTTCATAGCTACTATCCACGCATATGGATATTCATAAGCGAATAGTCTTCGCACTCCCCCGTCGTTTACTCATTTTCATGACGCTCACGACCATCCGAGCGGATCCACGCACTTGAAGACCCGACACACTCGACCGTATTGAAACTTCAATGGCAACATTAGAAATCGACACGTTGCTCAAGCCCTGAACGTTCAGCGGCAACTTAATCGAGCCCACCCGCAAACGCGTGCTGTACGTTCTGGTCCATGACCCAGATGAAGACTTGCAACCCTTTATTTGCCACGTAAAAAAAACATATTTTCACATCGGCCTTGTCATCATCACGGCAAGCCCTACCGCTTTTCATCCTTGTCTAAGTGACACATGCGGGCTCAAGCGGTCGGAAACTCACGAACCGTTCAGTTAACACACTGCAAGTCGGAGTGGGCAAAGCAACTTTAGTTGATTGCCGATTTGGTATGGCTCGGTGTGCCAGTGAATGGCGTAATGAGCAGGTTTCAGCCACCACTCGCGAAGCAAATGGGGAGAGAAGAGGCAGGAGATTTTCATACCCCTGAAATGGAGGCGGCCCCACCAGCCACACCCCGGCACTCGATGTTCCCGCTATGGCTGCTCCCTTCCGGGCCTGACCAGGTTAACGGGTAATCAATGCGGGGGGACCGATGGGGCCACCACGACGGCTCGTCAGCTGACGAGCCGCGCCATTGTACAGCGCCGGAGCGAAGTTACAACCTTTGATCGTGAAAAAACCATCATTTCTCAAGGACTTGTGGCAAATCTATCGCGGGGCGGGGCCCCCCCCCCCCCCCCCCCCCCCCGGGGGGTGGGAGCGGGCTTGCCCCGCGATGCATTTGTGCAGCCAGCACCAAAACCTTATACAATGTGCGCCTTTACCCGCCTGTACTTGAAAGGAAACGCCGTGAGCACTCTGCCACCCTGCCCCAAATGCAACTCCGAATACACCTATGAGGATGGCACCCAACTGATCTGCCCCGAATGCGCCCACGAGTGGTCGGCCAGCGGCGAAGCCGATGCCGCCAGCGACGACGTGGTGAAGAAGGACTCGGTCGGCAACGTCCTGCAGGACGGCGACACCGTCACCGTGATCAAGGACCTCAAGGTCAAGGGTTCGTCCCTGGTGGTCAAGGTCGGTACCAAGGTCAAGAACATCCGTCTGTGCGATGGCGACCACGACATCGACTGCAAGATCGACGGCATCGGCGCGATGAAGCTCAAGTCCGAGTTCGTGCGCAAGGTCTGATCTCCTGCCCCTCGGGGCTGCCCTGCGGGCGGCCCTGACAGATCCTGCAACAGGATCGTCTGCACCATTCGGAAGAATTCTTCCAATAGTCCCTTGCTATTTTGATAATAAGAATTATTCTCATTGGAAACGCTATCCAAGGAGAGTAGCCATGACCTATCTGATCGACGCCTGGCTCGACCGCCCCCACCCCTACCTGCGCATCCTGCATCGCGAGACCGGCGAAGTGTGCGCCGTGCTCGAGGAAGACGCGCTCGACGAACTGCGTGACCAGGGTGACCTGGACCTCACGGGGCTGAATTCGAGTGAACCCGGGGTGCTCAAGGAGCTGGTGAGGAATCTGTTTCTGTTCTGCTATGCGCGGGCGTTGCGCCCAGGGGGAACGGATTGGAACTGAACAGCTTCGCCGGCAAGCCGGCTCCTACAGGAGGCATTCACTATCTGTAAGAGCCGGCTTGCCGGCGAACGGGCATTACAGAACGTCGAGCAGCTCGACGTCGAACACCAGGGTGCTGTGCGGCGGGATGCTGCCGACACCCTGGGCGCCGTAGGCCAGCTCGCTCGGCACGTACAGACGCCATTTGCTGCCGGCGTTCATCAGTTGCAGGGCCTCGGTCCAGCCGGCGATCACGCCACCGACCGGGAATTCGGCCGGCTGGCCGCGATCGTAGGAGCTGTCGAACACAGTGCCGTCGATCAGGGTGCCGTGGTAGTGGGTACGCACGTTGTCTTCGCGGGACGGCTTGGCGCCCTCGCCTGCGGTCAGCACTTCGTACTGCAGGCCCGAGGCCAGGGTCACGATGCCTTCACGCTTGGCGTTGTCAGCCAGGAATTCCTTGCCGGCGGCAGCGGCGGCTTCGGCCTTGGCAGCGGCTTCGGCCTGCATCACTTCGCGGATGACCTTGAAGGCGGCCGACAGGTCTTCTTCGCTGACGCGGCTGTCAGCGCCGTTGAAGGCGTCGGTCAGGCCGGCAACGATGGCGTTCAGGTTGACGCCTGGTGGCGGGTTGTCACGCAGCTGGCCGCCCAGCTGGCGGCCGATGCCGTAGCTGACGCGGGATTCGTCGGTGGACAGGTTGAGTTCGGACATTGGCTTGCTCCACTTAAGGGCGCACTGCATCCGCGCCCTAATGAAAAGGGCGAGCAGCCTAGCACACTGGCGCCGCGCGAAGCAGCTACCAGGCCGAACGCTGGGAAATCGGGACCTTGAGGTCTTCTTCCGGGTGCAGACCCAGGCCACACATCTCATCCTGCACGGACCAATGCACCAGGTTCATCGACAGCAGGGGAATCGATTGCAGGAGCAGGCGGGCGTCCTCGACCGAGTGCACACGCAGACGCTTGCCACGCGCATCGTCCAATGGGTGGGCACGGCCCTTGACCCGGGCCTCGAGCAGGTAGTCACCGCCTTCGATGGCGATCAGGTTGAGTTCGTCGACATGGCCAGCCCTGGCCTCGGTATTGAGCTGATGCAGGTTCATGGGCGCACCTCGCTGCGGGAACCACGCATGAGTGATCATTTTTTGTACGACAACGGCGAAAGCACAAGCTGCCGTCGGTCAGAAAGATCGCGGGGCAAGTCGCATCGGCGCACCGCCGCTCCCACGCAACCCTCAAGGTATGCGTGGGAGCGGGCTTGCCCCGCGATGGCGCCCAAACGAATCAGTGCTTGGTAATACGATCCAGGTAACCCATGACGAACGCCGAGATGACGAAGGTCATGTGGATGATCACGTACCACATCAGGTAGTCGGTGGAGATGTTCTGCGCATCCATGAACACCCGCAACAAGTGGATCGAGGAGATGGCAACGATGGAGGCGGCGACTTTCATCTTCAGCGAAGAGGAGTCCATCTTGCCCAGCCAGTTGAGCTTTTCCTTGCTCTCGTCGATGTCCAGCTGCGAGACGAAGTTCTCGTAGCCGGAGATCATCACCATCACCAGCAGGCCGCCGACCAGCGACATGTCGATCAGCGACAGGATCACCAGGATCAGGTCGGCTTCGGCGAGGGTGAAGACGTTGGGCAGGACATGGATGATTTCCTGGAAGAACTTCAGGGCCAATGCCAGCAGGCCCAGCGAGAGGCCGAAATAGATCGGGGCGAGCAGCCAGCGCGAGGCATACATCGCGTTTTCGAGGATACGTTCCATGGACAGTAGGGGGACTCGTGAAGTGACTGGAAAAGCGAGCGCGAGTATAGCCAGCCACCTGTGACAGCAAAAGCCTGCGGCTGGTTCTGTGCGCGAACCACGGCCTTACTGTAGGAGCGGCCTTGCCGAGGCGTCGGACCGGCCGGAAAGGGCCGCAACGCGGCCCCAGGGTCTCAGCATGAAAGCAGAAATCGTCGGGGCTGCTGCGCAGCCCTTTCGCGGCACGAGGCCGCTCCTACAGGGACTGCGTTCAGGTTTCCGGATGGAACTGATAGTCCCCAAGATTGCGGCAACGCTCACCGTTGATCCGGCGCAACTGCGCCTGCAGGTGCAGGCACCAGATCTGCGGGTCCTCCGCGACCTGATAACCATGAAGGGTGAGGCTGTCGACGATGGCGTTCATCACCGACTCGGCCACCATCGGCCCATGGAACGGGCCCTGGGCCTTGATCGCCGAGGGTTGTTCGCCGGCCATGCCGGCGGCGAACAGCAAGGTCCACATGCCGTTGTCCCCAGCCAGCGGACGGATGCTGCATTCGATGCGGGTCACCAGGCCCAGGCACTGGCGGGTGAGGCTGAGGTTGCGCATGGCGGCGTCCCCTCTGTAAAGCCCTGTTCAGCCTGAAACCCTCAGGCTGTTTCCATCCTGAACCCTGACAACGTCCTTAAGTTCCACTTTAGCCGAGCTGAGGAAAAAGTTGGAAAACCGGCGCTGAACGGTAGCACATGGCCGCCAACGCCGGTTTATTGACTCAGGCAGGCTTGGCCTGGGCGATGACCTCCTCCATGCGCTCCTTCTCGGCCTCCTTGATCTCTTCCTCGCTGATCATCTCGGCGATCACCCGCAGGCGCTCGACCACCCGGGCGTTGACGCTGCCCTCGGCGAATTCGCCCTTGTCGTCGACCGCGCCGGCTTCCTCGCCGACCAGCAGGCTCAGCGCCTCGTCGGCCTGGCTGACGGCGTAGACATGGAAGCGCCCGGCCTCGACCGCCTGCACCACCCGCTCGTCGAGCATCAGCGTGGCGACGTTGGCCCGCGGGATGATCACGCCCTGTTCGCCGGTCAGGCCACGGGCCTCGCAGAGGCGGAAGAAGCCTTCGATTTTCTCGTTGACTCCGCCGACCGCCTGCACCTCGCCGAACTGGTTGATCGAGCCGGTGATGGCGAAGCACTGCTTGAGCGGGGTGCGCGACAGCGCCGAGATCAGCGTGCAGGCCTCGCCCAGCGAGGCGCTGTCGCCATCGACGTAGCCGTAGGACTGCTCCAGGGCGATGCTCGCCGAGATCGCCAGGGGGAATTCCTGGGCATAGCGGCTGCCCAGGTAGCCGGTGAGGATCATCACCCCCTTGGAATGGATCGGCTGCCCGAGGTTGACTTCGCGCTCGATGTCGACGATGCCGCTGCCGCCCGGATAGACCGTGGCGGAAATCCGCGCCGGCATGCCGAACGCCGAGTCTCCGACCTCGAGCACGGTCAGGCCGTTGCACTTGCCGATTGCCGCGCCTTCGGTGTCGATCAGGATGATCCCGGCGAGCATGTCGTCGAGCACCCGCTGCGAGACCCGACCGGTGCGCTGGGCCTTGGCCTTGAGCGCGCGCTCGATGTGGCCGGCGTCGGTCATGGCCTCGTTGGCCAGCTGGCGGATGAAATCCGCCTCGCTGACCAGCTGGAACAAATCGCCGATCCGCGCCGACAGCCGCGACTGGTTCTCAGCCAGGCGCGCGCTGTAGGTGGCCAGGCGCGCCACCGCGTCGCTGGTCAGCGGCGCCATGCCTTCTTCGTTGGTACGGGTACGCAACAACTGGGCGAACTGCTCCAGGTTCTCGTCGACCATGGGCATGTCTTCGTCGAAATCCACCAGCACCCGGAACATCTCCTGGAAGTCCGAGTCGTGGTCCTGCAACGCGTAGTACAGCTGGCGCGAGCCGATGATTACCAGCTTGACGCTGAGCGGGATCATCTGCGGCGTCAGGCTGACGGTGGCGACGCGGCCCAGTTCGCCCAGCGGCGACTCCATCTTCAGCTTGCGCGATTGCAGGGCGCGTTTGAGCGCGTCCCAGACGAACGGCTCGCCGAGCATCTTCTCCGCTTCCAGGATCAGGAAGCCGCCGTTGGCGCGGTGCAATGCCCCCGCGCGCAGCTGGCGGTAGGAGGTGTACAGCGCGCCCTGGTCGGTGCTGTATTCGATGCGGCCAAACAGGTTGTCGTAGGTCGGGTGCGGCTCGAACACCACCGGCGCACCACCCTTGCCAGGGTGGCCGACCACCAGGTTGGGCGCGTACTGCTCCTCGAGCATCTTGCGCGCCACGGCGTCGGTCTTGCTGTCGTCGACCAGCTGTTCGACCACGGTGCGCAGCAGGTTCAACTGCATCGATTGCAGGTAGGCGCACACCGCGGCGTTTTCCGCGTATTTCTCCGACAGCGGCGCCAACAGCGGCTGCAGGGCAAGGGTGATGGTCTCTTCGTTGAGCTGGCGCAACTGGTTGCTCGACTCACGCTTCCACTGCGGCAGGCTGGACAGCTCCTCGTTCAGGCGATCCTCGAGCGCGGCGATGTCTTCATGGAAGCGCTCGCGCACCTCCTCCGGCAACTGGGCGAATTCGGCCTCGTCCAGCGCCTTGCCATCGGCCATGGGGGTGAAGGCGACATTGCTGCTGTCGCGGTACAGCGCCACGTCCTTTTCCAGCGAGGCCCGCTCGATCACGTCCAGCGCCCGGTCGTAGCGCTGGTTGAAGGCACGGTCGATGGCGCTCTTCTTCTGCTGGTACGACGGGTGCTCGAACACCGCCGGGAAGGTGGCCAGCAGGTTGTCGATCAGCCCGTTCATGTCGTTGATGAACTCATGGGCGCTGCCGGACGGCAACTCGAGGGCGCGAGGCTCGCGGGAGTCCTCGAAGTTGTTGACGTACAGCCAGTCGGCCGGGGTGTGCTGGCGCTTGCCTTCGGCCTTGAGGTAACGCTTGACGAACGAGAAGCGGCCCGTGCCGGGCTCGCCCATCACATACACGTTGTAACCGGGGCGCGGCATGGCCACGCCGAACTGCAGGGCCTCGACGGCACGTTCCTGGCCCAGGACGCCACGAAACGGCTCCAGGTCGTCGGTGTTGGAGAAAGCGAACTGTTCAGCGGAGAAACGCCGGGTCAGGGCTTCGGGCGCGAGACGCAGGCGCGAGGCGACAGGATCGGGCATTGGGTTTCCTTACTTCGGCGGGGCGGATGAAAGGCATTCTGGCGCTGCCGGCGCGCAGCGGCAAGGCTCCTTGGGACTTTATGTCACAGCCCAACATGGCCGATCGCGCAAGCAATTTTTCGCAATAAACAACGCAACCTTTGGATCGTGCCTAAACTCCAAGCTGCGCAGGGGGATGGAAATCCTCCCGCCCTGGCAACCGCGTTGCCAGAACCCTGACCATTGGTACGTCACTTGAGAAAGAGAACAACGCTATGAAACGGATTCTTCTGGGTACTCTGTTCGCCGCTGTCTCGATCAACGCCATGGCCGAAGCGCCGGGCGGCCCGAACTGCGGCTGGGGCAACCTGCTGTTCGAGGGCCAGCGCGGCACACCGGCCCACTTCCTGGCTTCCACCACCAACGGCACCTCCGGCAACGCAACCTTCGGCATGACCTCGGGCACCAACGGCTGCTCGACCAAGGCCGCGCTCACCTATGGCGGCAAATCCTGGTTCGCCATGAATGGCATGATGAACGAGCTCTCCGAAGACATGGCCCAGGGCCAGGGCGAAGCCCTGACCACCTATGCCGTGGTCCTCGGTGTGGCACCTGAAGACCGCGCGCGCTTCGCCGCCGTCACCCACGAGCACTTCCAGCAGATCTTCAGCAGCGCCGACGTGACTGCCGAGACTGTCCACTCCAACACCCTGGCCGTGCTCAAGAGCGACCCGCAACTGGCCAAGTACGCCACCGAGGCTTGAGTTCCACGCCTCCCGCCCCGGTTGCGGGGCGGGCTTGGCGCTTCACCTTCCGGCATCATCAGGATGTAGTTGCCCGACATGCTCAAACGCCTCGCTTCCCTGGCGCTGATCGTCAGCGCACCGCTTCATGCCGCACCCCAGCTCGACCCGGCCCGCGTCCAGCAGTTGGCGGCCACGCCCTACTGGATCGCCCTCGGGCACTACGAGACTGCCAAGCTCGGCGGTTGGCGCAGCTATGTGGACGATCGACGCTTCTTCCTCGCCGAGGATGGCGCCCACCATCCAGACCAGGAGCTGCAGGCCACGGTCGCCGCCCTGTACGCCCCGGCCAGCCTGGGCGACAAGCATGCCCAGTGCGTGTTTCCCGCGCGTACCCGCTGGCTAAGCGAGCAGCTGGGCCTGACCGACCTGCCGAGCCCGGACTGCCAGGAGTTCAAGACCTGGTACACGTCCATCGACCCGCACAGCGCGACGCTGATCTTCCCGGCGGCCTACCTCAACAGCCCGTCGTCGATGTTCGGCCACACGCTGCTGCGCATCGACCAGTCCAGCAGCCGCCGCGACGACACCACGCTGCTGAGCTACGCGATCAACTTCGGCGCCTACATCGAAGGCAGCGACAACAGCATCCTCTATGCTTGGAAAGGCCTGATGGGCGGCTACCCCGGATTGTTCGCGATCATGCCCTACCAGGAGAAACTCTCCGAGTACCGCAGCCTGGAGAACCGCGACCTGTGGGAATACCAGCTGGACCTGACGCCGCAGGAAACCGGGCGCATGGTCGAGCACGTGTGGGAGCTCAGGCAGGTCAAGTTCGACTACTTCTTCTTCGACGAGAACTGCTCCTACCGCCTGCTGGAACTGCTGCAGGTGGCACGCCCGAGCCTGGACCTGACCTCGCAGTTCCCGCTGACCGCGATCCCCACCGACACGGTCAAGGCGGTCAAGCAGTCGGGGTTGGTCTCCGACGTACGCTACCGCCCCTCCCGCGAGCGCGAGCTGCTGGCCCGCGCCGAGCCGCTGGACCATGAGGAGAAACAGCAGGTATTGGCCATCAGCGCCGACACCGCCCAGCTGCAGAGCCCCGACTTCACCGCCCTGCCCCGCGAGCGCCAGGCGCTGGTGCAGGATGCCGCCTACCGCCTGGAGCGCTACAGGGCCAACGGCCAGGAACGCGACTCGGCCCAGGCCGCACGCAGTTTCGAGCTGCTCAGGGCGATCAACCGCAACCCGCCGCCAGCGCTGGCGATCGAGCGTCCGGGCCTGCCCGAGGACGGCCATCAGTCGCGCACCTGGCAACTGGGCGTCGGGACCCTCGAGGACCGCGCCTATGCCGAGTACGGCCTGCGCATGGCCTACCACGACCTCAACGACAACCTGTACGGCTTCCCGCTGGGCGCGCAGATCGAGATCCTCCAGCTCAAGCTGCGCCAGTACGAGGGCAACGACTGGCAGGTGCAGCGCCTGGACCTGGCCACCATCCGCTCGCTGACCCCGCGCAATGAGTTGCTCAAGCCCTGGTCGTGGCAGGTCGCCGGTGGCCTGGAGCGGGTGCCGGGCAAGCACGACGACAAGGTGCTGGTCAGCCATGTCAACGGTGGCGCCGGCGGTACCTGGCAGTTGAGCGACGACCTGCTGAGCTTCGCCCTGGGCACAGTGCGGGTGGAACACCACAACGACTTCGCCGAGTTCATCTCGCCGGCGGCCGGGTTCAATGGCGGGCTGCTATGGCGTAATGGGCTGGGCAACCTGACGCTGGAAGCCAAGGGCGACTACTTCACCAATGGCGAGGTAAGGCGTAGCGTCAGCCTGAACCAGCAGTGGGAGATCAGCCGGGACCTGGGGCTGAGGTTGAGCGCTTCGCGCCAGTTCAGTCACCTGGCCACGGCGCAGAACGAGGTGATGCTGGAGCTCAAGTGGTATCAGTATTGAAACCGTGGGGCCGCTGCGCAGCCCTTTCGCGGCACGAGGCCGCTCCTACAGGGGAGTGCATTCTTCTGTAGGAGCGGCCTTGCGCCGCGAAAGGACCGCAAAGCGGTCCAGGTGCAATCCTTCGACAGTGTTTTGACATCGCGCCGACAATTCCCCTCCTAGACTTTGCGCTATCACTCCGAGGGTCTGGTGGCCATGTTGCGGTACGGGTTGGGATTGTGCGTCGTGTTACTGCTGGCGGGATGCGAGACCACCCATGAACAGATGGTCAACCAGGGCTATCCCCCCGCTTACGCCGACGGCTTCCAGGATGGCTGCAGCAGCGGTCGCCAGGCCGCCGGGCTGATGGCTGGCGACTTTCGCAAGGATGTGCCGCGCTACCTGCACAATCGCCAGTACGAAAGCGGCTGGGACGACGGCTTCCGCCAGTGCCAGGCGATGCAGTCCAACGAAGACCTGCGCGAGTACCGCGAACGCTACTGGGACGAGCGCGACCGCGACTGGCAACAGGAAAAGGACCAGGACGCCGCCCGCGCCTATCGCCGCAAGTGACGTCGCAAACGGACAACTGTTGCAACCCGCAACCTGCCACCATGGTCTCCAACACAAGGAGGCCCCTGCATGAGCCGAGCATTCGTCAACGAGGACCAGGCCGCCGCCCAGGCCAGCCAGCCGGTGGAGCGACGGGTCAGCGACCAGCCCAACTATGTCACCGCCACCGGTCTTGCCCAGTTGCAGCAACGACTGGCCGCGCTGAATGCGCTGCGCGGCGAACTGCAGGCGCAGGGCGAGCGGGCCGACCAACAGCGATTGGCCGATACCGAGCGCGACCTGCGCTACTTCAACGCCCGCGTGCAGAGTGCACAGGTGGTGCCTGCGGCCACGTCCACGGAGAAGGTACAGATTGGCAGTCGGGTGCGTTTCGTCGATGAGGATGGCCGGGAGCATCAGGTGCAACTGGTGGGCGAAGACCAGGCAGATGCGCTGCACGGGCTGATCAACTGGGGCTCTCCGCTGGGGCGGGCGTTGCTGGGGGCGGGGCCTGGGGATGAGGTGTTGTGGCGAAGGCCGGTGGGGGATCAGATGATCGAGATTATTGAAATCGAGGTTGACGGTTGAGGGCCATGGGGCTGCTTTGCAGCCCTTTCGCGG
>NZ_JAZDCT010000035.1:0-66434 GCF_036324045.1 Pseudomonas carassii | reverse complement strand
CGCGTGACAGAAACCAACACCGCCCCCTGTAGGAGCGGCCTTGTGTCGCGAAAGGGCTGCAAGGCAGCCCCGACAATCCTGAGACAGACCCAAGATCCTGGGGCCGCTACGCAGCCCATTCGCGGCACAAGGCCGCTCCTACCCGACTTATACTGGCCTCAATACAAGCATTAACCTGGACCATCGAATGAAACCCTTTGACGACCTGATAGCCGAGGCCAAGGCAGCGGATGTGACCGGCTGGGGCTTCGATTGGCTGGCAGGACGCGCCTCCGAGCAGCGCCCGTCATGGGGCTATGCCCAGCTCCTTGTGCAGCGTCTGAGTGCCGTCTGCGCAGCGCTGGATCTCGACACTGGCGGCGGTGAGGTACTGGATGAGGCTCCGCGCTTTCCGCCCGTCATGTGCGCGACTGAAGCCTGGCCACCCAACGCCCGCAAGGCACACGAACGCCTGGGTCCGCGCGGCGTTCAGGTCGTGCAGGTAGCCCCCGGTACCGCGCTCCCATTCGCCGACGCCTCATTCGAGCTGGCCACCTCACGCCACCCTGTGCAACCGGACTGGAGCGAGATTCATCGCGTCCTCCGACCTGATGGACACTACTTCGCCCAGCACGTAGGGCCAGCCTCGGCCTTCGAGCTGATCGAGCATTTCCTGGGGCCATTGCCACGTGAGCGGCTAATGCGCGATCCGCAGGACGAAGTGGCAGCAGCACAGGCAGCCGGGCTGACGGTGACTGGCCTGCGCACAGCCCGCTGCCGCATGCTGTTCCATGACGTAGGCGCAGTCGTGTGGATTCTTCGCAAATGCATATGGTGGGTGCCGGACTTCTCTGTGGATAAGTACCGCGCTGAGCTGCTTGCCCTGGATAGCCAGATGCGCCAGGGCGAGCCTTTTGTCGCGCATTCGACCCGTCTCTCATTGAGGCGAGGCGTTAAGCGGGGGCAGGCCGAGGCAGCCGCTATCGATCGATAGCGGCCATGACCCCTCACATCCCGTTGGCGAATTCCGGCTCCTCCATTTCGACGCGCTCATTCATCCCCCTGAGCGCCCTGGCATATTCGCCTAGCACCTGAAGCGCCCAGTCGGCCCGGCGACGAATGCGCAGGTCTTGCGTGCTTGCGCTTTGCGGGTCATTCATCACGTCCTCCACCTGGCGCACGATCAACTGCTCGGGCAGGTAGCAGATGCGGCAGTTCTTGTAGCTGGACGCACGCAATTCAGACAGCGGGTAGCTCCCGCCCTGGCCAGAGGACACTCCGACCAGCAGTGCCGGCTTGTGCCCCAACTCGCGGTAGCCGGCGTAGACGAACAGGTTTTTCAACGCCGGGCAGGCCATGCCATGCCATTCCGGGGTCAGCACCACAAGGGCATCGGCTTCACGCAACAGGGCTGCATACTCGGCCCAGAGTCCGTGTTCATCCTTGGCTGGCCACAACGGTAGCGGCGCACGCCCCAGATCGATCACCCTCGGCAGCTCGCTCAGTTGCAATGTCTGCAGGCGTTGGCCGAGAAAGGCAGCCACCTTCGCCGACTGGCTGTCCGGCTGGCTGGAGCCGGCCACGAGTACGATATTCAGGCTCATTTGGCCAACTCCTGATCCGATTCCGTCGGCATGCTGGTCGACTTGCCACGCATCAGCGGCCAGAACAGCTCCTCCTGCCAGCTGACCGGGCGCATGTCTTCGATACCGTAATGTTGCGGGCGGCGGCGGGTGATCTTTGCCGTGCCGAACAGCACGTCCCAGAAGAACAGCAGGTTGCCGAAGTTGCCCTTGTAATGCGTCACCCCGTCATCGGCGCTCAGGCCGTGATGCGCCGAGTGGGTCGCGGGGGTGGAAATGGTCCGTTCCAGCAGCCACATCACGGGCCGCAGTGCGCGCATGCGGTAAAGCTTGTCATCCCAGGGCACGCTGCTGTGGGCGCCGAAGATGACCAGCATCTTGACGATCAGGTAGCCGAAATACACAGGCGCCAACCCCAGGTAGATCAGGGCCCCGCTGAACCACAGGCCGGGCATCAGCAGGTAATAGAAGCTGTTGTTGCGATAGACGATGCGGATGCTCATGTAGGGCGCTGAATGGTGCGCACGGTGCAGCGAGTAGAGCAGGGGCACCTTGTGGCTGAGGCGATGCCACCAGTACTGGGTCATGTCGTCCAGCACCAGGAACAGGACGAGCCCAAGCACCCAGTGCAGGCCGGCGAGGCTGCCCTTCAGTTGCGGCACGAAGTGTTCCAGCAGGCTGTTGCTGAGGAACGTGACCAACGGCAGGGTGACCACCATCAGCAGGGCGCTGCCGACGATCTCGATGATCGCGTCCCGGCGTTTGCCGCGAGGCTGAAGGAAGCAGGCGCAGGTGATTTCGAGGAGGATGAAGCCGATCAGGATGGCGAGAATAATCGGTATCGGGCTGTTTGTTATTGTTGTGCTCATGGCATTCTCCGGTGGGTGCCGATCAAGGCGGTGCCCACCCATAAGAATTCACGAAGCCGTCAGACGATATGCGCGAAACGGACAGAATCACCCGAGAAGCGGCCAACCCATCGCCCGAGCGATTCCACCGCGGCCCGCTCGGGCGGGTGCTGGAGCGCTACCTTCAGACGCATTCGCTGAAGGCGCGCAGCAACTACAGCATGCTTGCGCTGGAGCAGCTTTGGGCCAAGGCGGCCAGCCATGATCCGGCCATCGGCTTGCACCTGTTCTCGCACTTCAGCCGCCAGGACTGGCATGTGCTGGCCCAGGGCTGCCTGTACAGCGCCACGCTGGCCGAGGCCATTCGCTTCTGGGCGCGCTATGCACGGCTGGCATCGGACATGGATACCCTGGCGCTGGTCGAGGAGGGTGATTGCCTCGGGGTGGAATTGCGTATCGATGCGCCAGCCAGCCTGGTGCGCTATATGGTCGAGCACTACTGCGTGATGTCCCTCAGCGTGATGGGCGTGGGGATGGGCGCGGCGGTCGTGCCGCAGCGGGCGTGCTTCGCTCACCGTCGGCCAGCGTACTACCCGGAGTACCGCGAGCGGTTTGGTGAAGATATCCAGTTCGACTGCGGGTACAACCGCTTGTACTTCAATCGTGCCCAGCTGGACATGCCATTGCTGACCCAGCATGCCGGGATGATGGAGGTGGTGAGCCAGGAACTGGAGCGCCGGTTGGCGCAGCAGTCCCAGCTCAGTGGCTGGTCGGCCCGGGTGGCCCAGGGCATTCGCCAAGGCCTTATCACGGGCCGATCGCTTACCCTGGAGGCTCAGGCACAGGACCTTCACCAGAGTGCACGTACCTTGCGGCGGCGGCTGGAGGATGAGGGGACCAGTTTTCGTGTGCTGCTCGACCGGGTGCGTGCGGAGCTGGAGCAGTATCTGGAGATGCAGGGGGATAGCCGAGCGCAGATTGCTGCACAGCTTGGCTACAGTGACCTGGCGGCTTATGTTCATGCGCGCAAGCGCTGGCGATCGCTGTAGGAGATCGCCCAGCCCTTTTGTCGCGTAGGAAACCATGAGTGTGCGGCCTGCGCCTACCCTGTGTGAGCGGCTTTAATCGCGAAGCAAGCGATGCGGTGGATTGCACCGGCTCGCGGCTCCGCTCCTACAGAGCGCGCATCGGCTGGTGCTTCATGAAAACTGGGAGAACATCCAGTTGATGAACACCTGGGTTTCAGCAACCGCCCCCTGGGACACCCCATAGTAATAGCGGGTCAACGGCAGGCGCAGCTCAGGCAGAGGGCTATACAGGCGTCCGCTGGCCAAGTCCTTGCCCAGTAACGAAGCCGGGCACAGTGCCACGCCCAGGCCGTCGACGGCAGCTTGCAGCACCAGGTGCATATGGTCGAACTGCAGTGCCGGTTGTCGTGCTGCCTGAGTGACGCCTGCCAGCTTGCACCAGGCTTGCCAATCCCCACTGCGTGTCCTGCCTGAGAGCAGGGTATGGCGCAGCACATCCGATGGCGCTTGAAGCGCTATCGTCGCCAGAAGAGAAGGCGCTGCGACCAGCAGCAGTTCGTCCTCGAACAGCACGTTCGCTTCCAGGTTGCTCGCCCAACCCGAGCTGCCACGGCGCACCACCACGTCGAATGCTTCCCGTGATTGATCCGGGGGCAAGGTGCTGGTCACGACCTCAGGCTGAATCTGCGCAAACCGCGCCATGAAGTCGGGCAGCCGTGGAATCAGCCAGCGCACGGCGAAGGACGGGCGCACATTGATGATCACCTTGCGCGGCGCGCTGTCTCGGGTCAGGGCCTGGGTTGCGTTGGCGATCTGCGCCAAGCCCAGGCTGATCTGCTCATAGTAAGTACGTCCGATCGGCGTGAGCACCGACTGCCGGTGGCGACGTTCGAACAGCATTACCCCCAGGTGCTCTTCGAGCAGGCGTATATGGCGGCTGACGGCGCTGTGGGTGACGTGCAGCTCATCGGCGGCACGGCTGAAGCTCTGGTGACGCGCGGCCGAGGCAAAGGCACGGACGGCGTTCAAGGGAGGGAGTGCAGAAGCCATGTGTCTAATTTAGTCACATCAGCGGTGCAATTAAAGCGTTTGTCAGCGGCTGGGCTACACACCACGCTGAAGCCCCTCTTTTGCCCTGCCGGGAGGCGTGTTACATGGCCAGTTACGGACTGTTCCTCATCCTTGCGAGCCTCACCGTATTGAGCCCCGGCCCCGGGGTGGTGCTGACGCTCTCCAACGCCCTGCGCCATGGCTGGAGCGGCGCGCTACCTGGGATACTCGGCATCGCCCTGGGCGCGTTCATTGTCGCCGGCCTCTCGGCCAGCAGCGTCGGGCTGATCCTCGCAGCCTCGACAACGGCCTTCAGCGTGCTCAAATACGTTGGCGCCCTGTACCTGCTGTACCTGGGGGTGAAGATGTGGCGAACTCAGCGCTTCATCCCCGTGCTGGCCGATACCGCCGCGCAACCCTGGCGGCGCTTTATCGAGGCCCTGTCGATCCAGCTGCTAAACCCAAAGGCCGGTTTCTTCTTCCTGGCGGTGTTTCCCCAGTTCATCAGCCCGCAAGGCAGTTACTACAGACAGTTCTTCCTGCTGGTGTCCTCCTATGCGCTGCTGGTGGTGCTGGTGCATACCGGCTACGCACTGATGGCCAACGGCGCCAGGGGCTGGTTGTCGAGCAACCGTGGCGCGCGGATCGTCGGCAAGCTGTCGGGCATCACCTTCTTCTGCTTTGGCGTGCTGATGGCGTCAGCGAGTAAATGACTCGCAGCAGCTGGAGTGCCAGATGTTTCGCCCCGGTCGTAATCCTGTTCTCTGCCCTTTCCTACCCAAATTTAGAGAAATTTCCCACCGGCTTATCTGTTGCGAATCAATCCCGCCTAAGGCTACATTCCTCAGGTCGCAGCAAAATCTGCGACCAGGTGTAGGAACCTGCTGGTAAACTTGGCGCTCGCACTAGGCGCCCCATACACAACGGCTGGCGCCTTTTTTGCGTCTGCTGCGATGTCATGGCGGCTGTGTGTGGGCAGGCTTCGGCCTGGCCGGGTTCCAAGTTTCCCGGTATTCCTACCCCACACATAGCTGCCACCCAATCCCGTAGGAAGGATCGTGGTAGCTCCAATCTCAAACTTGGAGTCTCATGCATGCTTATTCGCATTCTGAGCAGGATCCTCGCATCCGCTCTCCGCCGTCCAACCCCCGCGGTCATTCTGTCCCCAACTTTCTACCCAATCGACAGCCACTCCCTCGCCACCCGCGCCAACCGGGAGGTGCCCCATGTCTGACCATGAACGCCTGACCACTATCCAGAGCTACGTCTGGATCCTCGAGCTCCTCGGCGAGGCGCTGGTCCAGCATGACGAGGTGCTGGAGTGCGAGCACAACCCGTAACTGAGCTTTCGCAACACGGCGGGAATTACCAGGCTATCCGCATCATCAGCCGTTTGGCCAGCGAGCAGTTCAGCAAGCTGGAGACGATGAAGGAGGAGGGGGGGGAGGTGACGGTATGGCATCGGTGCCGCTGAGGCACTGAATCCCAGGCACAAAAAAAGACGCCCATTGGGCGTCTTCTTTTTAGGATTTGGTGGAGCCGGGGGGATTTGAACCCCCGTCCGCCAGTACTCCGCTGTCGGTACTACATGCTTAGCCGTGTCTACTGATTTAATCCGCAGCCGCCCGACGGGCAGGGTGCTTTGGATGAGTTGGGTAAGTTTTAGTCGCTTCGCCCCCAACGTGCTGCACGACGATCCTGTTCTGTATGACAATCATTTCGGGTTTACAGGCATCCCCTGATGATTGCTGGAGCCGAAGCTACCAGAAGGACTTGTCAGCTGCAGTTAAGCAGCGAGAGCTTCGCCCTTGAAGTTATCGTCATTGGCAACTATAGAAAGTTGCAACAGTGGATTTACGAGTTCTGTTACCAACTCGGCATGCACCTAGAGTTTCGCTACCGGCGTCGAATCCTAATCGGCCCCACACTCAGCTCTAGCTGACGTGCCTTTCAGCACGCAAGGCCGAGTATACGCGTTTACGCGGGCGGCGTCGACAGATGGTTCGGGCGCCCGCGCTAGCGCAGGGCCTAGGTACCGCTGCCACCGGCCGAGCCGCTGCCTTTCTCGGTCTTCTCAAGGCGCTCGAGCACCTTGCTGGTGATGGCGATGCATTCCTTGGTGTCGCCTTTTGCCTGGGCGGCCTTGGCCTGGTCGACATGCTCGGTGATGGCCTTGTCCAGGCCTTCGGAGGTGGCGCCGGCGGTGGCCATGCTGTCGTCGATCTTCTGCAGGTTCATGGCGCACAGGTCGTCGGCGGCGAACACAGGCGAGGCCAGCAGGGTGGCGGCCGCGAACAGGGCGGATAGCGCAGTGCCTTTCATGGGGAGTCTCCTTTGAGGCCTTGGAAGGTGGGCCTGATCGGTGGACTGTTCGGGTTTGCGCGGGGTTCCATTGGGTTGCTGGGGCGATTGTATGGCCTGAGGCATGCGCGATACCTGTAGGAGCGGCCTTGTGCCGCGAAAGGGGGCGAAGCAGCCCCGCGATCGTTGCATCAACGCTGAGACCCTGGGGCCGCTGCGCAGCCCTTTCGCGGCACAAGGCCGCTCCTACACGAGAGGGGCGGGACAATCGGCAATAAAAAACCCCGGCACGGGGCCGGGGCTTTTTCATCACGCTAACGCGATCACTCCTGGTTGGCCAGTTTGTGCTCGAGGTAGTGGATGTTGACGCCGCCTTTGCAGAAACCTTCATCACGCACCAGGTCGCGGTGCAGCGGGATGTTGGTCTTGATGCCGTCGACGACGATCTCGTCCAGGGCATTGCGCATGCGCGCCATGGCTTCGTCGCGGTCCTTGCCGTAGGTGATCAGCTTGCCGATCAACGAATCGTAGTTCGGCGGAACCGAGTAGCCGCTGTACAGGTGCGAATCGACGCGCACGCCGTTGCCACCCGGGGCGTGGAAGTGCTTCACCTTGCCTGGGCTCGGGATGAACTTCTTCGGGTCTTCGGCGTTGATCCGGCACTCCAGCGAGTGACCGCGGATCACCACGTCTTCCTGGCGGAACGACAGCTTGTTGCCAGCGGCGATGCTCAGCATCTCCTTGACGATGTCGATGCCGGTGACCATCTCCGAAACCGGGTGCTCCACCTGAACACGGGTGTTCATCTCGATGAAGTAGAAGCGGCCGTTCTCGTACAGGAACTCGAAGGTACCGGCACCGCGGTAGCCGATCTCGATGCACGCGTCGACGCAACGCTTGAAGACTTCCTGACGGGCCTTCTCGTCGATGCCCGGGGCCGGGGCTTCTTCCAGGACCTTCTGGTGACGGCGCTGCAGCGAGCAGTCACGGTCGCCCAGGTGCACGGCGTTGCCCTGGCCATCGGACAGCACCTGCACTTCCACGTGACGTGGGTTGGTCAGGAACTTCTCCAGGTAGACCATCGGGTTGCCGAACGCGGCACCGGCTTCGGTGCGGGTCAGCTTGGCCGATTCGATCAGGTCTTCTTCCTTGTGCACCACGCGCATGCCGCGACCACCACCGCCACCGGCGGCCTTGATGATCACCGGGTAGCCAACCTCGCGGGCGATCGCCAGCGCGGTTTCCGGGTCTTCCGGCAGCGGGCCGTCGGAGCCCGGCACGGTCGGTACGCCCGACTTGATCATCGCGTCCTTGGCCGACACCTTGTCGCCCATCAGGCGAATGGTGTCGGCTTTCGGGCCGATGAAGATATAGCCGGAATTTTCCACCTGCTCGGCGAAATCGGCGTTTTCCGCGAGGAAGCCGTAGCCCGGGTGGATGGCGGTGGCGCCTGTCACTTCGGCGGCGGCGATGATCGCCGGGATGTGCAGGTACGAATCCTTGGACGATGCAGGGCCGATGCAGACCGACTCGTCCGCCAGGCCCAGGTGCATCAGTTCACGGTCGGCCGTGGAGTGCACGGCGACGGTCTTGATGCCCAGCTCTTTGCAGGCACGCAGGATCCGCAGGGCAATTTCCCCGCGGTTGGCGATCAGAACTTTTTCGAGCTTCCCAGACATCGTTGGTTCTCCGCGAATCAAACGATGGTGAACAGCGGCTGGTCGTACTCAACCGGCTGGCCGTCTTCCACCAGGATGGCGTCGATCACACCGCCGATATCGGATTCGATGTGGTTCATCATCTTCATGGCTTCGACGATGCACAGGGTGTCGCCTTTCTTCACGGCCTGGCCGACTTCGGCGTAGTTCGGCGAAGTTGGCGAAGGCTTACGGTAGAAGGTGCCGACCATTGGCGAACGGACAACGGTGCCTTTCAGGGCTGGTGCGGCGGCAGCGGCTTCAGCGGCCGGGGCGGCAGCGGCAACAGGTGCTGCGGCGGCAACCGGAGCGGCCATCGGAGCTGGAGCAGCGAAGTACTGGGCGCCGGCCGGGGTCTTGCTGTGACGGCTGATGCGAACGGATTCTTCGCCTTCCTTGATCTCCAGTTCGTCGATGCCAGACTCTTCCAGCAGTTCGATCAGCTTCTTGACTTTACGGATATCCATTAATCATCAACTCCCAAGGTTCGGTCGGGGACGTATTTTTAAAACGTGTCGAAAACGTTTCTTCATGAGCCTCGGCCCGAAGGGGCCAAGGCCTTGTGTCATCAGGGCTGTGCGTTGGCAGCCAGGTGTTCCAGCGCGGACTCCAGGGCCAGCCGGTAACCGGTGGCACCCAGGCCGCAGATCACCCCTACGGCAACATCGGAAAAGTAGGAGTGGTGGCGGAACGGTTCACGCTTGTGCACGTTGGAGAGGTGCACTTCGATGAATGGGATGCTCACCGCGAGCAATGCGTCACGTAATGCGACGCTGGTGTGGGTGAAAGCGGCCGGATTGATCAGGATGAAGTCCACGCCTTCGTTGCGCGCGGCATGGATGCGGTCGATCAATTCGTATTCGGCATTGCTCTGCAGGTATTGCAGATGGTGACCGGCGGCGCGGGCGCGCTGCTCCAGGTCCTGATTGATCTGGGCCAGGGTGGCGGCGCCATAGTGGCCCGGTTCGCGGGTCCCGAGCAGGTTCAGGTTGGGGCCGTGCAGCACCAGTAGGGTTGCCATCTGCGATTCCTTGGTTTTGTAGGGCAATTCGACATAGCGCGGCGACTATGCCGCAAGCGGCGCTGAGTGTCCAGTTCCCGGCAATAGCCAGCACGATGTCCGAGATTCGCGCAAAGTATGTGACCAGATGATTAAGTCTGGTCACTGCTGCGGGGTTTTTTCACTGGACGCGGGAAGTTATAGCCCGAGTTGGCCGCGCACGCGCGCCAATACCTGGGCGAAATCGCCGGCGTTTATCTCGCCGATGACCCGATCGGTGGTCATTTCGCTGCCGTTCGCGGCAAAGAACATCAGCGCGGGCGGGCCGAACAGCCGGTAGCGGTCGAGCAGGGCGCGTTGTTCGGCGTTGCTCTCGGTGATGTCGAAGCGCAGCAGGCGGAAGGCGGCCAGTTGCGGCTGGACCTGTGGCGCATTGAGCACTTCGTGCTCGATCACCTTGCAGCTGATGCACCAGTCGGCGTACCAGTCGAGCAGCACCGGCTGGCCGGCGGCCTTGGCCTCGGCCAGGGCGGCGTCGAGGGCGGCGGGGGTGGTGAGGGTCTGCCAGGCGTCGGCCTTGGTCGGCGCGACGCCGCTGGTCGCGACTGGTGGCGGCAGCGGGCGCAGCGGGTCGCCCTGGCCGCTCAAGGCGCCGTACCAGCAGGCCAGGGCGTACACCAGCAGCGCCAGGCCCAGCAGTTGCGCCAGGCGCTGGCGCGGGGTCTTGACCACGAACTCCAGGGCGCCGAGGAACAGCGCCACGCCGGCGGCCAGCAGGCCGACCAGCAGCAGGGTGGCCGGCCCCGGCAGCACGCGGCTGAGCAGGCCGATGGCCAGGCCCAGCAGCAGCACGCCGATGGCGTTCTTCACCGTGTTCATCCATGGACCGCTCTTTGGCAGCCAGGCCGCGCCGCCGGTGGCCACCAGCAACAGCGGCGCGCCCATGCCCAGGCCCAGGGCGAACAGTTTCAGCGCGCCGCCCAGGGCATCGCCGCTGGCGCTGATGTACAGCAAGGCGCCGGCCAGCGGCGCCGACACGCAGGGCGAGACCAGCAGGCTGGACAGCACGCCGAGCACCGCCGCGCCGAGCAGCGAGCCGCCCTTGGTGCGGTGGGCCAGGTTGTCCAGGCGGCTGCTCAGGGCCTGCGGCAGCTTGAGGTCGAACAGGCCGAACATGGCCAGGGCGAACAGCACGAAGAACGCGGCGAACGGCACCAGCACCCAGGCCGACTGCAGGCGCGCCTGCAGGTTCAGGCCGGCGCCGAACAGGCCCATCAACGCGCCGAGCACGGCGAAGCTCGCCGCCATCGGCAGCACGTAGGCCAGCGACAGCGACAGCCCGCGCAGGCCGCCAACCTGGCCGCGCAGGACCACACCGGAAAGAATCGGCAGCATCGGCAGCACGCACGGGGTGAAGGTCAGGCCGACCCCGGCGAGGAAGAACAGCAGCAGCGATTTCCAGGTCCAGCCCTGCTCGGCGGTTGCCGGCAGCGGGGCGCCTTGGCCGTCGATGCTCAGCCGCGCGGTTTCCGGCGGATAGCACAGGCCCTTGTCGGCACAACCCTGGTAGCCCACCAGCAGGGTGAAGGCGCGTGGGTCGTTGCGCGGCAACTCGATGTCGAGCACGCCGTGGTACACCTCGACATCGCCGAAGAACTCGTCGTGCTTGGCCTCGCCCTTGGGGATGTTCGGCGCGCCCAGGCGGATGTCCGCAGGCTCGGTGCGGAACTGGAAGCGGTGGCGGTAGAGGTAGTAGCCGTCGGTGGCGACGAAGCGCAGTTTGACGGTCTGGGCGTCGGCCTGGACCAGGCTGAGCTTGAAGGCTTCGTGCACCGGCAGGAAGTCGGCGCTGTTGGAGGCGGCGCCGAGGGTGGCGCTGGGGCGGTTGTCGAGCAGGCCCGTGGCGAAGACGGGGCTGGCCAGCAGCAGGAACAGCAGGAAAAACAGGCGGCGCATGGCGGACTCGCGAGGTGGAACGTGGCGGCATGATAGCGGAGTTGGTCGAGATTGGGGCCGCTTTGCGGCCCATCGCGGCACAAGGCCGCTCCTACAGAAGTGCGCGAACCCTGTAGGAGCGGCCTTGTGCCGCGATGGGCTGCGAAGCAGCCCCACCATGCAGAGGCTAGAGCCGGAACGCCCGCACCGCCGTATTCAACTCGCCCCCCAGCTTGAGCAACTGCTCGCCCTGCTCACGCCCTTCGCCAATCCGCTGCAGGTTGTCCTCGCCCAGCTCATGAATCCGCTCGCTGTGATCGCGGATCTCGCTCACCGCGCCGGTCTGCTGCGCGGTCACATCGGCGATCCTCACCGCCGTGTCGGAAATGGTGCGGATGGCGCTGACGATTGCATCCAGCGCGCCATCGGCCGACTGTGCCTGGTTGGCCGTGGCCTCGGCATGTTCCAGCTGGGTGCGCATGCCGTCCACCGAACTGCGGGCGGCCTGCTGCAGGCGGTCGATCAGCGCCTGGATCTCGCCGGTGGCGCCGGTGGTGCGTTGGGCCAGCGAGCGCACTTCGTCCGCGACCACGGCGAAGCCACGGCCCATCTCGCCAGCACGGGCCGCTTCGATGGCGGCATTGAGGGCCAGCAGGTTGGTCTGCTCGGCGATCGCCCGGATCACCGTGAGCACGCCACCGATGGTCGCCGATTCTTCCGCCAGTTGTTCGATCATCCGCGCGTTGCCCTGCACCTCGTCGACCAGCGAACGCAGGCCGGACAGGCTCTGGCCGATCACCGTCTGGCCCTGCTCCACGGCCCGGCCGGCATCGCGGCTGGCCTCGGCGGCGGCGCTGGCATCGCCGGCCACCTGCTGGATGGTCGCCTCCAGTTCGCCCAGGGCGTCGCGGATCTGCGCCGTGTCGCCGGCCTGGCGCTCGGCGCCATCGTGCAGGGCGCTGCTCATGCCGGCCAGGGCATGGCTGCTGCCGGCCACCTGTTCGGCGTTGTGGCGAATGGTGCCGACCAGTTCCACCAGGTACTGGCGCAGGCGATTCAATGATTCCTGGATATCGTGCAGCTCGCGGTTGGTGCGGCCCAAGGCGATGGGTTGGGCGAAGTCGCCCTCGGCCCAGCGCGACAGCGCCGGCGCCAGGCTGGTCAGGGTGCGTGCCAGGCGGCGCTGCAGGGTATCGATCAGCAGGGCGATCAGCAGGATCAGGCCGATCATCAGGCCCTGGATCAGACGCACCTCGCCGGCGATGGTGGCGTGCAGGCCGCGCACCTCGGGCTCGAGGCCGGCGATGGCCTGCTGCACCGCCTCCAGGCGCTCGCCGGTGCTGGCGGCCAGGGCGGCGCGGCGCTCGATCTGTTCGCGGGTGCGCTGCAGTTCGCCGGGGTAGCGGCCGAGCAGGCTGTGCAGTTCGCGCTTCAGGCCCACGGCGACGTCTTCCTGCTGGCTGCTGGCCTGGGATTCCAGGCCCATCATCGCGGCGAAATCGTCGGCGTTGGATTCGGCGGCGCGGGTTACCCCCAGCAGCGGCAGGCTGTCGATGGCCTGGGCCTGGGCGGTGATCAGTTGCAGTTCGCGCTCCACCTCGGCGGCCAGTTCGGCGCGGCCGCTGCTGACCAGCTTGTCACGGGCCAGGGACAGCCGGCCCAAATGCAGCGAGGCCTCCAGTAGCGGCGTCAGGTAGCGGCCGGCATCACTGCTGGCGCTGTCACGGGCGTAGCCGGCCAGTTGTTCGAGGTTCGCCCCCAGTTCCCGCTCGGCCTGCAGCAGCAGGGCCTGGGGATCGCCCGCCAGCTTGCCGGCGGCGAGCAGTTCGTTGGCGGTGAAGCCCTGCAGGCTGTCGAGGCTCGGGCGCAGCTTGGCCGACAGGTCCTCGGGCCAGTCGGCCAGGGCGGTCTGCAACTGCTTGTTGGCCTCCATCGCCGCGGCATGGCGCAGGGCGTCGCCGCTGCCCAGGTAGGCCTGGATATTGCGCGCGGCGTCGTTCTGGAACTGCTGGGACAGGCCCAGGTAGCGCTCCATCAGTTGGTAGGGACGTTCCAGGGCGCGTTGCGACCACCACAGGGTCGCGCCCAGGGCAATACACACGGTCACCAGCAACAGGGTGTTGAAATTGGTCAGCCACTTCAGGCGCATAGCCGCGAACTTCCTGCGGAGGGGGGGTGGAGAGGTCGGGGCCTGAAGTTATTGCGATTTTGTGACGGGGTGATGACGGCGGAGGGTTGGCGCCATAAAAAAGTGGCACAGTGCCGGTATTGTTTGCCGGTTGCTGTCTGTAGCTTGTTGGGCTGCGCTGTCACGCAGGGAACTGTCCCCCTGTAGGAGCGGCCTTGCGTCGCGAAAGGGCTGCGCAGCAGCCCCGGCAATTTCGAGGGTGGCTTAGAACCTGGGGCTGCTGCGCAGCCCTTTCGCGACGCAAGGCCGCTCCTACAGGGGTGAGTTAAATCAGTGGGTTATGAGTTTTCCATTAGAGCGGCCCATGCCGGTGGCTACGGCTCGACCCTGACCACGCAGTTGCGCCCGGCATGCTTGGCCCGGTACAGCGCCTCGTCCGCCGCGCTGGCCATGGTCAGCGCATCGAGGCTGTCGTCCAGCTGCACCACCCCGGCGCTGAAGGTGCACTGCAGGTCATGGGGCTGGGCCGGGTAGTGGATCTCGGCGAAGCGCCGGCGGATCTCGTCGAGTACCTTGTGCGCCGCCTCCAGCGCGGTGTTGGGCATGACGATGGCGAACTCCTCGCCGCCGTAGCGGCCAATGAAGTCGGTCTTGCGCAGGCGCTGCTTGAGGAACAGCGCCAGGCTCTTGATCACCCGGTCGCCCATGGGGTGGCCGTGGCGGTCGTTGATCTTCTTGAAGTGGTCGATGTCGAGCATGGCGAAGCTCAGCGGCTGCGTTTCGCGGCGGGCGCGGAAGCTGCAGTCTTCGAGCAGTTGCAGGATGTGGGTATGGTTGTACAGCCCGGTGAGGCTGTCGCGGACCATCCGCGCCTTGAGGTGGCGGGCGCGGGCGGCGCGGTTGCGCACGGTGGTCACCAGGTGCCGCGAGCGGATCGGCTTGGTGAGGAAGTCGTCGCCGCCTTCGCTCATGGCGTCGAGCTGCTTGTCCAGGTCGTCCTCGGCCGACAGGTAGATGATCGGCACGCTGACGTAGCGGTCGTTGTGGCGGATCACCTTGGCCAGCTCCGGGCCGGTGCACTCGGGCATGTACATATCGAGGATGATCAGGTCGGGCTGGAAGTCGGCCAGTTCGCTCATGGTGCGGATCGGCTCGGTCAGTGTGCGGGTGATGATCCCGGCGCTGTTGAGCAGGCGTTCGGTGTGCAGGGCCTGGGCGCGGGAGTCGTCGATCACCAGCACGCGGAACGGGTCGTACTGGGTGGCGCTGGTCAGCAGCTCGAGTTTTTCCAGCAGGCTGGAGGCGTCCAGGGTACCGGTGAGGAACTCCTGGCCGCCGGCGCGCACGGCGGCCAGGCGGGTCGGGGTGTCGGTCTCGTGCAGGCAGAAGAACAGCAGCGGCACCGGCTGCTCCAGCCCCTGCTGGGCCTGGGCCGCCAGTCGCAGGCCTATGCCGGCGCCGGTGAAGTCCACGTCCATGACGATGGCCGACGGCAGGCGCTCGCTCATCGACGCCTGGAACGCCTCGGCGCTGCATAGCGCCTGCACGCTCAGGCCGAAGAATTCCAATTGCTGGGCCAGGCGCTCGGCGCGGTCGTGGTCCTGCAGGACGATGTACACCGGCTTGCGCAGCGGCGGCAGGGGCACGTTGTCGAGCTGGTCGCCCTTGCGCAGTCCGGTGCGTGACAGGCGCTGCATCAGGCGGTTGAGTTCGCTGATCAGTTCGGAGTTGAGCCGCGCGCTGTTGGCCTCGATGGCGCGCAGGGTTTGGCCGATGGCCGTCGACAGGCTGCCGTGCTCGGGTTGCTCGAAGCGTTCGGCGTAGCGCTGCAGGCGCAAGTTGGCCTCGCACAGTTCGCCCAGGTCGCCGCTGGACCACTCGCCACGCTGCAGGCGCTGCCAGATCTCGAGGATCTGCCGGGCCTGGTGGATCACCCGCTGGGCAAAATGCTGCTTGAGGCGTTCGTGGCTCGGCTCGGCTGGCTGGGTCATGTCCTGACTACTTATGAGTGGGAGGGCGCAGGTTCAATGATGGCTCTATGCTAGCACTGCTTTTCCGACAAGCGAGTGCCTGGGGTCAACAAAGTGTTCAGGGACCGTCATTCAGTTGCCGACCCGATGGTCGCTTATACGAATGGCGGCGTCTGCTTTATAGTGCTGGCATGCGGGCTTGTCGTGGCACCCTGGCCGAGGCCTGTGGTCCAAGCCCTGAACCGTTCGTGACTGATTAAGGACAATGCCATGCTGGATTGGAAAAACCGCGAGGCCAAGGCCGAGCCCCGTGAGCGGGTCGAAACCCGCGGCGCCGCCACCCGTAGCTACCTCGGCGGCCTCTGGAGCCGTGCCCTGGGCACCCTGATCGGCCTCTACCTGCTGGTGTGCATCGGCCTGGGCTGGTACTGGAGCCAGGAGCCCGAGCTGTTCCCGGTGCAGCAGAACGCCCAGGCCGCGGCCGAGCGCAATGGCCAGCAGATGGTGGTCGGCTACACCACCGTCGAGACCCTCAAGACCGTCGCCGGCACCCTGCTCGACAAGCCGGGCGGCTACATCTCCAACGACCGCTTCCCGCCAGGGCTGTGGATGGACAACATGCCGAGCTGGGAATACGGCGTGCTGGTCCAGGTGCGCGATCTGTCCCGCGCCCTGCGCAAGGACTTCGCCCGCTCCCAGTCGCAGTCGACCGAGGACGCCGACCTGGCCAAGGCCGAGCCGCGCTTCAACTTCGACAATAAGAGCTGGATCCTGCCGTCTAGCGAGTCGGAGTTCGAAGAGGGCATCAAGTCGCTGAACCGCTACCAGACCCGTCTGGCCAAGGGTGACCAGGGCGCGATCTTCTACACCCGCGCCGACAACCTGAACAACTGGCTGGGCGACGTGGCCACCCGCCTGGGCTCGCTGTCGCAGCGCCTGTCGGCCAGCGTTGGTCGGGTCAAGCTGAACAACACCCTGAAGACCGAGACCGTGGCCCCCGGCCAGGCGCCGCAGGTCGACGAGGAAGTGGTCGAGACCCCGTGGCTGCAGATCGACAACGTGTTCTACGAGGCCCGCGGCCAGGCCTGGGCGCTGTCGCACCTGCTGCGCGCCATCGAGGTCGACTTCGCCGACGTGCTGGCGAAGAAGAACGCCACGGTCAGCGTGCGGCAGATCATCCGCGAGCTTGAAGCCTCGCAGGAAGCGCTGTGGAGCCCGATGGTGCTCAACGGTAGCGGCTTTGGCATGTGGGCCAACCACTCGCTGGTGATGGCCAACTACATCTCCCGGGCCAACGCCGCGGTCATCGACCTGCGCCAACTGCTGTCCCAGGGCTGAGATGCCGGTCAATCCTGCCGAGGTCGCGCACCGCGCGGCCTCCGACGCCGAACTGGTGGCCTGGGTCGACGAGCATGACCAACTGCTCGGCGCCCTGCCACGGGCCGAGCTGCGCGAGCGCGGCCTGATCGGGCGCTGCACCTTCATCCTGCTGTTCAACGGCGCGGGCGAGCTGTGCGTGCACCGGCGCACCCTGAGCAAGGCGCTGTATCCCGGTTACTGGGATGTGGCGGCCGGTGGCATGGTCGGGGTGCAGGAGTCCTACGCCGACTCGGCGGCCCGGGAGCTTGCCGAGGAGCTGGGGGTGAGCGGCGTCGAGTTGCGTTTTCACGAGACGTTCTACTTCGAGCAGCCGGGCAACCGCTTGTGGTGCGCGGTGTATTCGGCGGTGTGGGACGGGCCGCTGCGCTTGCAGCCCGAGGAGGTCATCGAGGCGCGGTTCATCAGCGTCGAGCAGGCCCAGGCGGAAAACGCGCAGCGGCCGTATTGCCCGGATTCGCTGGTGGCGTTGCAGCGGTACCAGGCTGGCCTGATCTGATGGGGGCGCTTTGCACCCCATTCGCGGCACAAGGCCGCTCCTACAGGGATTCGCGATCCCCTGTAGGAGCGGCCTTGTGTCGCGAAAGGGCTGCGCAGCAGCCCCAAGCATCTGAAGGTCGCAAAACTTTCGTAAAATGGCGCAATCCTGTACTTAGCAACAGCCAGATTTATCGTTACACTGCGCGCCCTTTTCGGGCTGTCGCATGACCTTGCGGCAGTAGCGCCGCCCCTGCCAGAGTGGGGCTTCGCGGTCGGCTCCCGCCGACCAGTTTTTTGTCCTCGGCACAGAGGAACAAAAGTGGCCAAGAAAGCTTCTTCCTTCGCCGCCCTTGGCGGTCTCGTATATTCCACCGATGCCGGTCGGCACTGTCCCGACTGCGGCCAGCCGGTGGACGCCTGCATCTGCAAGCAGCAGGTCATCCCCGAAGGTGATGGCATTGCCCGTGTGCGTCGTGAAAGCAAAGGTCGCGGCGGCAAGACCGTGACCACCATCACCGGCGTGCCGCTGCCCCTCGAACAGCTCAAGGAGCTCGCCAGCACGCTCAAGCGTCGCTGCGGCACCGGCGGCGCGCTCAAGGACGGGGTCATCGAGATTCAGGGCGACCACGTCGAACTGTTGCTCGGCGAGCTGATCAAACAGGGCTTCAAGGCGAAGAAATCCGGCGGCTGAGGCCGTCGCGCGACTTTTCGCCCAGCGCTTTCTAAACTCGATGCCGTGGCCAGGGTCTATCCGGGGGCACGGACGATTCGTCATTTTCAGCTTCTACACTGCGCCCGCCACCTGACGGGGCAGTGTCTTGGACTTATCTATAGGGGACTTGAATGTCCGTACGACGCACACGCAAAGACGATGGTAGCCAATGGACCGTGGCCGACAGCCGCAGTGTTTATGGCATCCGCCATTGGGGCGCTGGTTATTTCGCCATCAATGAAGCCGGGCGCGTCGAAGTGCGCCCCAACGGCCCGGACAGCGCGCCGATCGACCTGTTCGAGCAGGTTCAGGAGCTGCGCCAGAGCGGTCTGTCGCTGCCGCTGCTGGTCCGTTTCCCCGACATCCTGCAGGACCGCGTGCGCCAGCTGACCGGCGCCTTTGACGCCAACATTGCGCGCCTGGAGTACCAGAGCCAGTACACCGCGCTGTACCCGATCAAGGTCAACCAGCAGGAAGCGGTGGTCGAGAACATCATCGCCACCCAGAACGTCTCCATTGGCCTGGAAGCCGGCTCCAAGCCCGAGCTGCTGGCGGTGCTGGCGCTGGCGCCGAAGGGCGGCACCATCGTCTGCAACGGCTACAAGGACCGCGAGTTCATCCGTCTGGCGCTGATGGGCCAGAAGCTCGGCCACAACGTGTTCATCGTCATCGAGAAGGAATCCGAGGTCGCCCTGGTGATCGAGGAAGCCGCGGAGCTGAAGGTCAAGCCACAGGTCGGCCTGCGCGTGCGCCTGTCGTCGCTGGCCTCGAGCAAGTGGGCCGACACCGGGGGCGAGAAGTCCAAGTTCGGCCTGTCCGCCGCCCAGCTGATCTCGGTGGTGCAGCGCTTCCGTGACGCAGGCCTCGACCAGGGCATCCGCCTGCTGCACTTCCACATGGGCTCGCAGATCGCCAACCTGGCCGACTACCAGCACGGCTTCAAGGAAGCCATCCGCTACTACGGCGAGCTGCGCGCCCTGGGCCTGCCGGTCGATCACATCGACGTCGGCGGCGGCCTGGGCGTGGACTACGACGGCACCCACTCGCGCAACGCCAGCTCCATCAACTACGACATGGACGACTACGCCGGCGTGGTGGTCGGGATGCTCAAGGAGTTCTGCGACGCGCAGGGCCTGCCGCACCCGCACATCTTCTCCGAGAGCGGCCGCTCGCTGACCGCGCACCACGCCATGCTGGTGATCCAGGTGACCGACGTCGAGAGCCACAACGACGAGATGCCGACCATCGAGAACAAGGAGTCGCTGCCCGAGACCGTGCAGTGGCTGGCCGACCTGCTCGGCCCCACCGACATCGAGATGGTCACCGAGACCTACTGGCGCGCCACCCACTACATGGGCGACGTGGCCGCGCAGTATGCCGACGGCAAGCTGACCCTGGCTGAAAAAGCCCTGGCCGAGCAGTGCTACTTCGCCGTGTGCCGTCGCCTGCACAACTCGCTCAAGGCCCGCCAGCGCTCGCACCGCCAGGTGCTGGACGAGCTGAACGACAAGCTGGCCGACAAGTACATCTGCAACTTCTCGGTGTTCCAGAGCCTGCCGGACACCTGGGCCATCGGCCAGGTGCTGCCGATCATCCCGCTGCACCGCCTGGACGAAGAGCCGCTGCGCCGCGCCGTGCTGCAGGATTTGACCTGCGACTCCGACGGCAAGATCAACCAGTACGTCGACGAGCAGAGCATCGAGACCAGCATGCCGGTGCACGCGGTCAAGGAAGGCGAGGACTACCTGCTGGGCGTGTTCCTGGTGGGCGCGTACCAGGAGATCCTCGGCGACATGCACAACCTGTTCGGTGACACCGATTCGGTGAACATCTACCAGAACGCCGACGGCAGCGTGTACCACGCCGGCATCGAGACCCACGACACCATCGAGGACATGCTGCGCTACGTGCACCTGTCGCCGGAGGAGTTGATGACCCACTACCGCGACAAGGTGGCCAGCGCCCGGATCAGCGCGCGCGAGCGCACGCAGTTCCTTGATGCGTTGCGTCTTGGCTTGACCCGGTCTTCGTACCTGTCTTCGTAATCGCCGGGGCCGCTTTGCGGCCCTTTCGCGACACAAGGCCGCTCCTACAGGCATTGCATATCCCTTGTGGAAATCCCGGTACCTGTGGGAGCGGCCTTGTGTCGCGAAATGAGGGCGAAGCCCTCACCGGAGTCACATCGAGAAATGATCCAGTAGCTGTCCGCCCTGCCACCACGGCTAACTTTGAATGCAACGTTCAAAGGAGCACGACATGGACAGTCCACACTCTCGCCTTTTACGTCGAGGCCGATTTTCCGAGCCAGGGCGTCTCTATTTACTGACAACCACAACCCTCGACCGCAAACCGCTGTTTGCAGACTTCAACCTCGCTCGGATCGTGGTCAATCAGATGCGCTTTTGTGATCAGAAGCATGCTTGTCGCACCTTGGCTTGGGTCCTGATGCCAGACCATGTGCATTGGCTTGTCGAGCTTGGGCACATCCGTCTGAGCACACTGATGTGTACGTTCAAATCTCGTAGCAGCAATGCGCTTTACCGCGCGGGTGTCGAACGGCGGCACATCTGGCAGACCGGTTATCACGACCGGGCCTTACGGCGGGAAGAGGATGTCAAAGCGGTTGCCCGGTACATTGTTGCCAATCCGATTCGTGCAGGGTTGGCCAAGCGTGCCGGCGAGTATTCACATTGGGATTGCGTATGGCTGTAAACCTGCAGGTGAGGGCTTCGCCCTCATTTCGCGACACAAGGCCGCTCCCACAGGTACCGGGATTCCCACATGGATACGCAATGCCTGTCGGAGCGGCCTTGTGTCGCGAAAGGGCCCCAGCTTCACCGAACCCAACGATCCCGCTGCTGCAACCGCCACCCCACCCACCCCAGCGTCCCCGCCCGCAACGCCATGAACCCCAGAAACGCCAACCACAACCCATGATTGCCGAACCCACGCATGGCAAACGCCACGGGCAACGCAATCACCACCGACACCAGCATCGCATTGCGCATCTCCCGCGCCCGCGTGGCGCCGATGAACAGCCCATCGAGCAGATAACTCCACACCGCCACCAACGGCAGCAGCGCCAGATAAGGCAGGTACGGATACGCTGCATCACGCACACTGGCGATATCGGTCTGCAGGTCGATGAACAGATGGCCGCCCAGCAGGAACAGCACCGCAAACCCCAGGCTGACGATCAACGACCATCCGCAGGCCACCACCAGTGCCCGCTTCAGGGCGCCGCGATCACGGGCGCCGATGGCATGCCCGCACAGCGCCTCGACCGCATGGGCCAGGCCATCGAGGGCGTAGGCGGTGAGCATCAGCCCGTTGAGCAGCAGGGCATTGGCCGCCACCGTCGCTTCGCCCAGCCGGGCGCCCTGCACGGTCAGCAGCAGGAACACCAGCTGCAGCGCCAGGCTGCGCAGGAAGATATCGCGGTTCACCGCCAGCAGGGGCCGCCAGGCCTGCCAGCGCTTCAGCGCGGCCCAGGCGATATGCCCGGGGTAGGCGCGCAGCGCCGGGCGGGTGAGGGCCAGGCCGAGCAGTGCGGCGCACCACTCGGCGATCACCGAGGCCCGTGCCGAGCCGACCACGCCCCAGTCCAGGCCGAGCACGAACCACAGGTTCAGGGCGATGTTCAGCAGGTTGGTGGTCAGCAGGATCGCCAACGGCGCCCGGGCGTTCTGCGTGCCGAGGAACCAGCCGACCAGGGCATAGCTGGCCAGCGCCGCCGGCAGGCCGAGCAGGCGAGTGTGGAAGAACGCCTCGGTGGAGGCATGCAGCGCCTCGCTGGGCTGCATCGCGTGCAGTGCCAGCTGGCTGAAGGGCAGGGCGAGCAGGCCGATCAGCAGGGCGAAGGCCAGTGCCAGCAGCAGCCCCTGCACCAGCACCTGACGCAGCGCGGCGCCGTCGGCGCGGCCGGCGGCCTGGGCGGCGAAGCCGGTGGAGCCCATGCGCAGGAAGCCCATCAGCCCGACCATGAAGGTGAACAGCGTGGCGCCCACCGCCACCGCGCCCAACTGGTGGGCGTGGGGCAGGTGGCCGATCACCGTGCTGTCGACCAGCGCCACCAGCGGCACCGAGATGTTGGACAGGATCATCGGCGCGGCCAGGGCCCAGACCTTGTGGTGGGTGGGGCGGTCGCGCCAGGCGATGGACACTGAAGACATGCGAGGTCCTGAGGAACTCGGGGCTGCTGCGCAGCCCTTTCGCGGCACAAGGCCGCTCCTACAGGAAACTGCATGCCCCTGTAGGAGCGGCCTTGTGCCGCGAAAGGCGTGCGCAGCGCGCCCCATTGACGAATGGCCAGCATTCTACCCGCCTGGCAACCAATCGGCGCGAACAGGGTCTCACTTGCCGCGTATCGCCAGGTAAGCCCCGCGACGTTGCGCTATAGTTGCCCCCCTCACGTACACGCTGCCGAAGAGTTCTCTCTCAAATGCTCAACAAAGGATTGTTGCTGGCCTGCGCGCTGGCCCTGCTCAGTGCCTGTGATTCCTCCACCCCGGACAAGCAGCCGGCACCCGCCGATGCCGCCACCGCCGTCGCGCCCGCCGAAACCAAGGCGGCCAAGCGCGAAGACCCGGCGCTGCTCGCCAAGCGTTACGCCGGTCGCGAGCTGACCGTGCTGGACGTCTCGGAAGTCCAGCTCGACGGCGCCAGCACCCTGTCGGTCAGCGTCTCCGCGCCGCTGGACGCCAACCAGGACTTCGCCGCCAAGCTGCACCTGGTCGACACCGTCAAGGGCAAGGTCGACGGCGCCTGGGAACTCTCCGACAACCAGATGGAGCTGCGCCTGCGCCACCTGGAGCCGCAGCGCAAGATGGTCCTGACCATCGACGAGGGCCTGCTCTCGGTCAACGGCAACGCGCTTGAGGCCGAATCGGTCAGTCGCTTCGAGACCCGCGACATGCAGCCCACCGTGGGCTTCGCCAGCCGCGGTTCGTTGCTGCCCACGCGCCTGGCCGAAGGCCTGCCGGTGATCGCCCTGAACGTCGACAAGGTCGATGTCGAGTTCTTCCGTATCAAACCGGACATGCTCTCCAGCTTCCTGGTCAATTGGGGCCGCAACTCAAGCCTGTACTACTACCAGTCCAAGGAAACCCTGGAGATGGCCGAGCTGGTCTACAGCGGCCGCTTCGACCTCAACCCCGCGCGTAACACCCGCGAGACCGTGCTGCTGCCGATCGCCGGGATCAAGCCGCTGCAGGAGCCGGGCGTGTACCTGGCGGTGATGCGCGCCTCGGGTACCTATGACTATTCGCAGCCGGCGACCCTGTTCACCCTGAGCGACATCGGTGTTTCCGCGCACCGCTACCGCGACCGCCTGGACGTGTTCAGCCAGGCCCTGGAAGGCGGCAAGGCGCTCAAGGACGTCACCCTCGAACTGCACGACGACAAGGGCAAGTTGCTGGCCCAGGCCAAGACCGACGGCGACGGCCATGCCCAGCTGCCGATCACCGCCAAGGCCGACACCCTGATCGCCACCCAGGGCGTGCACACCACCCTGCTGCGCCTGAACACCGCTGCCCTGGACCTGGCCGAGTTCGACATCACCGGCCCCCAGGCCAACCCGCTGCAGTTCTTCATCTTCGGCCCGCGTGACCTCTATCGCCCGGGCGAGACCGTGCTGCTCAACGGCCTGCTGCGTGACCAGGACGGCAAGCCGGTCAAGGCCCAGCCGGTGAGCGTGGAAGTGCGCCGCCCGGACGAACAGGTCAGCCGCAAGTTCGTCTGGGAGGCCGACAAGAACGGCCTGTTCCAGTACCAGCTGCAACTGGCCACCGAGGCCCCGACCGGCCGCTGGCAACTGCTGCTGGACCTGGGCGGTGGTCGCAAGCAGGTCTACGAATTCCTCGTCGAGGACTTCCTCCCCGAGCGCCTGGCGCTGGAGCTCAAGGGCAGCAGCACGCCGCTGGCGCCGGATGAGACCGCCACCATCCAGGTCAATGGCCGTTACCTCTACGGCGCGCCGGCCGCCGGCAACCGCCTCAGTGGCCAGGCCTACGTGCGCCCGCTGCGCGAAGCAGTGAAGGCGCTGCCGGGCTACCAGTTCGGCGCGGTCACCGAGACCGACCTGAACCAGGACCTGGAACTGGACGAAGTCACCCTCGACCAGAACGGCAAGGCCCGCATCGATATCGAAAGCCGCTGGGCCGAAGCCCGCTCGCCGCTGCAACTGACCGTGCAGGCCAGCCTGCAGGAGTCCGGCGGCCGGCCGATCACCCGGCGCCTGGAGCAGCCGATCTGGCCTGCCGACCGCCTGCCGGGCCTGCGCGGCCTGTTCGACGGCGAAGAGACCGACGGAGACGGCCCGGTGGAATTCGAGTTCCTGGTGGCCGATCGCAACGGCAAGAAACTCGCCGCCGACAACCTGAAGGTGCGCCTGATCCGCGAGCGCCGCGACTACTACTGGAACTACTCGCAGAGCGACGGCTGGAGCTACAACTACAACGAGAAATTTCTCACCCAGGCTGAGGAAACCCTCAGCGTGAAGGCCGGCTCCACCGCCAAGCTGAACTTCCAGGTGGAGTGGGGCCCGTACCGCGTCGAGGTGGAAGACCCGCAGACCGGCCTGGTCTCCAGCGCGCGCTTCTGGGCCGGCTACCGCGCCCAGGACAACGCCGAGGGTGGCGCCGTGCGACCCGACCAGGTCAAGATCGCCCTGGACAAGCCTGCCTACAAGGAAGGCGGCACCGCCAAGGTCACCGTCACCCCGCCGGCTGCTGGTAGCGGTTACCTGATGATCGAGTCCGCCGATGGCCCGCTGTGGTGGCAGGAGATCGACGTACCCGCCGAGGGCAAGACCTTCGACGTCGAGCTGGACAAGAAGTGGGCGCGCCACGACCTGTACATCAGCGCCCTGGTGATCCGACCGGGCGAGCGCAAGGCCAATGCCACGCCGAAACGCGCCGTGGGCGTGCTGCACCTGCCGCTGGACCGCGCCGAGCGTAAGCTGGCCGTGTCGTTGCAGGCGCCTGAGAAGATGCGGCCCAAGCAGCCGCTGACCGTGAAGTTCAAGGCGGTCAACGCCGACGGCAGCGTGCCGAAGCAGGTGCATGTGCTGCTGTCCGCAGTAGATGTGGGCATCCTCAATATCACCGATTTCAAGACCCCCGACCCGTTCGCCAGTCTGTTCGGCCGCAAGGCCTATGGCGCCGACCAGCTCGACATCTACGGTCAGCTGATCGAGGCCGGCCAGGGCCGCCTGGCCAGCCTCGCCTTCGGTGGTGACGCCGCCATGGCCAAGGGCGGCAAGCGCCCGAACACCACGGTGACCATCGTGGCCCAGCAGAGCCTGCCGGTGACCCTCGACGAGAAAGGCGAAGGCCAGGCCACCGTCGAGATTCCCGACTTCAATGGCGAACTGCGCCTGATGGCACAGGCCTGGACCGAGGAACACTTCGGCATGGCCGAAGGCAAGACCGTGGTTGCCGCGCCGCTGATCGCCGAGCTGTCCGCGCCGCGCTTCCTGGCCGGTGGCGACCGTACCAGCCTGGCGCTGGACCTGGCCAACCTGTCCGGTCGCGCCCAGCAACTGAGCGTGCAACTGACCGCCGAAGGGCAGTTGAGCCTGGTCGGCGGTGCCCAGCAGAACTTCAGCCTGGCCGAAGGCCAGCGCACCACGCTGATGATTCCGGTGCAGGCCCAGGGCGGCCTGGGCCAGGGCAAGGTGCGGGTGCAGGTCAATGGCCTGCAGCTGCCGGGTGAGCCGGCCAACACCTTCGAGCGCGAGTGGACCCTGGGCGTGCGCCCGGCCTACCCGGCGATGCTCAAGCACTACCGCGTGGCCCTCAAGGATCAACCCTGGAGCCTGCCGGAGAGCGACCTGGCCGAGTTCGAACCTGCGGGCCTTGAGGCGAGCCTTGCGCTGTCGAGCCGACCGCCGCTGAACCTGGCCGAGCAGATCCGCGCCCTGGAAGCCTACCCCTACGGCTGCCTGGAGCAGACCACCAGTGGCCTGTACCCGTCGCTGTACGCCGATGCCGACAGCCTCAAGCGCCTGGGCATCAAGGGCGAGCCGGCCGATGTGCGCAAGCGCAAGATCGAGATGGGCATCGAGCACCTGCTGGGCATGCAGCGCTACAACGGCAGCTTCGGCCTGTGGAGCTCGGACAGCGAGGAAGAGTACTGGCTAACCGCTTATGTCACTGACTTCCTGCTGCGTGCTCGTGAGCAAGGTTACGGCGTACCGGCCGAAGTGCTGAAGAAGGCCAGCGAGCGTCTGCTGCGTTATGTGCAGGAGCGCAACCTGATCGAAGTGGATTACAGCCAGAACGCCGACCACACCCGCTTCGCCGTGCAGGCCTACGCCGGCCTGGTGCTGGCGCGCAGCCAGCAGGCGCCGTTGGGCGCCCTGCGCAGCCTGTTCGAGCGCCGCGCCGACGCCCGCTCCGGCCTGCCGCTGGTGCAGCTGGCGGTGGCGCTGGACAAGATGGGCGACAAGCAGCGTTCGCAGCAGGCATTGCAGGCTGGCCTGGCCGTGACCCGCGGCAAGGGCTGGATGGCCGACTACGGCAGCGCCCTGCGTGACCAGGCGCTGATCCTCGCCCTGCTGCAGGAGAACAACCTCGCCGGCAACCAGGTCGACCAGCGCCTGTTCGGCCTGTCCGACGAGCTGGCCGCCAACCGCTGGCTGTCCACCCAGGAACGCAATGCGCTGTTCCTCGCCGGCCGTGGCCTGCTGGGCAAGCCGGAGGGTAACTGGAAGGCCCGCCTGGTCAGCGCCGGTGAAGTGCGTGAGTTCGACAACAACGACTCGGGCATGAAACTCGAAGGCCCGCTGCTGGCCTCGCCGCTGACCCTTCAGAACCAGAGTGGCGACACCCTGTACCAGCAGCTGACCCTGTCTGGCTATCCGCGCCAGGCCCCGGCCGCCAGCGGCAACGGCATGGAGATCCGCCGCGAGTACCTGGGCATGAACGGCCAGGCGCTGGATGTGCGTAACCTGCGCAGCGGCGACCTGGTGCTGGTGCACCTGGCGCTCAAGGCCCAGGACCAGGTGCCGGACGCCTTGGTGGTCGACCTGCTGCCGGCGGGCCTGGAACTGGAAAACCAGAACCTGGCACAGAGCGCCGCCAGCCTGGACAACGCCAGCAGTGCAGTGAAGCAGTGGCGCGAGTCGATGCAGAACGCCAGCGTGGTGCACCAGGAGTACCGTGACGACCGCTACGTGGCCGCGCTCAAGCTAGACAGCTACGGCACCACCCACCTGCTGTACCTGGCCCGCGCGGTGACCCCGGGCAGCTACCGCATCCCGCCGCCGCAGGTGGAGTCGATGTACCGGCCGAACCTGCAGGCAATTGGCGATAGCCAGGGTGAGATGGTGGTGCGCGCCCGCTGAGTTCACGCGCCCCCTGTAGGAGCGGCCTTGTGCCGCGAAGCGGCCCCAGGATCTCGGCATCAATGCCAGTACCGCCGGGGCTGCTACGCAGCCCTTTCGCGGCACAAGGCCGCTCCTACACCGGGCTGCGCAGGGCGTTCAATGGACGACCCAACTCAACACCCACAACCCCAGCAACGCCCAGATGATCCCGAGGATGATCGACGCCCGCATGAACGCGCGCACCGCCGAGTACAGCAGCATCAGGCCAACGACGAGCGCCAGGATGCTGACCAGCGAGGTGTCCATGCCCAACGTGCGCGCCAGGCCATCGATGAAATTGCCACCGGCGTTGGCCAGCAGGTTGAACAACCCGCTCAGGCCGTCGACGATGAAACGGATCACCGAACCCAGTACCTGGCCCAGCCACTCGAAAAAACCTTCTACATGCATAGTCGCTTCCTGATCAACGAATCGGCGATTCCCAGCCTTTGGCCATCATCTGGCCCGGTCGGTTCCCGATGCCAAGCTTAGCGCGCCCGCGTCTGCTCAAGCTGCTGCGGCGTGTCGCCATCACCCTGCTGGCGACCATGGCCCTGCTGTGGTTGGCCGACCGCATCTGGCCGTTGCCCATGCCGGGCGATGACCTGGCGCGGGTGGTGCTGGCTGAGGACGGCGCGCCGTTGTGGCGTTTCGCCGACGCCGACGGCGTGTGGCGCTACCCGATCGGCCCGGACGAGGTCTCGCCGCTGTACCTCGAAGCCTTGCTCGCCTACGAGGACCGCTGGTTCTATCACCACCCGGGGGTCAACCCCATGGCCCTGGCCCGGGCGGCCTGGCTCAACCTGCGCGGTGGGCGGGTGGTGTCCGGCGGCAGCACCCTGTCGATGCAGGTGGCGCGCCTGCTCGACCCGCACGACCGCACCCTGGCCGGCAAGCTGCGCCAGCTTTGGCGCACGGCGCAGCTGGAGTGGCACCTGTCCAAGGCCGAGATCCTCCAGCTGTACCTCAACCGGGCGCCGTTCGGCGGCACCTTGCAGGGTGTTGCCGCGGCCAGCTGGGCCTACCTGGGCAAGTCGCCGAAGCACCTGACCCCCGCCGAGGCCGCGCTGCTCGCCGTCCTGCCACAAGCGCCGAGCCGCCTGCGTCCGGACCGTCATCCCGAGCGTGCCCAGCGCGCCCGGGACAAGGTGCTGCAGCGCCTGGCCGAGTACCAGGTGTGGCCGGCCCAGCGCATCGACGAGGCCCGCGAAGAGCCGCTGCTGCTGGCGCCGCGCCAGGAGCCGGCACTGGCGCCCTTGCTGGCCCGGCGCCTGAACACGCCGGACAGCCCGCCGCTGATCCGCACCACTATCGACGCCGCCCTGCAACGACGCCTCGAAGACCTGCTGATGGGCTGGCGCGCGCGCCTGCCCGAACGCACCTCGGTGGCGCTGCTGGTGGTGGAGACCCAGAGCATGGCGGTGCGCGCCTATCTCGGCTCCATCGACCTCAGCGACGAGCGCCGCTTCGGCCATGTGGACATGATCCACGCCCTGCGCTCGCCCGGCTCGACTCTCAAGCCGTTCCTTTATGCCATGGCCATGGACGACGGCCTGATCCACTCCGAATCGCTGCTGCAGGATGTGCCCCGGCGTTATGGCGACTACCGCCCCGGCAACTTCTCCATGGGCTTCAGCGGTCCGGTGTCGGCCAGCTCGGCGCTGGCGCTGTCGCTCAACCTGCCGGCGGTGCAGTTGCTCGAGGCCTACGGCCCGAAACGTTTCGCCGCGCAAATGCGCATGGGTGGCATGCCGCTGGTGCTGCCGCCACTGGCCGAGCCGAACCTGTCGCTGATCCTCGGTGGTGCGGGCAGCCGCCTGGAGGACTTGGTCGGTGGCTATGCCGCGTTCGGCCGAGGCGGCAACAGCGCGAAGATTCGCCTGCAACCCCAGGACCCGCTGGTGGAGCGCCGCCTGCTATCGCCCGGCTCGGCCTGGATCACCCGGCGCATCCTCAGCGGCCTGGCCCGGCCGGACCGCGACCCCCATGCCGAACTGGTGCAGCGCCCGCAACTGGCGTGGAAGACCGGCACCAGCTACGGCTTTCGCGATGCCTGGTCGGTGGGCGTGGGCCCGCGCTACCTGATCGGCGTGTGGATCGGCCGCCCCGACGGCACCCCCGTGCCGGGCCAGTTTGGCCTGGCCTCGGCGGCGCCGTTGATGCTGCAGGTGCACGACCTGTTGAGCAATCGCGACAGCCAGCGCGGCATCGAGGTGCCGGTCGAGCCGGTGCCGGCGTCGGTGGGCGTGGCGGCGATCTGTTGGCCGTTGGGCCAGCCGATGAACCGCCAGGACCCAAACTGCCGCCGCCAGCGTTTTGCCTGGACCCTGGACGGCACCACGCCGCCGACCTTGCTGGCGGCCGATCAGCCCCTGGGGCTGGGCTTGCGCGAGACGGCGTGGCTCAATGACCAGGGGCAGCGTGTCGATGCCGGTTGCCCCAGGGCCAAGGCCCACGATATCGCCTTGTGGCCGGCCCCGCTGGAACCTTGGCTGCCCCGGGCCGAGCGCCGTGCGGCGCGGCTGCCCGCAGTGGATCCGGCCTGCCCGCCACAACTGGTGGCCAGCGCGCCGCCGCTGTCGATCGTCGGCGTGCGCGCCGGCGACAACCTGCGCCGCCCGGCCACCAGCCACGAGCCGTTGCAGCTGCGGGTGTCGGCCCTGGGCGGCGCGGGGCGGCGCTGGTGGTTCCTCAATGGTCAGCCGCTGGGCGAGACCCAGGGGCAGGACAGCCTGCCGGTGCGATTCGAACAGGCGGGCAGCATCGAGTTGAGTGCGCTGGATGAAAGTGGCGAGACGGCGCGGGTGGCGTTTCAGGTCAGCGAGTGAGTCGAACTCGCACCCTCTCGAGTTCCGAGGCGCCTGCTTCGCGGGTTTACCCGCGAAAGGGCCCGACCAGGCAACACATGCCTCGCGGCCTAGTGCAACGTCGGCGCCTGCGCCGGCATCTGCACCTGGATCAATGCCGCTTCGAGCAACACACGCAGCGACTCCATTTCATGCATCGACGCCATCATCAACACGGCAGCCGGCGACCTGGGTTTGAGCTGCACGGCGTGATGGGCAACGGTCAAGGCGCACAGGGCGTACTCGGTGGCCTGGATGAGGGGGCTTCGAGGGAGTGAGGGTTGTAGGGTGGATCGGGGACAATCTTCATAGGAGTATGTTTGGGAAATGGACTACAGGGAGTGGGGAAAGTCTTATAAATCGGCGATCTGTTCGAGTTTGCCAGGCCGGCAGCGCCTGGACGACGGGCTACGCTCAAGGTGAGCGAAACCGATCGGCGCGCCGTTCGCACGCCGGTCACCTTGCCACCTGTGGATCATGGAGTGTCCGAATGCGCCGATGGCTGGTGACGATGCTGGCGCTGTCCGTGGCCAGCCTGGCGCGGGCCGAGCCCTTGCCGAGTTTCCTCAACAGCAACGAGACCGAGCGCCGCCTGCCCACGCCGAACCTCCCGGTGGACGCCTATCGCCCCGGCCCCGCTGGCCTGCGCGTGCCCACCGTGGACAGCGCACGCCAATCGCCGCTGCTGATGAGCACGCGGGTGGCGGTGCGCAAGGTGCGCTTCGAAGGCGGTACCGTCTACCCCCTGAGCGACCTGCGCGAACACTATCAGCCGCTGATCGGCCGCGAGGTGACCCTCGCCGAGCTGATCGAGGTCACCCGCCGCCTGACACAACGCTACCAGCAGGGCGGCTACCTGCTGTCGTATGCCTACCTGCCGCCCCAGGACTTCGTCGATGGTCGGGTGCGGGTGGTTTTGGTGGAAGGCTATATCCACGACTATCAGGTCGAGGGCGATATCGGCGCGGCGAGGGCCTACCTGGACCAGCTGATGGAGCGCCTCAAGGCCGAGCGTCCGCTGACCCGCGAGAGCTTCGAGCGCTACACCAGCCTGGCCGGGCGTATCCCTGGAGTGACGTTCCAGGCCCAGGTGCCGCCCCCGGCCACCACTGACGGCGCGGCCCGGCTGCTGGCCCAGGTCACGCGCAAACCGCTCACCACCACCCTGAGCCTGAACGACGGCAGCCGCGATGACTTGCAGGCGCTGCTCGGCGCCAGCAGCAACGCGCAGACCCGTTTTGCCGAGCAACTGAGCGCCAGCGTGCTGGTGCCGCCCGGCGAGGACAAGGAGCATTACTACCGTCTGGACTACAGCCAGTTCCTCGATGCCGAGGGTTCGCGGCTTGTGTTGTCGGCCTCGCGCTACCGCAGTGATCCCAGAGTGCGCACCCGCCTGGACAACGGCATCGACCTGACCCAGCACCGTGAGAACGAACGCTACTCGGTGGGCATCAGCCAGTCGTTGATTGCCTCGCCCAGCGAATGGCTGGAGGTGGTCGGGCGCTTCTACGTGGTCAACGACCGCATCGACTACCAGGTGGTGGGCTTTCCGCTGCGGCTGGACAGCGAGACCGATATTCGCGCGCTGTCCTTCGAAGGCGACTGGCGCAAGGCCGAGGCGCGGCGCCTGCGCATCCTCAGTGCCGGTGTCTACCAGGGCCTCGATCGCCTGGGGGCGAACACCAATGCCGACTACGACCTGGATTTTTTGCGCCTGCGGGTGTCGGGGGTGCAGAGCGACAACTTCACCGACAACTGGCAGGGCGTGGCCTCGGCGGCGGCCTACTGGAGCAACGACAGCCTGCCCGACAGCGAGCGGGCGGTGTTTGGCGGACAGAACTTCGGGCGCGGTTACCCCAGCGACCAGGGCTCGGGCGACAAGGGTTGGGGGTTGGCCTACGAGATCAACTACAGCTTCCGTCGTGACGGGTCCTGGCTCAAGGTCGTGCAGCCGTACGTGGCGCTCGATACGGCGCGGGCGTGGTTCAACGAGCTGGACGTGAGGGACACGAAGATGTCATCGGCGGCGTTGGGGGTGCGGTTTGGCGATATGCGCTACTACAACATCGCGGTCGAGGTGGCCAAGCCGATGTCGGACATCGCCCTGGACAGCTTCAACCGGCGGCCACGGCTGAACCTGAGTTTCAGTTATCAATTGTAGGAGCGGCCTTGTGCCGCGAAAGGGCTGCGTAGCAGCCCCAGCGAATGTCGCGGCGCTGCCGAAATCGAGGGGCCGCTTTGCGGCCCTTTCGCGGCACAAGGCCGCTCCTACAGGGGGGAGCGCCAGCTATTTAACGGCCTGCATCAACGGCTTGGGAAACAGGTTCTCCAGCGTCTCGAGCAGGCGCGCGTGGTAGATCGGCTTACGGAACAGGTCGAGCACCTGCAGCCGCAGCAGGTCGCTGACATCGTCCATGTCGGCATGTCCTGACATGACGATCACCGGCAGGTGCTGGCGTGCGGTGTGGTCGCGCAGGCGCTGCACCAGACCCAGGCCGCTCTCCTCGGGCATGCGCAGGTCGGTGATCACCAGGGCGACATCGGGGTGGCGGGTCAGTTGCTGCAGGGCGGCGCGCACCGAGGTGGCGGTGTGGCAACAGAAACCCTCGTTCTCCAGCAGTTCGGCCAGCTCCAGCAGGGCCTCTTCCTCGTCGTCCACCAGCAGGATCTGTTGACGCAAGGAAGAGGTCGGCATGGTCGGCTCCTGGCAGTGGGACTACACGTCATGCAGGTGCTGCGCGATCACTGGGTGATCGCGGTCTGGATGGTGGTCATGATCGCCGACACCTCGGTCGAGATCGGCGTGACGAAGCCGGCCAGTATCACCGCCACCATCGCCGCGATCACTGCGTATTCGATACCGGAGGCGCCGTCCTTGCGCTGGAGGAAAGTCTTCACATGGATGAGGATCTGTTGCAGCAGCATGGCACTACTCCTTGCGCTCGATGGGCGCCGGTCGGCGGGGCTTGATAAGTGATACCCCTTTGCCATCAGAGCATCGCCAAGCCGTGGCGACGTGCAAATGTAAGAAGGCATTAATACAAAAGTATTGGTTGCAATTGACGATGCTAAGTTTTTGTTTTGCCGACGCGTCAATTTCATGGCTCTAAAAATGCGGTACAGGTAATGGCGAAAGATAGCGGCTCAGCTACCGTCCAATAGCGAAATAGTTACCTTTTGCCATCATTGGTCCCAGGCGTAGGGGAGAGCGCAGATGAGCAGTCGCCTGACCATGATCCTCGCCGGCCTGTTTCTGATCGCGGCCTTGCTTGCCGGTTACTGGGGCCTGCGTTTGAGCCATCCGGCCGAACCGGCGCCGGCGCCATTGCCCCCCTCCGGTGAAGCGGTGATTCCCGCCGCGCCGGTCCCCGTCGCTCCTCCCGAACCGCCACGTTCACCCATCGTGGTGCTGCGCAGGGCGGTACCGGCCAACACCCCCTTGAGCGAGGATGATGTGCTGGTCGAACGTCTGCAGGTGGTACCCGCCGGCGCCTTCCAGCAACTCGACCAGGTGCTTGGACGTCGCAGCAGCCGTCCCTTGGCGGCGGGCAGTTGGCTGGAAGAGTCGAGTTTCCAGGCCGGTGGCCCGCTGGCGCGGATGATCCGCCCCCATGAGCGCGCCGTGGCGGTGGCTGTCGACGATGTGAGCGGCGCCGCCGGGCAGTTGCGCCCAGGGGACTTCGTCGACGTGCTGCTGTTCCTGCGTGAAGAGAACAACAACCCGCAGTCCTCCGCCCAGGTGGTGCTGCGGGCCCTGCGCGTACTCAGCGTCGACCAGCAGACCGGGCTGGCCAACGACGGACGCCCGGCGCAAACGGCCGAAGAACAGAAGGCCCGGCGCGAGCAGCAATCGCTGAACAGCAACACCACCCGCACCGTGAGCCTGGCCGTGCCCGAAGCCTTGGCCAGCCGTCTGATGCTGGCGGCCCAGGCCGGGACTTTGCGCCTGGCGGTGCGCAGCGCCGACGAGCCCCTGCTGGCGGCCTACTGGTCCGGCCAGGATGCCAGCTCGCAGCTGCAGCGCGCCAACCGCGACCTCTATCGCTTCAGTCAGCTGTCCCAGGTGCCCCTGGCCAGCCAGGCGGTCGCCGCCGCGGCCGGTGCGCCGACGATGCAGATCATTCGCGGCGCCCAGAGCGGCGATAACAACAAGTCTCCCTGAACCGGCAAGGATGCGATCCATGCGTAGTTCTTTGCGTGTTACTCCACGAGGCGGATTGGCCCTGACCCTGCTGGCGCCTATGGCGCAGGCGGCGGCCAAGGGTTGCGCGGCGTCCGGCCAGTTGCACAGCCTGATCGGCTCGCCCGGCATCCCCCTCGACAACAGCGTCTTCACCATCGTCTGGGTCCATGGAGGGTTGTCCCAATGAACGAAAGCCTGAACCAGACCTACCTGGCCTTGACCCGCACCGACGAGGACCTGCACTGGCTGCAGGGCGCGCTGGCGCCGCTGGGGCAGGTGATCGGTGCCAGCAGTCCGAACCTCGACGAGCTGCTGGCGCTGGTCGACATGACTTTCAGCAACCTGGTGTTCATCGGCCTGGACCGCGAGCAGTTGATCGGCCAGTGCGCGCTGATCGAGGGCATGCTCGAAGCCAAGCCGATGCTGGCCATCGTCGCCCTTGGCGATGGCATGGATAACCAGCTGGTGCTGCATGCCATGCGCGCCGGCGCCCGCGACTTCGTCGCCTATGGCTCGCGGGCCAGCGAGGTGGCAGGGCTGGTGCGACGCCTGGGCAAGCGCCTGCCGACGGCCACCAGCAATCCCAGCCTGGGCGGTCTGACCGTGCTCTTCGGCACCCAGCGTGGCGCCGACGGCGCGCTGCTCACCACGCACCTGGCGCGGGTGGTGCAGGACAGCGGCCAGCAGACCCTGCTGCTCGACCTCGGCCTGCCTCGGGGCGACAGCCTGGCGCTGCTGGGGCTGGAGGCCTCGTTCCATTTCGGTGATGCGCTGCGCCATCTGCGCCGGCTCGACACGACCCTGATCGACAGCGCCTTCACCCGCGACAAGGGCGGCCTGCGCATCCTGGCCTACGCCGACAACGACGAGGCCCTGGAACAGTCCAGCGCCGCCGAGCTGTACATGCTGCTCAGCGCCTTGCGCCAGCACTTCCAGCATATCGTCGTGAACCTCACCGGCCAGGCCGACAGCGAGGCTCTGCGCACCATCGTCAGCCACTGCGACAAGCTGATCGTCTACACCGACCAGAACATCCTCGACTGCCGGCGCAACCTGGACGTGCTCGAACAGTGGCGCGACCGCGGCATCAAGTTGGAGCACGCCAGCCTGTTGGTGGACCGCTACCTGCGCCATGTGGCGCCGGATGCCGACGCCCTGGCCAAGCGCTACGGGCTGGCCCTGCTCAAGGTCATGCCCTACAGCCCGGAGGTGCGCCTGAACGCCAAGAACCAGGGCCTGAGCCTGTTCGAGTTGGCCCCACGCGAAGGCCTGACCCAGGCCCTGCGCGGTCTGGGCGAACGCCTGGCGCAGCGCTCGGAAATCCTGGCACCGTCCGGCCAAACCTGGCTCAACCGGCTATGGGGCAACCGATGAGCAACGAAGAACCCTTTGGCGGGCCGCGCCATGCGGCCAGCGATCCGCAGGTGCTCAAGCGCGCCCTGCACCGGCATGTCATCGACGCCATCGAGGACAGTGGCCGCAACCTGCTCGAAGGGGCGCGCCCGGTGCTGGCGCAGTTCGTCCTGGAACAGGTGGGCGACTACGTGGCGCGCCTGCGCCTGGCCCTGTCGCGCTACGAGATGGAGCGCCTGGCCGAGGAGATCGTCGACGAGCTGACCGGCTATGGGCCGCTGGAGGTGCTGCTGCGCGACCCGAGCGTTACCGAGATCCTGGTCAACGGCCCGTACCGGGTGTTCGTCGAGCGGGCAGGGCTGTTGCAACAGACCGACCTGCGCTTCATCGACGCCCACCATGTCGAGCGCGTCATGCAGCGCATCCTCGCGCCCCTCGGGCGGCGCCTGGACGAGTCGTCGCCGATGGTCGACGCGCGCATGCCCGACGGTAGCCGGGTCAACGCGATCATCCCGCCGGTGGCCCTGGACGGGCCTTGCCTGTCGATCCGCAAGTTCCGTCAGGACATGCTCAAGAGCGCCGACCTGCTGGCCACCCGGGCCATCGACCAGCCGATCTACGACTTTCTCGAGCGCGCCGTGGGCCGGCGCTGCAACATCCTGGTCAGCGGCGGCACCGGCACCGGCAAGACCACCTTGCTCAATATCCTCAGCCAGATGATCGCGCCCCAGGAGCGCCTGGTGACCATCGAGGACGTGGCCGAACTGCAACTGCACCACCCGCATGTGGTGCGCCTGGAGACCCGCCCGCCGAATGCCGAGGGCCATGGCGAGATCAAGGCCAGCGAGCTGATCCGCAACGCCCTGCGCATGCGTCCCGACCGCATCATTCTCGGCGAGATCCGCGGCGCCGAGGTGCTCGATGTGATGACCGCGATGAACACCGGCCACGACGGCTCGATGAGCACGGTGCACGCCAACACCGCCCAGGACGCGTTGCTGCGCCTGGAGACCCTGGTCGGTCTGACCGGTCGCCAGGTGGCCGAGAAGACCCTGCGGCAGATGATCTGCGCGGCGCTGGACGTGGTGATCCAGCTGACCCGTCTGGCCGATGGCCGGCGCTGTGTCAGCGAGGTGCTGGAAGTGGTCGGCGTACGCGACGATGTGTATGTCACCAACACCCTGTTCCGCCTCGACCGGCGCAGCGGCGATGGCTTCCTGCGCGAGGCGCCTAACCCGGCCGGCAACAAGCTGCGCCACGAGGGTGTGCTGTGATGGGCCCGCTGCTGCTGGCGCTGTCGCCGTTGTGCCTGGGCATGGCGCTGCTGCTGTTGCGCCTGGGCCTGTACAAGCGCGGCGAGGAACGCATCCTCGAACGCCTGGGCCGGGCCTACCGCGCCGTGCGCAGCGGCAATGCCCGGCGCGACTGGCTCGACCCGCTGCTGCAGCGGGCGGGCCTGGCCCATGCCGACTTTTCCCCCAGGTCGTGGCTGTTCGCCTGGCTGGCGCTGACCCTGCTCGCCGGCCTGGTGGCGGGCTGGGTGGCGGCGTCGATGGTGCTGTTCGGCCTGCCCTTGCTCGGCCACCTCTACCTGGCCTGGCGCTGCCGGCGGCGCCTGCAGCAGATCGTCCAGCAACTGCCTGGCCTGCTCGACTACAGCGTGCGCAGCCTCAAGGCCGGTCGCACCCTGAACGAGGCGGTGCTCGGCGGCGTCGACAGCACCCGCGAGCCGCTGCGCTCGGCGATGCTGCGGGTGCGGCGCAACGTGCAGTTGGGCGTGCCGCTGGAGGATGCGGTCAACGAATTCGCCGAACTCTATGGTCAGGCCGAACTGCGCATGTTCGCCCTGGGATTGCGCATCAACCAGCGCCACGGCGGCAATGCCAGCGAGTTGATGGAGAACCTGATCAAGCTGATCCGCGAGCACGAGCAGGGCGACCGGCAACTGCGCGCCATGACCGGCGAGACCCGCATCACCGCATGGATCCTCGGCGCGCTGCCGCTGGCCATGGTTGGCTACTTCCTGTTCGCCAACCCCACCTACCTGTTGGCCATGTGGCACGACCGCAGCGGGCAACTGATGCTGCTGTTCGCCTTCGTCCTGCAGGCCGTCGGCTGCCTGGTGTTGTGGCGCATGATGAGGAGCCTGTGAGCATGGCCATGTTGCTCTGCGCGCTGTTCCTGTTCGCCGCGTTCGTGCTGTTGGCCTTGCAGGCCGCGCAGCAGTGGCGGGCCCGGCAGCGGGTGGCGCGGCGTCTGCAGGGGCGGTTGGCCCGTGACGAACGGCTCGGCGACTGGCTGCAGTGGCTGGGCAGCAGCCCGTTGGGGCGACGCCTGCAACGGCTGGATGGCGAGACCCAGGCGCTGCTCGATCGCCTGGGCTGGCGGCGCAGCCGGCAACGGGCGCTGTTCGCCGCCGTGCAGCTGGGCTTGCCGCTGCTGGCGGTGAGCGTGGCGCTGCTGCTGGCCCATGGCTTGCCCGGGGAAAACCGCGGGCACTGGGGCGTGCTGGTGCTCTGCGCGATGGGCGCGGGCTATCTGCTGCCCAAGCGCCTGCTGGTGCTGGCGGCGGCGCGGCGTCAGCGGCAGATCGCCCAGGAGGTGAGCCTGCTGATCCCGCTGCTGCGCATCCTCTTCGAAACCGGGCTGGCGGTGGAGCAGGCCCTGCGGGTGCTGGCCCATGAGGGCCGTAGCCTGGTGCCGAACATCAGCGACGAATTGCGCCTGATCCTGCAGCGGGTCGATTCCGGCCTGGCCCTGGGCCCGGAACTGGAAAAGACCGCGCGCCTGCTGGCGGTGGATGAGTTGATCGACACCTGCGTCATCCTCCAGCAACTGCTGGTGCAGGGCAGTGGCTCGATGAAGTCACTGCTGGCGCTCAAGGAGTTGCTCGACGACCGGCGCCTGACTGGCTTGCAGGAACGGGTGTCGAAGATGTCGGCGAAGATGTCGGCGGTGATGATGGTGTTCCTGTTCCCGGCGCTGCTGATCGTCCTGGCCGGGCCAGGTTTTTCCGCGCTGGCGCGGGCCTTGGGTTCATGAACATGGAATGTAGGAGCGGCCTGGTGCCGCGAATGGGCCGCAGAGCGGCCCCGCAATCTCGACATCAACGCTGGAACCCTGCTCCCTGCGCGACAGCGTAGCCAGTAGGGGCTGTGTGATCTCCTACAAAGCACAAGGTCAATGCGTGGTAAACCGCTGATGCACCGGTGACGAACGCGGAGTCAACGCCAGCGCCAGCTGCGTGCGGTTGTGCATGTGGGTCAGGCGTAGCACCTGCGACACGTACAGCTTCACCGTGTTTTCGGTGATGCCCAGCTCGCAGGCGATCTGGTAGTTGGTCTTGCCCTTGCTCACCAGCCGGGCCACCTCAAGCTGGCGCGGTGACAGCTTCTCGAAGGCGGCGGGCAGCTCCGCCTCGCCGTCCTCGGCGTCGGTGGCGCGGCGGTGGGTGCCCTGGCCACGGGCTTTCTCCAGGTCCTGGTAGAGATCGTCGATGGACTCGGCCAGCTCCTGCAGGCGCTGGTTGAGGCTGCCCAGCTCGCGGAAGTTGCGGCGCCGTTCGAGCAGCGCCGCTTCCTGGCGGCGCACGCCTTCGAGCAGTTCGTCCAGGTCCATGGGTTTCTGGTAGTAGTCGGCGAAGCCCTCGCGCAGGGCGCGGATCACATCCTGCTTGTCGGCGCGGCCGGTCAGCATGATCGCCTCGAACATGCGCTGCGGCCCGGCGATCTGCTTGAGGGTACGAACCAGCTCGATGCCATCGCGCTCGGGCATATGCAGGTCGCACAGGATCAGGCCGATGGTCTCGTCGGCTTTGAAGCAGTCGATAGCCTGGCCGGTGGAGTGGGCGGGGACGCAATGGTAGCCCTCGCTTTCGAGAAATTCGCACAACTCTTCGACGATCACTGGCTGGTCGTCGACCACCAGCACTTTCACCTCACTGACGGATTTATTCACGATCAACTCCCTGTTGTATCGGCTCTGCTCCCGGGCCAGACGCACTGGCAGGTAGAAAAGTAGTCGCACTTTGCAATTATGTACATGCGCCTTGCCCGTCGAAGCGGCCCACCGGTCGGTTATTGGATCCAGACGGCCGTCAACAGGAAGCCGGCCAGCACGTAGGGGGCGAAGGGCTGCTTGTCGCCGACCTGTTCGGCCAGCGCCTGCAGGCGCTTTTTCACCTTGGGATTGAGCAGGGTCCACAGGCGCCGTCGGCCGAACATCCAGGCCAGCACGGTGACCCCGGCGCCGATGAAGGTGCCGAGCACGTACTGCGGGCTGGTGGCCAGGGCCAGGGCGCCCATCAGCTTGACGTCGCCGGCGCCGAAGCGGCCAAGCATGTAGCCGGGCAGGGTAAGCAGCATGACGATGGCCAGGGCCCAGCCGGCTTCGCTGGCGTCGGCGCCGATCCAACTGCGTCCGGTGGCGAACAGCCAGGCCAGGGCGCACGCCGCGACCCCGAGGGTCAGGGCGTTGGAGATTTGCCGTTCACGGACATCTTGTTCGGTGCACAAGGCAAGCCACATCAGGAGAACAATGCTTTGCATTGGCAAATTGCCATCCCTATTCGTTGAACGGTTCTATGCTTTCAGACAGGTCTCACAGTCAGGGTAGACGCGATCATGAAAGCAGGCCCGGCGGGACGGCAAAAAGGCGCGGCAGCCATCGAGTTTGTCGCGGTATTCATGGTGTTTTTCGCGGTGTTCTATGGGCTGGTGAGCTACGCCTTGCCGATGCTGATGCTGCAGTCGTTCAACCAGGCCAGCAGCGAGGCCGTGCGCCGCTGCGTGGCCGTGGACCCGACCAGCCAGACCTACGAGCTGGACGTGCAGAGGCTGGCCCGCCAGGTGATCGGCCAGCAGTTGGCGTGGATGCCCAGCGCGCTGGGGTTCAGTGTGCTTACCGACACCCGGGTCACCGTTGGCGCGGACAAGGTGCTCACGGTGGTGATCGACTACCCGCGCTCGCGCCTGACGCAGGTGCTGCCGACCCTGGTGCTGCCGGTAGTCGGTGATGTACCGAAGCTGCCCACACGGCTTCAGGCCCAGGCGAGCCTGCAACTGTGAGTGGTGGCCTGTTCGATCGCTGGTTCGCCGCGCCGGCCCCGGCCCAGACGCCCGAGGTGACGCCGGCCATCGGTCTGCAACTGTGGCTCGATGACCAGGCGCGGGTGCTGCGCCTGGGCGGTCCGCTGCGCAGCCTGCTGGCACTGCCCGGCCAGGCGGGTGCGCGGGTGTATGACTATCTGGAGCGCCACAGTTGGCTGGTGCTCGAAGGGCAGCCCGCCGACTGGCAGGGCCAGCCCCTGGACCTGGATTTTCACACCGTCATGGGCCATGCGTTGCACACCCGTGGCTGGCTGCAGCGCCACGAACAGGGCTGGATGCTGCAGCTGTTCGATATCGGCGATCTGCTGCGCGAACAGCGCTGGGATCGTCAGCGCCCCCTGCTCGGCGAGATAGGCCACGCTCTGCGCGAATGCGGCAGCGAGCGCCTGCTACAGACGACCCGCGAACAGCTGCACAGCCTGGCCGAGCACTGGCAGGCGGCCGTGCTACGGCTGATGCTGCGCGAACCGGGGGGCTGGCGCCACTACGCCAGCAGCGACGAGACCTGGCCCTGGCCTGATGATCGCAGGCTGCGCGAGCGCCTGGACCGTTGGCCGGCCCATACCCTGATCGAGGTCGATGACGACCCCGAGTTGCTTGCCCTGTGCGGTGCTGCGTCGCTGTTTCTGGTGCCCTATCGTCAGGGCCTGGAGGCCGAGGCCTGGGTGCTGTGCGCGGGAGCGCGGCAGGCGCCCCCGGTCGACATGGCCCTGGCGCTGGTGCGGACCTTGACCGAGCCGCTGCTGGTGCGCCATCGCCGCCAGCAACTGCAGCACCAGGCCCATCACCTCGATGACCTGCAGCGCCAGCTGGGCGCGGGGTGGTGGGAGTGGCCGGCGCACGGCGAGCTGCAGCTGGACTCGGCCCTGGCCGCGAGCCTCGGGTTGGCGAACCGGGTCAGCCTTGGCCAATGGCTTGCCCGCCTGCATCCGGCGGACCGCGAGCCGGCGCAACTGGCCCTGGACCAGGCCCGTGACGGGCAGGCGCTGAGCCTCAGCGTGCGCCTGCCGGACCACGATCCCCTGGCGCCGCCGCGCTGGTTCCATTGGGCCGGCCAGGCCCAGGGCGGCCAATTGCGCGGCTTCCTGCTCGATATCAGCGCCCTCAAGGCCCAGGAGCAGCAGGCCGGCGCGGCCCGTGCGCGGCTGGAGAACCTCATCGCCCGCTCGCCCGCGGTGATCTACGTGCAGCGCTATGCCGAAGGCGCGCTGCACAGCGATTTCTACAGCGCCAGCCTGGCGCCGTTGCTGGGCTGGGCGGCCGACAGCGAACAGGCGCGCCAGCCGGGCCTGGCGGTGCATCCGGACGACCGCCCGCTGTGGCTGGAGCGCACCCGAGGCCTGTTGCGCGATGGCCAGGTGCGCTGCCGCTATCGCCTGCGCGATCACCTTGGCGGCTATCACTGGATGCTCGACGAGGCCCGTCTGCTGCGAGACGACCTCGGCCAGCCGCTGGAGGTGGTCGGCCTGTGGCTGGACGTCAGCGAGGCCACCGAAGCCGCCGAGCGCATGCGCCAGAGCGAGGAACGCTACCGCGTGCTGGTGGAGGACTCGCCGGCGATGATCTGTCGCTATCGCCCGGACCTGACCGTGCTGTTCGGTAATCGGCCCCTGGCCGACTACCTGGGCTGCATGCCCGAGCAGTTGCAGGGCGCTGACCTGGGGCAGTGGTTGTCCGCCGGCCAGCGCGAGGCCTTCCTCCTGCGCCTGCGGGCGCTGACACCGGAGCAGCCGGTGAGCAGCGCGGAGATCTGCCTGCAGCTGCCTGGCCGCGAGCATGCCTGGTGGGTCTGGGCCGACCGTGGGTTGTTCGACGCCGAGGGCAACCTGCTGGAGGTCCAGGCCGTGGGCCGCGACAACACCGAGGTGCGGCGCAGCCAGCAGCAACTGTTGCAGGGCGCGAAGATGGCGACCCTTGGCGAGCTGGCCACCGGCCTGCTGCACGAGATCAACCAGCCGCTCAACGTGATGCGCATGGCGGTGGTCAACACCCTCAAGCGCCTGGAGAACGGCGCTGCCGATCCTGCCTATCTGGAAGACAAGCTGCGCCGTATCGAGGCCCAGGTCGAGCGCGCCGCTCGCCTTGTCGACCATATGCGGGTGTATGGCCGGCGCTCGGCGGTCGAGCGCGAGCGCTTCGCCGCCTGGGCCGCGGTGGAAGGCGCCCGGGCGTTGCTCGAGGAAGGCCTGCGCGGCAAGGGCGTGACGCTGCGCCTGGAGCCGCCCGAGGCCCTGGCGCAGGTGCTCGGGCATCAGGATCAGCTGGAGCAGGTGCTGATCAACCTGATGGTCAACGCCCGTGACGCCTTGCTGGAAAAGCAGGTGGCGCAGCCGTGGATCCGGGTACGCCAGGCGCTGCATGGCGGGGGCCTGTGGCTGCTGGTGGAGGACAACGCCGGCGGGATCGATCCGCAGCTGCACGAGCGGATCTTCGAACCCTTCTTCACCACCAAGCCGGCCGGGGTCGGCACCGGGCTGGGCCTGTCGGTCAGCCATGGCATCGTCAGCCAGATGGGCGGCCACCTTAGCGTGGACAACGGCGCCGAGGGCGCGTGCTTCCGGGTCGAGCTGCCCCTTCACAGCACCAGTTGAGCGTGGCCGCTGGCGCAACTGAGGTTGGTGCCGACCTGCGCGTCGAGCAGGTCGATGCCGAGCACCTTGAGCAAGCCGTTGACCAGGGGATCGAGCAGGGGGCTGAGCAGGTTCTTGATGACCGGCTCGAGGATGTTCTTCACCCCGTCCAGCAGCCCGGCGGTGAGCGCCAGCACCTGGCCGAGGCCGCCATTGCCGGTGGGCTTGTAGGCTTCCAGGTGGATGCCCGCCAGGGTGTCGGACAGGCTCGCCACCACCTGGGCCTGGTCGCTGTCCATGGTTTGGTAGGCAGGTTCCTGGCCGATTTCGGTCGGGGCATGGGCACCGCTGAAGAGCAGCGTCTTCTCCACCGGGCCACTGCCCAGCAGCTTGCTGTCCACCCGCAGGCCGATGCCACCGCCGGCATAGGGCACCCGTGTGCCGCAGGACGGCGGCAGGATCAACACGCGGCTGCAGACATTGGTGCCGATATCGATGACCGGCAGGGCCTTGACCACGGTGGTGCCGTTGTTGAGGAAGTCCGCCGGGGAATCGAACCTGCCGATGGCGATATTTGCCGCCGAGCGCTGGGTGAGGGTAGACAGGCTCTTCGGGGTGCACGTGTAGTTGTCGGGCGGTGCCGGGCGCAGGCGGCTGGTGCCTTCGGCGACTTCGATGCCGATATCGATATGCACCTGGCCGTCCAGCAGCTTGATGTCGCTGACCTTGCACGGAATGCCCAGGGCGCAGGTCAACGATTGCACGGTGCCCAGCAGGTTCAGGCTGAGCAGGTTGTTGAGCACGTTGGTCAGTGGCGCGGCCAGGTCCAGTACGGCGTTGAGCAGCCCGGCGATGCCGCTCAGCAGGGGCAGGTCGAGGGAGACCAGCGCCCGGATCTGGGCTGTATGAACACGCAACTCATCGGTACGCGGGTCACCCGCGGCAGAGGTTTGCTGAGGGTCGATCACCTTGAGGTACACGCGACCGTTGACCAGCCCCAATGCATTGATAGGGATTTCGGCATTCACGGCTTGCCGCTTCGCCGCCACCTGAATCATGGCTTGCACCAGCTGCAGCAGTTGAACGTTCGCATCCAGGCCCGCCTGGACCGTCCCGGTCTGGAGATTCAGCAGCTCACCCAGCGTTATCGGCCCCGTCAGGTCTGCCGCAAGCTTGAGCAGGTTGCCGGTCACCTGCGCGGTGGCCCCACTTTGTTGGAGCACCTTGACGGCAACGTCCAACAGCTTCTGGGTAGTGGTCTCCAGGCTCAGCAATTGCTGGTAGTCACCCAGGTCCAGGTGCAGTTCGGTCGACAGTGCGTCGGTATAGCTGAGCAGGTTGAGCTGGGTATCGGCGATACCTTGCCAGCCCAGCACGCTGAGTTGGGTGCTTGCACCGATGGCCTTCAGCAGCGCGTTGAGAACGGCTGATTGCATCGAGTTGACTTGCAGGAGTGTGGTACGAATGCTCAACATCGCCTGGGGCGGCCCAGGGCTGGCGGCGACCGCGCTGGCACGAAGCGTGGTGGTACGGGTGATGGCGCCGCCCTGGACCAGCGCATACACCCCGCCGGCGACGCTGGTGACCACCACGTTGCTGACCTCGACCTTGATCGCTTCGTTGCGCACGTTGTCGGCGGTGAAGGTGCGCAGGTTGTCGATGCCGGTGCGCAGGTAGCCGCAGCTGGCGATCAGTGGGTTGAGGGGCGAGTGGCCGTTGCGGGTGGCTGCGGTGCGGGCCAGGGCGGAGGCCTGCGGGCCGCTGCCGCTGCAGACTCCGCCGTGCTCGGCGGCTTCCAGGGCGGCCATGTCGGCGATGCGCTGCAGCTTGCGTTGTTCGAGGTAGAGGCGGCCGCTGTCGACGGTCAGGAGCATGAACACCAGGGCCAGGCCCATGGTCAGCGCGGCCATCAGGCCGATCGCGCCGCGTTGGCGCACAGCGGAACGGGGAACCACGGGCACTCCTTTGCCGGCCTGTGGCCCGGCAGCGCGGCGGCGGTGCAAGGAGTGTAGTCAAGGTGATGGCAAGTTGCCTTGCTTACTGCGCGCAACACTCTGTAGGAGCGGCCTTGTGCCGCGAAAGGGCTGCGTAGCAGCCCCTGGATTTCAGCGTTCATGCATAGATCGCTGGGGCCGCTGTGCGGCCCTTTCGCGGCGCAAGGCCGCTCCTACAGGCGCTCAGGTTTCAATGTGGCGGATAGTTGCTCAACACCTGGGTCACGGTCTTCTGGATCGCAGCATTACGCTCCTGCGGACTGGGCGGGTAGTTGTTCATGATCTGCTCGGCGCTGCCGCGCCATACCAGCTTGCCGTCGCGGCCGTCGAACAGGTCGACCTGGATGGTCGCCACCTTGTAGTCGACGCTGCGCGTCTCGTTGTACATCGGCCCACCCCAGTAACCGCCCCAGTAGCCACCCCAGGCACCGCCGTAATTGGTGGTTATCTGTTGCTGGCGGTCCTCGACGATCAGGTAGGCGCGCACCTTCACATCCGCCCGGGCATTGCCCTGGACCGGGCGCAGGCCGCGCTGGTCGAGCTGGCCGGCGACCGCCTGGCGAATGCGTTGCTCGGTCAGGTCGCTCTTGATCCGCGGATCGTCGGGGCGATACTGCAGGCCCGGCTCCTGCCAGGCCCAGCTGCGGTAGGCGGCAAAGTCGCGGCTGGCATCGAAGTCGTGCTGCACGTTGTTGCTCGAACAGGCGGCCAGCAGCAGGGCGAAGGACAGTAGAACGAGACGGCGCAACATGATGGTTCTCCGTGGGAGGTTAGCTGGGAGGATAGCCGCTCATCGCCTTGCTCACCGACTCGCGCAGGGCGCTTTCGCGTTCACGCGGCGAGTCCTTGTCGCTGCCGCTTTCGGCGCTGGCGCTCCACACCGGCTGGCCGTTGCGGGCATCGAACAGGTCGATGCGCACCACCATCACCTCGACTTCGTAGGTGCGCACGATCGGCACGCTGGCGTAGCCGCCATAGCCGTTGCGATAGCCACCGTAGCCGACGCCGCCATAAGGGTTGGGGCCGTAGTAGGGATCGTAGTCGTAGTCGCGCACCTGGCGCAGGCGCCGTTCCAGACGCACGTCGGCGCTGACCAGCAGGTCGGCGGGGGCATTGTGGGCAGGACGCAGGCCGTGCTGATCGAGGGCGCCGCTCACCGCGTCGGCCAGTTGACCCGGCGTTGCGTTGACCAGGCCCCCGGGTGGCTGGTTGTTGCGCCAGCTCCAGCTGCGGTAACGGCCGTAGTCGCGTGCCGGCGCGGGGTAGGCGCTGGCATCGAAGGTATTGGCGGCCTGGGGCGGCGCCGGCGGCAGCGGCTTGCCGCTGGCGACATAGGGGTTGCTGCCCTGGCAGGCGGCCAGGGCGAGGGGGAGCAGGGCCAGGCAGAGCAGACGGTACGGCATGGATCCTCCTGGCGAGCGGGTCAGTGGGGGCGGCACATCCAGTGCAGGTAGCGGCCTAGGCCGGCGAAGCTGGGGTGGCGGCGGTGCGCCAGTTCCATCTCCAGCAAGTCGAGCAGCTCGGCCTTGTCCTGGAACTCCTTGGGCATGTAGTCGTGGAATACCCGTACGCCGCTCTCGCTTTCGACCTGCCACAGCGCTTCAAGTTGCGCCCTGAGTTCGCGCGGATCAAGTGGTTTCTGTGGCGTGAGGCTCTGCTTTTCACCGGCCAGGCGATTGTGCCGCAGCTTGCGGAAATGGCCCTTGAGCAGGTTGCGGTAAACCAGCGCGTCGCGGTTGTAGAAGGCCAGCGACAGCCAGCCCCCCGGCGCGGTCAGTTGGTGCAGCACCGGCAGGATGCTCTCGGGCTCGGCCAGCCATTCGAGCACGGCATGGCACAGCACCAGGTCGTACGGTTCGGTGAGCTGGCCGAGCAGGTCCTGCCACGGCGCCTGGATGTAGGTTGCCTGCTGGCCGGCCTCGGCGAAGCGCGCGCGGGCGCCGTCGAGCATTGGCGCGGCGGGTTCGGCAAGGGTCACCTGGTGGCCGCGTTGGGCCAGCCACAGGGCCATGTGACCGAGGCCCGCGCCGATATCAAGCACCCGCAGGGGGCGGTCGGGCAGGGCTTCGGCCAGGTCGGCCTGGAGCACCGCCAGGCGGATGGCGCCCTTGGCGCCGCCGTAGATCTTCTCGGCGAAGCGGCTGGCCAGCTCATCGAAGTGACGGTCGTTCATTTTGCGAAGCGCCTCTCGCTGTCGGCGAGCTTGGCCCGCACCACCTCATCCATGTCCAGGCCCAGCTCGCTGCACAGCAGCAACAGGTAGAGGACGATATCGCCGACTTCCTGGCCGGCGTGGGCGAGCTTGTCGGCGGGCAGCCGGCGGGACTGGTCCTCGGTCAGCCACTGGAAGATCTCCACCAGCTCGGCCATTTCGACGCTGGCGGCCATGGCCAGGTTCTTCGGGCTGTGGAATACCCGCCAGTCGTTGGTGTCGCGGATGCGGTGCAGGCGTTCGGTCAGTTCTTGCAGGTTCATCGGGGTCTCCTCGTGGCGCATAGCTTCCGGCGAGGTGTCTTGCAAAGCAAGCCCGATCAGAGCGTGCGCCAACTGCCGAGCATATGCAGCAGCCCGCCGTGGCCATCCAGGCGTAGTTCGCCGCTTGGCCCCGCCTCGCTGGCGCTCAGTATCACCTCCGAAGGCAGGCGCACCGGTTTGTGGAAGTCCACCGAAAAGGCATACCCGGCCTTGGGCAGGTGCCCCTGCAAGGCCGCCAGCGCCATGGCCTTGCTCCACATGCCGTGGGCGATGGCCCTGGGGAAGCCAAACAGGCGTGCCGTGAGGCTGCTCAGGTGGATCGGGTTGTAGTCGCCGCAGACCCTGGCGTAGCGCCGGCCGATATCGCTGTCGGCATACCAGCGGGTGGCCTCGGGCAATGCGGCGGGCGTTGTCTCGGCCAGATCCGCCGCCGGCGCCTCGAGCTTGAGGCCGCGCACCAGCATGCGACTGGTTTCGCGCCAGAGCAGGCCGAGGCCGTCCTCGGCCTCGGTCACCAGGTCGAAGGTGCCGCCCTTTTCATGGGGTTGCAGGTTGTCGGCATACACCGCGAAGCGCAGCCCGTCGATGCCGCCCAGGGGGCGCAGCACCTGCAGGCTGTTGTGCAGGTGCACCAGCCCCAGCAGCGGGAAGGGAAAATCCTCGGCGGTGAGCAGCTGCAGTTGCAAACTGAAGGCCATGATGTGCGGGTAGGTACCGGGCAGGCGGCCGTCGTCCGCGAAGTGGCAGAGCCGGCGGTAGGCCGCCAGGTTGGCGGGATCGACCCGCAGGAAACAGCGCAGGCCCTGCTCCGGCAACTGGCTGCCACGGATCTTGCGTTTGCCGAGGGCGCGCAGGTACAGGCTCAGTCGTGAGTCGGGGCTGTGCAGGTCGTGCCAGGGTCGGGTCATGGTCAGGCTCCCATCAAGGCCTGGCCGCAGACCCGCAGGGCCTGGCCATTGACCGCGCCCGAGCCCGGCTGGCTGAGCCAGGCGATGGCTTCGGCGACGTCTTGCGGCAAACCGCCCTGGCCCAGCGAGCTCAGGCGACGGCCGGCCTCGCGCAGGCCCATGGGCATGGCCGCGGTCATGTGCGTTTCGATGAAGCCCGGCGCCACCGCATTGATGCTGGCGCCCTGTTCGGCCAGGCGTGGCGCCCAGGCCTGGGCGAAGCCGATCAGCCCGGCCTTGCTGGCCGCGTAGTTGGACTGGCCGCGGTTGCCGGCGATGCCGCTGACCGAGGCGAGCAGGGTGATGCGCGCATTCGCGTGCAGCTTGCCGCCGTCGAACAGCGCCTCGGTCAGCACCTGGGGCGCCTTGAGGTTGACGGCCAGCACCGCGTCCCAGTACTCCGGGGTCATGTTGGCGAGGGTCTTGTCGCGGGTGATGCCGGCGTTGTGCACGACGATATCCAGGCCCTGGGGCAGGGCTTCGAGCAGTTGCGTGGCGGCATCGGCGGCGCAGATGTCCAGCGCCAGGGCGCGGCCGCCCAGGCGTGCGGCGAGGGCGTCAAGGTCGCGTTGGGCCTGGGGCACATCGAGCAGCGTCACCTCGGCGCCGTCCCGGGCCAGGGTCTCGGCAATCGCCGCGCCGATGCCCCGGGCGGCGCCGGTGACCAGGGCGTGGCGGCCGGCCAGCGGTCGGGTCCAGTCCTGCACCTTGGCGGCGCAGGACGCAAGGCGCAGGACCTGGCCGGAAACGAACGCGCTCTTGGGCGAAAGGAAGAACCGCAGCGCGCCCTCGAGCTGGCTTTCGGCGCCTTCGGCGACATACAGCAGGTTGGCCGTGGCGCCATTGCGCAGCTCCTTGGCCAGCGAGCGGCTGAAGCCTTCGAGGGCCCGCTGGGCGACGCTGGCCTGCGCATCGGCCACGCCTTCTGGCGCACGCCCCAGGATCACCACATGGGCGCTGGAGGCCAGGCTGCGCAGCAGGGGTTGGAAAAATTCACGTAACTGCTTGAGGTCATCGCTGTCGGACAGGTGACTGGCATCGAATACCACCGCCTTGAGCTTCGGCCCCAGGCCCGCGACCCAGGCAGGGACCTCGAGCACCTCGCTGCCGAAGCCGTAGCAGTCGGCCGTCAGACGCGGGGCGATCGCCGCCACCTGGCCTGCCAGCGGCCCGCCGCCCAGAACCAGCGCGCCCTCGATGGGACGCAGGCGCCCAGCCTGCCAGCGTTCCAGCGGCACCGGGCGGGGCAGGCCGAGGGCATCGACCAGTTTTCGTCCGAGGGTGGAGTTGGCAAAGCCCAGATAGCGGTCACTCATGTACGGTTCTCCCTGAAGGCAAGCATGCAAGTGTGGACCAAGTTTGTGGCAGGGTCGTTCGAATGTCCGAAAAGAACCTAGGCTTAAGGCTCAAATTGTTTCAGGAGGAATACAGGCATGCAGTCAATTCGCCGGGTCGCAATCCTGGGGGGCAACCGGATTCCCTTCGCCCGCTCCAACGGCGCCTACGCCAAGGCCAGCAACCAGGCGATGCTCACGGCGGCCCTCGAAGGCCTGGTGGAGCGTTACCGGCTGCACGGCCTGCGCCTGGGCGAGGTGGCGGCCGGCGCGGTGCTCAAGCATTCGCGTGACATGAACCTGACCCGCGAGTGCGTGCTCGGCTCGAGGCTGTCGCCGCAGACGCCGGCCTACGATATCCAGCAGGCCTGCGGTACTGGCCTGGAAGCGGCGTTGCTGGTGGCCAACAAGATCGCCCTGGGGCAGATCGACAGTGGCATCGCCGGGGGCGTCGACACCACCTCGGACGCGCCTATCGCGGTGAGCGAGGGGCTGCGGCAGATCCTGCTGCAGGCCAACCGCGGCAAGACCCTCGGCGAACGTCTCAAGCCCTTCCTGAAACTGCGCCCGGGCCTGCTCAAGCCCGAGTTGCCGCGCAATGGCGAGCCGCGCACCGGGCTGTCGATGGGCGAGCACTGCGAACGCATGGCGCAGACCTGGCAGATCGGCCGCGAGGAGCAGGATGAGCTGGCTCTGCTCAGCCATCAGCACCTGGCGGCGTCCTACCGCGAGGGCTGGCACGACGACCTGCTCACCCCCTACCTCGGTCTGACCCGGGACAACAACCTGCGCGCCGACCTGACCCTGGAGCAGTTGGCCAAGCTCAAGCCGGTGTTCGAGCGCAGCGGCCTGGGCACGCTCACGCCGGGCAACGCCACGCCGTTGACCGATGGCGCCTCGCTGGTACTGCTCGGCAGCGAGGCCTGGGCCGAGGCGCAGGGCCTGAAGGTGCAGGCCTACCTGGTGGACGGCGAGGCGGCGGCAGTCGATTTCGTCCATGGCCAGGAAGGCCTGCTGATGGCACCGGTGTACGCGGTGCCGCGGCTGCTGGCGCGCAATGGCCTGACCTTGCAGGATTTCGACTTCTACGAGATCCACGAAGCCTTCGCCGCGCAGGTGCTGTGCACCCTCAAGGCCTGGGAGGATGCCGACTACTGCCGCACGCGCCTGGGGCTCGAAGGGCCATTGGGGTCGATCGATCGCGCCAGGCTGAATGTGAAGGGCAGCTCGCTGGCTGCGGGGCATCCGTTCGCGGCGACGGGAGGGCGGATACTGGCGAACATGGCCAAGCTGCTCAGCGAGCGTGGCAAGGGGCGTGGCCTGATCTCGATCTGCGCGGCGGGCGGACAGGGGGTGACTGCGATCGTCGAACGCTAGGCGGCGATGGCTGGTACCCTTGTCCGACCCGAGACACCAGGCCTCAGCATGTCGATCACCGGACCGCGTCCCATCCCCGCCCTGGACCACCTGCCCAGGCCACTCTACGCCCGCGCCGAGCGCCTGGGCGCCGGGTCCTGGACCACCCGTCACCAGCATGACTGGGTGCAGTTCTCCTATGCCATCAGTGGCGTACTTGGTGTCTATACCAGCGACGGCAGCTACTTCGCCCCGCCGCAGTGGGGTGTGTGGATCCCGGCCGGCACCGAGCATGAAGTGCTGACCTCGATGCAGGCCGAGATGCGCAGCCTGTACGTGCGCCGCGACGCCTGCCCCTGGGCGCCGGGCGAATGCCGGGTACTGGAGGTCACGCCGCTGGCGCGGGAGCTGATCAAGCAGTTCTGCACCTTCGCGGTGAACTACCCGGAAGGCGACAGTGCCGAGGCGCGGCTAGTGGCCGTGTTGCTGGACCAGCTGCGCACCCTGCCGCAGGTGGGGTTCTCGCTGCCGCTGCCGCGCCACCCGGGCTTGCTGGCATTGTGCAACGGTTTGATCGCTGCCCCCGACCTGCCCCAGACCCTGCAGCAGTGGGCGGTGCAACTCGGGGTGTCGGAAAAGACCCTGATGCGCCTGTTCCAGCGCGAGACGGGGCTGAGCTTTCGCAACTGGCGCCAGCGCATGCGCCTGCTGTCGTCACTGGCGCTGCTGGAGGCCGGGGAGAGCGTCACCCAGGCCGCGCTGGGCTGCGGGTATGACTCAACCTCGGCCTATATCGCCGCGTTTCGCCAGCTGTTCGGCGCGACACCGGGGGAGTTGCGCCTGTAGGACCGGCTGGTGTCTCTGTCAGTGACAGCACCCGCTGCCATTGGCCAAGTCCTTGAGGATCGGACAGTCCGGCCGGTCGTCGCCCTGGCAGTGGGCCACCAGTTCGCCGAGGGTGTCGCGCAGGCTCACCAGCTCCTCGATGCGCTTGTTCAGCGCCTCGATATGTTGCATGGCCAGGGCCTTCACGTCGGCGCTGGCGCGCTGGCGGTCCTGCCACAGGGTCAGCAGCCTGGCGACTTCCTCCAGGGAAAAGCCCAGGTCGCGCGAGCGCTTGATGAACGCCAAGCTGTGCAGGTCTTCCTGCTGGTAAAGCCGGTAGCCGCTTTCGCTGCGCGTGGCGGGGCGCAGCAGGCCGATGGACTCGTAGTAGCGGATCATCTTGGCGCTGAGCCCGCTGCGGCGGGCGGCCTGGCCGATGTTCATGGGGCCTCCTGGTCGATGGCGGTGGGTTTCCAGGTCTTCAGCCACAGGGCATTGCTCACCACGCTGACGCTGGACAGCGCCATGGCGGCGCCGGCCAGCACCGGGTTGAGGTAGCCCAGCGCGGCGAGGGGGATGCCGATCAGGTTGTAGATGAATGCCCAGAACAGGTTCTGGCGGATCTTCGCGTAGGTCTTGCGGCTGATCTCGAGGGCGGCGGGCACCAGGCGCGGGTCGCCGCGCATCAGGGTGATGCCGGCTGCCTGCATGGCCACGTCGGTGCCACCGCCCATGGCGATGCCGATGTCGGCGGCCGCGAGCGCCGGGGCATCGTTGATGCCGTCGCCGACCATGGCCACCACACCTTGTTGCTTGAGCGCGGCCACCGTGGCGGCCTTGTCCGCTGGCAGCACTTCGGCGTGCACGTCGTCGATGCCGAGAGCCTCGGCCACCACCTTGGCGCTGCCGCGGTTGTCGCCGGTCAGCAGGTGGCTGCTGATGTGGCGCGCATGCAAGGCGGCGATGGCCTGGTCGGCGCCGGGCTTGAGGCTGTCACCGAAGGCGAACAGACCCAGCACGCGGGGTTGGCTGCCGAGTTCGATCAGCCAGGACAAGGTGCGGCCCTCGGCCTCCCAGGCATGGGCGCTGGCGGCCAACTCGCCCGGTATCAGCCGGTTCTCGTCGAGCAGGCGGCGGTTGCCCAGGGCCAGCTCGCGACCGTCCACCTGGCCGGCGATGCCACGGCCGGTGAGGGACTGGCTGTCGGTCACTTGCGGTACGTCAAGATTGCGCTCGGTACAGGCGTCGAGCACGGCCTTGGCCAACGGGTGTTCGCTGCCGCGTTGCAGGGCGCCGGCCAGGCGCAGCAGATCGTTGTCATCGCCGCTGCTGGCCTGCTGGTGGACGATGCGCGGGCTGCCGGAGGTGAGGGTGCCGGTCTTGTCGAACACCACGCGGTTGACCGCATGGGCGCGCTCCAGCGCTTCGGCGTCCTTGATCAGAATGCCGTGGCGGGCGGCGACGCCGGTGCCGGCCATGATCGCCGCAGGGGTTGCCAGCCCCAGGGCGCAGGGGCAGGCGATCACCAGCACGGCGACGGCGTTGATCAGCGCGGTTTCCAGCGGTGCGCCGGACAGCCACCAGCCGACCAGGGTGACCAGGGCCAGTACCAGCACCGCAGGGACGAACACCTGGCTGACCCGGTCGACCAGCTTCTGGATCGGCGCCTTGGCCGCCTGGGCGTCCTCGACCAGGCGGATGATGCGGGCGAGCACGGTCTCGGTGCCCAGCGCCAGGGTCTTCACCAGTAGGCGGCCTTCGCCGTTGATGGCGCCACCGGTCACCGCGTCGCCGGGCTGCTTGGGCACCGGCAGGCTTTCACCGCTGATCAGGGCTTCGTCGGCGTGGCTGCTGCCTTCGAGCACCTGGCCATCGACCGGGAAGCGTTCGCCGGGCTTGACCAGCACCACATCGTCGAGGCGCAGCTGGCTGATGGCGACGTCTTCCTCGCGCCCGTCGACTACCCGCACGGCGCGTTCCGGACGCAGGGCTTCCAGTGCCCGGATGGCGCTGGCGGTCTGGCGCTTCGCGCGGCTTTCCAGGTACTTGCCCAGCAGCACCAGGGCGATCACCACCGCCGAGGCTTCGAAGTACAGGTGCGGCTCCATGCCGGCGTGCGCATTGGCCCATTGGTACAGGCTCAGGCCGTAGCCGGCGCTGGTGCCCAGGGCGACCAGCAGGTCCATGTTGCCGGCGCCGGCGCGCACGGCCTTCCAGGCAGCGACATAGAAGCGCGCGCCAAGGATGAACTGCACCGGGGTGGCCAGCAGGAACTGCGCCCAGGCCGGCAGCATCCAGTGCAGGCCGAACGGTTGCACCAGCATCGGCAGCACCAGTGGCAGGGCCAGCAGCAGGGCGGCGGCGACCGCCAGGCGTTCGTTGCGCAGGCGGCGTCGGGCCTGTGCCTGGTCATCGTGGGTGGCACGCGGCAGGGTGGCGCTGTAGCCAGCCTTTTCGACCGCGGCGATCAGCGCGCCGTCATCGACGCCCTCGAGCACTTCGAGGTGGGCGCGTTCGCTGGCCAGGTTGACGCTGACCTGCTCGACCCCCGGCAGTTTGCCGAGGGCGCGCTCGACCCGGCCGGCGCAGCTGGCGCAGGTCATGCCGCCGATCTGCAGTTCGAGGGTGCGGGTGGGGACGCTGTAGCCGGCGTCGCGCACCGCGTCGACCAGCGCCGGCAGGCTGTCGGCCGGGGCCTGGACCCGGGCCTGCTCGGTGGCGAGGTTGACGCTGACGTGTTCGGTGCCGGTGACCTTGCGCAGGGCGCGCTCGACCCGACCTGCGCAGCTGGCGCAGGTCATGCCGCCGATCGGCAGGTCGAAGGTGGTGGATGCGGGCATGGCTCTCTCCTCCGTGGACAGGCCTCCAGCATCAACCTTGCCATGCGGGCAAGGTCAATAGCCCAGGCCGGCTCTCTTGAGCACCAGGCCATTTTGCCCCATGGCGATCCGGTATTTGTTGATCTGGCCCGCCTGCAGGGTCAGGCGCGTGCTGCGTTGGTCCTCGACACCGGGCGCGCAGCCGGGTACCTGTCCGGGCAGCAGGCGCAGGCGCACATCGACGGGGCCCGGCGGCAGGTTGAACGAGGTCGCCTGTTCCTGGAACAGGCGGCCGGACAGCTGGTCGTTGAGATAGATGCCGATCTCGCAGCTGGTGGCCACCTCCAGGCGTTCCCGGGAAATGATCAGCACGCTGTAGTCCGAATTGCCCTCGGCGCTGGCCGGTGGCACGACGGCCAGTGCGCCCAGCAATCCGACGAGGCCCAATGCTGCCCTGATCATGAAAAATCTCCTGCTTGCCAAAATCGTCAAAGGCGCAGCTTGGCCGAGCCGCGCGCGGATTTCCAGCCCGGCCGTTTTTCTCGGAACTTGACCTTGCCCCGATGGCAAGGCTGAGACTGGGCAAAACCCACAAGGAGGCAACCTCGATGCAAGTGTTCAATGTGCAAGGCATGACCTGTGGCCATTGCGTGAAGGGCGTGACCCGAGCGGTGCAGGAGCAGGATGCGGCGGCGCGGGTGGAAGTGGACCTGGCGGCGCGGCAGGTGCGGGTGGAGAGCGCCCTGGCGGCGGATCAGATCCTGGCGGCGATTCGTGAAGAGGGGTATCAGGCCGAGGTGGCCTGAACGGCTGCATCACCCAGATAAGGCAACCTCTGTAGGAGATCATCCAGCCCTTCGGGCTACGCTGTCGTGCAGGGAGCTGTCTCCCTGTGGGAGCTGGAGTCCTGTTCCTTGCCTTTTCCTACAGGACACGCAGGATCTATTATTACAAAGGTTTTCAACGCCGGGCGATCCAGTGCAGGTAGACTAGCGAACTTGCTTAGCCTGCTATGGATTCTCCATGAACCTGCGAACCTTGCTGATTCTCGGCGCCCTCAGTGCGTTCGGGCCTCTGGCGATCGACTTCTATCTGCCGGCCTTCCCGGCCATGGCGCATGCCTTCGGTACCGACGAAAAGCATGTGCAGGCCACCCTGGCCGCCTACTTCCTCGGCTTGTCCCTGGGCCAGCTCGCCTACGGGCCGGTGGCCGACCGTTTCGGCCGGCGCCTGCCGCTGCTGTTCGGGGTTGGCCTGTTCACCGTGGCGTCGCTGGCCTGCGCCTATGCGCCCAATCTCGACAGCCTGATCCTGGCGCGCTTTGTCCAGGCCCTGGGCGGTTGCGCCGGGATGGTGCTGTCGCGGGCGATCGTCAGCGACAAGTGCGACGCGGTGGCCTCGGCCAAGGTGTTCTCGCAATTGATGCTGGTGATGGGCCTGGCGCCGATCCTCGCGCCGATGCTCGGTGGCGTGCTGGTCAACGTGGCCGGCTGGCAGTCGATCTTCCTCGCCCTGGGGTTGTTCAGCGCGGCGTGCCTGCTGGCGGTCGGCCTGGGCCTGCCGGAAAGCCTGCCGGCCCATATACCGCGCCAGCCGCTGTCGGGCGCGCTGCGCCAGTACCTGAGCCTGCTCGGCGACCGGGTATTCGTCGGCCATGCACTGACCGGTGGCATCGCCATCGCCGGAATGTTCGCCTACATCGCCGGTTCGCCGTTCGTGTTCATCAAGCTGTACGGTGTGCCGCCCGAGCACTACGGCTGGCTGTTCGGCACCAACGCCGCCGGCTTCATCCTGATGGCCCAGGTCAACGCGCGGCTGCTGGCCAAGCGCGGCCCGGCGTTCCTGCTGGCACGGGCGGTGTGGTTGTACCTGGCGGCGGCGTTGGTGTTGCTGGTGGTCGCGGCGTTGCGTCCGGCACAGTTGTGGCCATTGCTGGTGCCGTTGTTCGTGTGCATCGCCAGCCTCGGCTGCATCATCCCCAACGCCTCGGCCTGCGCCATGAGCGGGCAAGGTACGCGGGCGGGCAGTGCCTCGGCCTTGATGGGCTGCCTGCAGTTCAGCGTCGCCGCGGGCGCGGCGGCGCTGGTCGGGGTGCTGCATGACGGCAGCGCGGTGCCCATGGCGCTGGTGATCAGCCTGTGCGGCGCGCTGGTGGTCAGTGTCGCAATGCTGACCCGGCGCCTGCAGGCCAGCCGGCCTGTGTGAGCGGGTGGGGCGCGTTGAGGCGCGCCTCCAGCAGGGCGACGAACGACCGTGCCTCGGCCTCGCTACGGAAACTCACCACATGCTGGTCGAGCTGGACCTGCCAGGGGCAGGCGGGATTCCGGTTCGACGCACTGACGACAATCTTCATCGCGATCCACCTCCAGTGAGCGGGAGCGGATCTAGTGTAGCGCTGCCCCCGCCCCGTGCCATGACCAGGGTCAGTACCCAGACTGACGGTCATGACGGTCTGAAGTAGGGAGACCTTCTGTTTTGCAAGGCGGAAATATTCCCCTTCACTGTCGGACATATCGAGCCCCCTGATAGCAGCTGTCAGCTTCGTTCCCGCTACAGCCACGGTAGTACGGGGGATGAGCAGGATCAGCCGTCTATCGCTCTGACAGACGCATCTTTCAGAACGTTTTTTGGGAGGCGAATGCCGACCCGCTTGGGCCATGCCTCCCTCACGGCGAGTGCCTTCCAGCGGCTTATACTGCCTCCGGCGACCAGCGCGGGGTGAGCGTTTCCCGGGGCTGGCGCCTACCATCCGGCACACGAACCATCCCGCGCTTGCCCACACCGGAGGCAGGGCATCTGCGGCGTTCGCCAGCAGGCGGGATTCATCAGGGAGCTTCAGGTTCATGAACGCAGTCCGCAGCATCAGTCAGGTCGCCAACCTGATGGCCGATCCCAAGCGCAGCGCCATGTTGTGGGCGTTGATCGATGGCACCCCGCGTGCGGCGGACGAGCTTGCCGTGCTCACCGGCTTGAGCACCTCGTCGGCTTGCGCGCACCTGTCGCTGTTGTCCAGTGCCGGGCTGCTCAGGCATGAGGCGCGTGGCCGCAAGCGCTTCTTCCGCCTGGCCACGCCGGAGGTCGGCACCGCGGTGGAGGCGCTGGCCAGCGTTCAACTGGCGAGCCGCTCACCGGCAGAGCAGGGCACGACGCTGCAGATTCCCCTGTCGATGCGCAAGGCGCGCCTGTGTGGCGACCACCTGGGCGGCGAAGTGGCCGCTGCGCTGCTCCATCGCCTGCATGTGGCCGGTTGGTTGGAGGGGAGCGAGCAGTACCTGTCAGTGAGTCAGGAGGGCAAGGAGCATCTGGAGGCGCTGGGGGTGTTCATCGATGCGCTGGCCGCTGGTGACCGGCGCGGCTGCGTGATCTGCCACTGCAGCAAATGGAACGACCAGGGCCCGCACCTGGGCGGCTGCCTGGGCAAGGCCCTGCTTCGGCTGTTCACCCAGTCGGGTTGGGTGCGTGAGCAGGAGGGTAGCCGGGCGGTGCAGCTCACACCGCTCGGCCAGCAGCAGATCAACGCGATCGCCTGCCTCCCGGCCCGACAGGCCGGCTAGCGGACCAGGCGCGCGTCCAGGCTGTTCTGCGCCAGGCGGCGTGCCTGGTCCTGGGTCATGCCCAGGTGCTGGTGCAGGGCGTGGAAGTTCTCGGTGACATAACCACCGAAGTAGGCCGGATCATCGGAGTTGACCGTGACCTTCACGCCACGCTCGAGCATGTCGAGGATGTTGTGCTGGCCCATGTGTTCGAACACGCACAGCTTGGTGTTGGACAGGGGGCAGACGGTCAGCGGGATCTGCTCGTCGATGATGCGCTGCATCAGGCGCTCGTCCTCGATGGCGCGCACGCCGTGGTCGATCCGCTGGATCTTCAGCAGGTCGAGGGCTTCCCAGATGTACTCGGGCGGGCCTTCCTCGCCGGCATGGGCCACGGTCAGGAAGCCTTCGCTGCGGGCGCGGTCGAAGACGCGCTGGAACTTACTCGGCGGATGGCCTTTTTCCGAGCTGTCCAGGCCCACGGCGACGAACGCGTCGCGGAACGGCAGGGCCTGGTCCAGGGTCTTGTGCGCTTCGTCTTCGCTCAGGTGGCGCAGGAAGCTGAGGATCAGGCCGCTGCTGATGCCCAGCTGCTCGCGACCATCCTTCAAGGCCCGGTTGATGCCATCGAGCACCACCTCGAACGGGATGCCCCGGTCGGTGTGGGTCTGCGGGTCGAAGAACGGCTCGGTGTGGATGACGTTCTGCGCCTTGCAGCGCTGCAGGTAAGCCCAGGTCAGGTCGTAGAAGTCCTGCTCGGTGCGCAGGACATCGGCGCCCTGGTAGTAGAGGTCGAGGAATTCCTGCAGGTTGTTGAAGGCATAGGCGCTGCGCAGGGTCTCGACGTCCGCCCAGGGCAGGGCGATCTTGTTGCGTTCGGCCAGGGCGAACAGCAGTTCGGGCTCCAGCGAACCCTCCAGGTGCATGTGCAGTTCCGCCTTGGGCAAGGCGTTCAGCCATTCATACATGTGTGCAATCTCGATCAGGTACGGTTGGCCGCCATTCTACAGGGCCTGGCCGGGCAATGCGCCCACCCAGGCCGGTATCGCCCGGGTTTACCAGATGAGCGCCTCGCCCTTGTAGTTGATGAAGCGCAGGCCGCCGTTGCCGCTCTGGGCCTTGATCTGCTCGAGCATGCCACGGGTGCTGGTGAGCACGTCGATCTCGGCATTCTCGCCGCCCATGTCGGTCTTCACCCAGCCCGGGTGCATGGCCAGCACGGCCAGGTCGGGACGCTGCAGGTCGACCACGAAGCTGTTGATCATCGAGTTGAGCGCGGCCTTGCTGGCCTTGTACAGGCAGACTTCGCCACCGTCGGGGATGGTCACGCTGCCCAGGATCGAACTCATGAACGCCAGCACGCCGCTGCCTTCGCGCACCTGGCCGGCCAGGCGGCGGGCCACACGGATCGGCGCCACGGCGTTGGTCATGAACAGCTCGCCGATCTGCTGTACCTGCACGCTCTCCAGGTCTTGCGGCAGCGGGCCCATCACCCCGGCGTTGACGAACACCAGGTCGAACACTTCGCCTTGCAGGCGCTGCTTGAGCCCGTCGAGCTGGGCGGTGTCGTTCATCTCCAGGCGCTCGATGCGCACCCCGGAGACTTCGCTCAGCGCACCTGGCTGTTGCGGATCGCGCACGGTGGCGACGACGTTCCAGCCATCTTCGCGCAGGCGTTGCACCAGGCCCAGGCCGAGGCCTCGGGAGGCGCCGATGATCAGGGCGGTCTTGTTGGCGGTCATAGCGATACTCCATATCAAGGGCGCGGCGAGCGCTGCTGTGCACAGGTTCGCTCGTCGCGCGACAACGTGGTGGTTGCCCTCCACAGGGGAAGGACTGGGTGACGAGCATAAACCAGGTGGGGGCCGGCTGCCCTGTCGCGACTGGTTAAAAAATGATCGATGGCCTGAAAGGCCGGTGGGGCTGGGGCCTGGCGGGGTGGTTCACGGGTTATCCACAGGCTGCTCCACAGTAATTGTGTGCAAGCGCGGCGGCCTGACAATGCCCGTTTCAGGGAGCGCAGGCGCTGATGATTGGGGATAACTCACGGGCTTTCAGTGACTTGGATCTGTGTCACACAAATGTGATCAAAATATGCTCAATCCGCTACAAGCCTTGACGAGCAAGGCTTGCAGCGGAATGCCCCAAGCTTATCCACAGGCAGGCCCACAGCAGTTGTGGGCAACGTTCAAGCCCGTTCCAACAGGATGCGCCCGCGGCTGAGGTCGGCCAGCTGCTGCTGCAGCACCTCGAGCTGGCTGTCACCCAGGGCGATGCGCAGGTCGACGCCGTTGGCGGTGAACTGCTCGTCCAGCACCAGGCCGTCGACTTCGCCCAGGCGCAGCTTGACCAGCGCCAGTTCGCTGAAGGTGCAACTGCAGATGAACTCGCTGCGCTGTACCAGCAAACGCTTGGGCGCCTGCTGCAGGCACTTGTTGGCGCCGCCGCCATAGGCCCGGGCCAGGCCACCGGTGCCCAGCTGGATGCCGCCGTACCAGCGGATCACCAGCACCACCACCTGGTCGCAGTCCTGAGCCTCGATGGCGGCAAGGATTGGGCGCCCGGCCGTGCCGCCGGGCTCACCGTCGTCGCTGCTGCGGTATTGGCCGCCGAGCTTCCAGGCCCAGCAGTTGTGGGTGGCCGCCAGGTCGCTGTGGCGTTCGATGAAGGCCATGGCCTCGGCCGGGCTGCTGATCGGGCCGGCGAGGGTGATGAAGCGGCTCTTGCGGATGTCCTCGCGGAACTCGCAGAGCTCGAGCAGGGTAGAAGGCATAAGTCCGGGTCAGGCGGGCGTGCTGATGCCGCAGCCTTTGAGAATGATGTGGATAAGGTTGTTGCTGGCGTCTTCCATGTCCTGCTTGGTCAGCCGGCTGCGGCCGGTCACCTGGCAGATCTGGGTGGCGAAGTCGGCGTAGTGCTGGGTGCTGCCCCAGAGCAGGAAGATCAGGTGCACTGGGTCCACCCGGTCCATCTTGCCGGCGTCCATCCAGGCCTGGAACACCGCGGCACGGCCGCGGAACCACTCGCGGTAGTCGGCGCTGAAGTACTCGCTCAGGCATTCGCCGCCGCTGATCACTTCCATGGCGAAGATTCGCGAGGCCTGCGGGTTGCGCCGGGAGAACTCCATCTTGGTGCGGATGTACTGGCTGAGCGCCTCGGCCGGGTCGTCCTCCACGCTCAGGGCGTTGAAGGTGCTGTCCCACAGCTCGATGATGTTGCTCAGCACCGCGATGTACAGGCCCAGCTTGTTGGTGAAGTAGTAGTGCAGGTTGGCCTTGGGCAGCCCGGCCTTGAGCGCGATGGTGTTCATGCTCGTGCCCTTGTAGCCGTGCCGGGCGAACTCGTCTTCGGCGGCCTGGATGATGGCCTGCTCGTTCTTCTGGCGAATGCGGCCGGCGGGCTTGCCCGAGGCGGGGGAGCGATGCGCAGGGACTTCTAGGGTCATGGACGATTCCGGGCGGGTCGTTACGGATGTCCGACAGATTACCTGCCTGTGCCGAAGTGACAAGCATTAGCGGTAGAGATGCGTATCAACGTGTCGCAGCCAGACTCTCGAGGAAGCTTTCCAGCACCAGGTTCGGCCGGCGGCCCTTGCGCGTCACCCAGCTCAGGCTCAGGTCATAGAAGCGCTGGGCGGGTTTGAGCGCACGCAGGCGCCCCTGCTGCACCCAGAACATCGCGTAATGGTCGGGCAGGTAGCCGATGTAGCGCCCGGTGAGGATGAGAAAGGCCATGCCTTCGCGGTCCGAGGCGCTGGCGGTGCAGCGCAGGGCCTGGTAATGGGCCTGGATGTCGGCCGGCAGGCGGAAGGTCGGGGCGATCGCATCCTGGCTATTGAGACGATCGTCGTCGATCTGCTGGTCATCGGCATAGAACAGCGGATGGCCGACCGCGCAGTAGAGCAGCGAGCGCTCGCTGTACAGCGGCTGGTACTCGAGCCCCGAGAGCGGGCTGGTCTGTGGCACCACGCCGACGTGCAGGCTGCCGTCGAGCACGCCCTGTTCGACCTGGCTCGGTGCGATCATGCGGATCTGGATGTGCACGTCCGGGCCGCGGTCCTTCAGTTCGGCCAGGGCGTGGGTGATGCGCATGTGCGGCAGGGTCACCAGGTTGTCGGTGAGGCCGATGTTCAGTTCGCCGCGCAAGTGCTGGTGCAGGCCGTTCACTTCGGTGCGAAAGGTCTCCAGGGCGCTGAGCAACTGCAGCGCCGAGTGGTAGACCTCGCGGCCTTCCTCGGTCAGCGAAAAACCGGCGCGGCCTCGTTGGCACAGACGCAGACCCAGGCGTTGCTCGAGGTCGTTCATCTGCTGGCTGATCGCCGAGCGGCCGATCCCCAGGACGTTCTCCGCCGCCGAGAAACCGCCGCATTCGACGACGCTGCGGTAGATTTTCAGCAGGCGGATGTCGAAATCGCTGACCTGGGCGAGGGGATCGGGGCGTCGGCTCATTAGTTTAGTTATCCGCTGACTGAAGGTTAGAAATGCTGGGTTTTTCGAACTTTATCGCCGTGACAATTTAGCTGCAACAACACCCATCGTTGCCTAATCGTCTTCCGAGGAATCGCCCGATGAACATGCCCGAAACCGCCCAGGCCGGCCTGGCCAGCCAGCTCAAGCTGGACGCCCACTGGATGCCGTACACCGCCAACCGCAACTTCCAGCGCGATCCGCGGCTGATCGTGGCGGCCGAAGGCAACTACCTGGTCGACGACAAGGGCCGCAAGGTGTTCGACGCGCTCTCGGGCCTTTGGACCTGCGGTGCCGGGCATACCCGCAAGGAGATCAGCGAGGCGGTGGCCCGCCAGGTCGCCACCCTCGATTATTCGCCGGCCTTCCAGTTCGGCCACCCGCTGTCGTTCCAGCTGGCCGAGAAGATCGTCGACCTGGTGCCGGGCGACCTGAACCACGTGTTCTTCACCAACTCCGGTTCCGAGTGCGCCGACACCGCGCTGAAGATGGTTCGTGCCTACTGGCGCCTGAAGGGCCAGGCCACCAAGACCAAGATCATCGGCCGTGCCCGCGGCTACCACGGCGTGAACATCGCCGGCACCAGCCTGGGCGGCGTCAACGGCAACCGCAAGCTGTTCGGGCAATTGCTGGATGTCGACCACCTGCCGCACACCGTGCTGCCGGCCAACGTTTTCAGCAAGGGCATGCCGGAAGAGGGCGGCATCGCCCTGGCCGACGAGATGCTCAAGCTGATCGAGCTGCATGACGCCTCGAACATCGCCGCAGTGATCGTCGAACCGCTGGCCGGTTCCGCCGGTGTGCTGCCGCCACCGAAGGGCTACCTCAAGCGCCTGCGCGAGATCTGCAGCCAGCACAACATCCTGCTGATCTTCGACGAAGTGATCACCGGCTTCGGCCGCATGGGCGCGATGACCGGCGCCGAAGCCTTCGGTGTCACCCCGGACCTGATGTGCATCGCCAAGCAGGTCACCAACGGCGCCATCCCGATGGGCGCGGTGATCGCCACCAGCGAGATCTACCAGACCTTCATGAACCAGCCGACCCCCGAGTACGCGGTGGAGTTCCCCCACGGCTACACCTACTCGGCGCACCCGGTCGCCTGCGCTGCCGGTATCGCCGCGCTGGACCTGCTGCAGAAGGAAAACCTGGTGCAGTCCGCCGCCGAGCTGGCGCCGCACTTCGAGAAGCTGCTGCACGGCATCAAGGGGACGAAGAACGTCGTCGACATTCGCAACTACGGCCTGGCCGGCGCCATCCAGATCGCCGCGCGCGACGGTGACGCCATCGTCCGTCCGTACGAGGCGGCCATGAAGCTGTGGCAAGCCGGCTTCTATGTGCGCTTCGGTGGCGACACCCTGCAGTTCGGGCCGACCTTCAACACCCAGCCGCAAGAGCTGGATCGCCTGTTCGACGCGGTGGGCGAAGCCCTGAACAAGGTCGACTGATTTTTCCGATTTTGACGTCGGGCGCGTGAGTACCACGCGCCTGTCTCTACCTTCTTTATCTGGAGTTCTGCATGAGCATTGTTCAGCACCTGATCCACGGCGAGCTGGTCACCAAGGGCGAACGCACCGCCGATGTCTTCAACCCGTCCACCGGCCAGGCCGTGCGCAAGGTCGAACTGGCCAGCCGCGCCACCATCCAGCAGGCCATCGATTCGGCCAAGGCCGCCTTCCCGGCCTGGCGCAACACCCCGCCGGCCAAGCGTGCCCAGGTGATGTTCCGCTTCAAGCAGTTGCTTGAGCAGAACGAGGCGAAGATCTCGCAGATGATCAGCGAGGAGCACGGCAAGACCCTGGAAGATGCCGCGGGTGAGCTCAAGCGCGGCATCGAGAACGTCGAGTTCGCCTGCGCCGCCCCTGAGCTGCTCAAGGGCGAGTACAGCCGTAACGTCGGCCCGAACATCGACGCCTGGTCCGACTTCCAGCCGCTGGGCATCGTCGCCGGCATCACCCCGTTCAACTTCCCGGCCATGGTGCCGCTGTGGATGTACCCGCTGGCCATCGCCTGCGGCAACGCCTTCATCCTCAAGCCGTCCGAGCGCGATCCGAGCTCGACCCTGTACATCGCCCAATTGCTGCTGGAAGCCGGCCTGCCGAAGGGCATCCTCAACGTCGTGCATGGCGACAAGGAAGCGGTCGATGCGCTGATCGAGGCGCCGGAGGTCAAGGCCCTGAGCTTCGTCGGTTCGACCCCGATCGCCGAATACATCTATGCCGAGGGCACCAAGCGCGGCAAGCGCGTCCAGGCCCTGGGTGGCGCGAAGAACCATGCGGTGCTGATGCCTGATGCCGACCTGGACAACGCCGTCAGCGCGCTGATGGGCGCGGCCTACGGTTCCTGCGGCGAACGCTGCATGGCCATTTCGGTGGCGGTGTGTGTCGGCGACCAGGTGGCCGATGCGCTGATCGCCAAGCTGGAGCCGCAGATCAAGGCGCTGAAGATTGGTGCCGGCACTGCCTGTGGCCTGGACATGGGCCCGCTGGTGACCGCCGCCGCGCGTGACAAGGTGGTGGGCTACATCGATGACGGCGTTGCCGCTGGCGCCAAGCTGGTGGTCGATGGCCGTGGCTACCGTGTGGCCGGTAACGAGGATGGTTATTTTGTCGGTGGCACCCTGTTCGACAAGGTCACCCCCGAGATGCGCATCTATAAGGAAGAGATCTTCGGCCCGGTGCTGTGCGTGGTGCGGGTGAACAGCCTGGAACAGGCCATGCAGCTGATCAACGAGCACGAGTACGGCAACGGTACCTGCATCTTCACCCGTGACGGTGAGGCGGCGCGGCTGTTCTGCGACGAGATCGAAGTGGGCATGGTCGGTGTCAACGTACCGCTGCCGGTGCCAGTGGCGTACCACAGCTTCGGTGGCTGGAAGCGTTCGCTGTTCGGCGACCTGCATGCCTATGGCCCGGACGGTGTGCGCTTCTATACCCGTCGCAAGGCGATCACTCAGCGTTGGCCGCAGCGGGCCAGCCATGAGGCCTCGCAGTTTGCGTTCCCGAGCTTGTAAGGCGCGGGGATGAAAGCGGGGCGGCCGACAGGCCGCCCCGCTTTGTTTCTTGGCTGCATATATAGGTGCTAGGGCTGTGGCGAAAACCTGGCAGTCCCGACGCGGTCTTTTCCCCCGATATTTCACTTTAATGAAATTAACGGTTGACGCCCTCTCG